>CAZVXI010000153.1:0-7810 GCA_964631295.1 uncultured Isosphaeraceae bacterium
GAACCCGTGACCTCACCCTTACCAAGGGTGTGCTCTACCACTGAGCTACGGTGGCCTGATCGGCCCCGCCGGTTCCTTCCATCCATGCGGCCGGAGTCACCCTCCGGTCTTCACCGCGATGAAACCGAAAGAAAACCGCCCCGAAGGGCGGATCAAGAATCGCATAGTACCGGCTTCATCGGCACGGGCAAGCCCTGCAGCCAGCTCAGTGGTGCAACTTTAGGCGCTTTCCGACCCACCGTCCATCACGCTGCCCGCCAACTCGCGCAGAACCTGCCGAATCTCGCGGCAAACGACCGGGGGATTGGCCCGGCCAGTGTGTCAAACAGGGGGAGAGCAGCGCCAATGCCCGCACCGAACCCCACCACCGCCTCCCCACCTGACACAAGCCTCCACGAGGCCGCATCCATCGCGATCGACCGCGACACGCTCCACGCGCAACGCAGCAGCATCGAAGAGACGATCACCGAGCACGCTGAATCGACCAATGAAGCACATGAATCATCTCGCCCGGCAACCCACTGCATCAACCAGGATGTGATGCAGCGTCCGATGAACCCATCACCGAAGCGGGCTTGATTGTCTCGAGCATCGCTTCCCACGAACCGAGCACCTGCGAGACGGTCGCATCCGAGCCGGTGAGTTTGAAGTAGTACGGACCGGCATCAGTCTCCACGATTGCAGCGACAAGCCGCTGGTCCGCCTCATTGAGAAACTCACCTGATCCCGGGCTCGTCTCCGCAACGTACGTGCCGGTGAGGTCAACCATCGTGGTCTTCAGCCCGTTGAGGTCGCGCGTTTCAATCGTGGCAGCATCCCGCGAATCCGAGCCGTCCGGCTGCGCGATCTGGCCGATCCAGCGAGTGATGTTCGAATCGATCGAACCCGCCCCGGTGTTACCGAAGTAGTACACGACGAGTTCCGCCGCGTCGCTGGTGTCGTCGCCATTCGCTGGAAGTGTGAACTGTGCGAACCGCATCGAACTTGACGGCTTCGATGACACCCACTCCGCGGCAGGCGTGAACTGCATCCCCTCACCAATCATCGTGCCCGGTGCGACCGCATCGTCACCTGCATCCGCATTCATCCCGTCAACAAGTGCTTCTGCTGCAATTTCCCCGTCTTCCGGTTGCGGCTGGGTTTGTGTGGGCGATGTCTCCGGTGCAGGCGCTTGTTCGGGCTCAGCTGCGACAGGCTTGGGTTGTCTGGCTGATTCGCCTCGCTCGCAGCCCGTCATGCTCGCGAGCAGTCCGCCAGCGCACAACAGGCTCGCCAGGGCCATCGTCGACTTCGTGTATGCGTGCTTCATGATGGTGATCGTCTTTCTTCACCCGGTTGGCAGACATGCGACATCGTGCGATTCGTGTGAATCTTCAGACAGCCAGTCGCAAAAGAGTTCGGTCGAGAAGTAGCGCTCCATGCGGTCGCAGAACAGTGTGACAACGGTCGGCCGTTCGATGCCACGCTCACGCAACAGTTCGTGTGTGCGCTCCGAAGCAGCGAAGTTCAAGCCGCTGCTCGGGCCGACCGGAAACCCGCAGCGGATCAGTTCGCGTGTGACGTTGATCGCATCGACTTCATCAACATCGAGTTCGATCAGCCCGTCAAGCGCATCGGGTTGATACAGCTTCGACATGTTCTCGACCACACCGGGAATGCGCTTCGAAAATGAGCAGCACTCCGCGTATTCAAAGCAGCCGGTCTTGAAAGAAGATCCTTGACTGATCGGCTTTGCCGCGACCGGCATTGCAGCGCAGCCCTGATCGCGCAGGCCGTGATATGTGCCCACAAGCGTGCCGCCCGTGCCGACGCCTGCAACCACCGCATCCGCCGAGCCGCCCGGCAGTTGGTTGATCATCTCGCGTGCAGTGCCGAAACGATGCGCAGACGCATTATCAGGATTCTCAAACTGGCGCGGCAGGAAGCCGTTGTGTTCGTCGGCAAGCCGTTCCGCGACGCGCATACACCCATGAATCCCCTCGTCCTTCGGCGAAGAAACAGTCTCGCCGCCGTACGCAGCGATCATCAGTGACCGCTCATTCGAGACGCCCTCCGGCATGACCGCAATAAACCGCAGCCCAAGCTGCGCGCACACCATCGCCATCGCGATGCTTGTCGACCCGCTCGATGCCTCGATAACAGTATCGCCCGGCGAGACGCGACCATCGCGATACGCGCTCGTCAGAATGAACTTTGCAATGCGATCCTTCGTCGAACCCGAGGGATTGAAATACTCCTGCTTGCACCAGATCACCGGCCGGTCGGCAGCAACCTGCACCGGCACCATCGGCGTGGGAGCCCACGTTGGCAGGTGAAGATTCACGCCCGGCAGCGGATGCGTCTTGTGCATGGCATCACGCTATGCCCAGCAGCGGCTGAATCAAGAGCATCGTGAGCAGTGTGATCAGCACCACACCAAGGAGATTCAACCACAAACCCGCCTTGACCATCTGCGGGATCGTGACCCGGCCTGAGCCGAACACAATCGCGTTGGGCGGTGTCGCGACGGGCATCATGAACGCGCAGCTTGCCGCAAACGCAGCGGGGAATACCAGCAGATACGGGTGAATCCCCATGCCGGCCGCAAGCGCCGCGAGGATCGGAATGAGCGTCGCGGCGGTGGCAGTGTTGCTCGTGAGTTCCGTGAGAAAGATGATGCCAAGCGCGACGATCGCGATGATCAGAATGGCAGGCCAGCCGGCAAACTGCCCTGCCAGCGATCCAAAGTACTCTGCCACACCGTTGCTTCCTACAGCCGCCGCGAGCGCGAGCCCCCCGCCGAACAGAATCAAAATCCCCCAGGGCAATCGCTCAGCGGTGCGCCAGTCGAGCACCATCGTGCGCGTCTTTCCATCGACGGGAATCACGAAAAGTGCAAGCGCAGCGAGCATCGCGATGCCGGTGTCGGTCAGCGTTCCAAACGGTGCGAACGTCTTATTGCCATCAATCGTGAACTCGATCTCTGTGAGTGCCGTCCGGAAGATCCACAGCATTGCCGTACAGCAGAACACAATGAATGTCGCCCATTCGCCGCGCTTCACCGGGCCAAGTTCGCGCAGTTGCCTGGAGATCATCTCCTTTCCGCCTTCCACCTCGTGCATGCGAATCGGGTACAGCACGCGCGTGAGCAGCAACCAGGTGATCGGCAGGAACACGGCAGCAAGCGGCACGCCGATGGTCATCCACTGGAGAAATGAGATGCTTGATCGATATCTTCCATCGATGCGCTCGCTCAGAAATCCGACCAGAATACCGTTGGGCGGTGAACCGATGATCGTCGCTGTCCCGCCGATGGAAGCTGCATACGCGAGCCCCAGCAGGAGGCACAAGGCAAAGTTCGTCTTCGCGCTGGTGTTGGCTGTGTTGTCGCGCGGGCCATCCACCAGGGCGATGACGCTCAGCGCGATCGGGAGCATCATCGCAGTCGTCGCAGTATTGGAAACGAACGCGCTCAATACCGCCGTTGCAAGCATGAACCCGCCGATCATGTTGACCGGCTTCGTGCCGACGATCCGCAGCGTGAGCAGTGCGATTCTTCGGTCGAGCCCCCACCGCTGCATCGCAAGCGCGAGCACGAACCCGCCGAAGAACAGGAAGATCAGCGGGTCGCCGTATGCGCTCGTTGTATCGCGAATCGTTGAAAGCCCCAGCAACGGGAACACGACGATTGGCAGCAGCGCCGTCGCGGAGATGTGAATCGCCTCGGTCAGCCACCATGTGCCCATCCACACCATCACTGCGAGCGTCGCCCGACCCGTCGCGGAGAACGCGACCAACTCACCCGTCGCATCCGTGTAGGTCTCCGGCAACAGCAGGAACGCGACGATCGCAAGCATCGGCCCGCCAATCAACCCGAGCCATTGAATCGTGTGACGAGTCGCGGATGATGACGCTGACGGAGAAGAGGTTGGCGACGTGATTCCATCCTGCACGTGGCAAGCGTAGCCGCATGTCGATCAGCGTGTGCGGGCTGGTTTTCACACTCTTGGCAACGCGGATGGAGCACCACATGGACTGTTCGCATCGCCCCGGGGCCATGCCATGCGTCAAAGTCCCATTGGGCACATGGCACAGCGATGAAGTGGGTTGATCACGACAAAGACGAGCGGCAATACGGGACTGAAACGGACCGCCACGCCTCGAAGAGTTCCGCTCGCCGCTCTCCACCCATGGCAATCGCCAGCGCTGTTCATCGGCAGGTCCTCTGGCAAGCATTCCAGTCCGCCCGACCGCAACACCGACCATCTGACGCCTTCCGCTCGCTATAAAAGTTAGCAAATCCTAATAAAATGCCTTGACGAGCCATTTCAGGCATCATAAGTTAGTATTGACTATTACTTGAAGGAGACGCTCATGCTCGCCTCGCCCGCCAACCAGATGACCCGACCACGCACCAGCCCCGGCCTTTCAACGACCGATATTGTCCTGATCGCCGAGTCGCAGAGCACGCAGGTCCGTCAGCCTCAGCCCCAGCCCCAGCCGACACCCGATCGCCGCAGCGAACGCCCGGCACGCGACGCTCGCGGCTTCGATCGGCGCAACAGCGGCCACGGAATGCTCACCGCTGGCAAGGTTGCCTCACGCTGGGCCGTCGCATGGAGGCATATCAAAATGCGCCTCATCAGCAAGCTCCCGGGCAGCGCATTCAAAAGCCGCCTGATCAAACGCCTGCTCGGCGTGCAGATGGGCAACAACGTCGGTCTCGCATACGACACGTACCTCGATCCGTACGACCCGACGCTCATCACCATCGGCGATAATGTGCTCATCGGTTACGGCACCAAAATCTTCGTACACGCGTTCACCCTCAATCGCCAGCGCGTCAGACCGGTGACGATCGGAGACAATGTGATGATCGGCGGGTTTTGCGTGATCGCGCCCGGAGTGACCATTGGCGACGGCGCGAGCATCGCACCGGGGACGATTGTCAGCCGCGATGTGCCCGCCGGCGCCATGGCAGTCAGTAACACGATGCAGATTCGCAAACGCAGCGGCGTCAATGACAAAGCATCGTGATTCGCGACTCAGGGGCAACATCCCTACACTGGCCCGGCTTCAAGAGAGGATGCCGGCCCGGCAATGCTGTCAGATTACGAGCAAGACAACCCAGCAGAGCACGACACCTCGCCTGCGCCCACACCCTCGCAACCGGAACGCCCGACGGACTCGGCGCGGTCATACGAGCAACATGACGCGGCTGCCGAGGGATCCAATCGTGGTGATGATGGAACGGCGCCAGATCACGTCCCCGCGCGCTTCGCCGCCATTGCTGATGACCAGCAGCACAAGGTCGACCCGCACTACATTCCCGCCGAGCGCGTGAGTTGGTGGATCTTTCTTGCCTTTGTCTCGTTCCCGTCATTCATATTCGTGATCCTCGCATGGTTGTTCGGCTGGTTCGGCCAGCCGGTCACATCGATCACATCCATCGCATGGGTCGTGGTGACGCTGCTGATACTGTTATTTACATTGCGCTGGCCGCAGCTCACATACAAGTACACGCGGTACTGTGTGAGCGGTGTCGGCATCGAGATACGCAAGGGCGTGGTGTGGCGTGGCATCCACAACGTGCCGCGCAACCGCGTTCAGCATACGGATGTCCGACAGGGACCGCTCGAACGACGCTTCGGCATCGCAACACTGACGATCTTCACCGCGGGCACAGCCGACTCATCAGTCCAACTCAGCGGGATTGCACACGAGCGTGCGTTGATGATCCGCGACTACCTGATCGCGAGCGAGGAAGATGACGATGGCGTCTGATTTGCCGACGCCCGATCCCGATGCGTCATCCGAGATGTCCGCACAGGGCAACGACGAACATGCGCTCGACGATGCTGACCAGTGGCAGCGCATGCATCCGTCGTCTCTGATGTTCGGCGCGCTTTCGAGGATTGGCGCCTTCATCCTCCCGCTCGTACTGGTTGTGTTTTTCGGTGCCGGGCAGACATGGGAGGTCTGGGTCGGCGGATTCATTCTCCTGGGGATCTTCTTTGAAGCATGGGTGTACTTCACATTGCGATACAAGCTCGCAGACCGCGAACTCATCGTGCGGCGTGGACTGATCTTCAAGAACGAACGCCATGTGCCGTACACGCGCATTCAGAACATTGATCTCGCGCAGAATCCGCTGCATCGCATGTTCAACGTGGCAACGGTTCGTGTTGAGACGGCCGGCGGCAGTGAGCCGGAAGCGGTGCTGAAGGTTCTCTCTCTTGATGCTGTCGAGGAGATGCGTCGCCACATCTTCGTGCCTCGCCGGGCAGCAGCAGCCGTGATCAACCACGCGGACCCCGACGTTCACGCCAAGACTGTTGCCGACGATCCTCAGGAAGAGCAGCACCTGCTTCTTGCGCTCAGCACGGGAGAACTTGTCAGACTCGGGCTGACATCGGTTCGAGGCTTCGCTGTGGTCGCGGTTGTCATGGGCCTTGCATGGCAGTTTGATGTGCTCAATGCATTGACATCACGCATCCGTGAGTGGCTCGAGTCGCTGCAGAAAGTCGGCGGCGTGAGCATCTGGTTCTACATCGCGGCAGGACTCGGGGCACTGGTGATTTTCATGGTGCTGTCAATCGGCTGGGCGATCTGGAAGTTCCATGGATTCCGCCTCGTGCGCATCGGAGACGACTTGCGTCTCACGTGCGGCCTGTTCACGAGACTCTCCGCAACAGTGCCCCGGCACCGCGTGCAACTCGTGTGTATCCGCGAGACGTTCGTTCACAGGTGGATGAACCGGGCGAGCGTCCGCATCGAAACTGCCAGCGGCGGCGGGTCAGAAGAGGGCGAACAGGCTCGTTTCAGCCAGAAGTGGATCGCGCCGCTCGTGAGGCGAGAGCATCTCGCTGATTTGCTCCGCGAGATCAACGAGCATGCAGCGGTCGTTGGGGAACAACTCGACTGGCAACCGCTCGCGCCGCGCGCTCGCAGACGCAGCATTCGCAAGGCGATTCTGATCGTGGCATTGTGTTGCGCACTTGCTGCGATCGTGGTCGACCTCTGGGCGATTGCGCTGCTGGTGGTGTTGCTGCCGCTGGCGATCTGGCATGCGGTGGCGGCAGTACGGATAGCTGGCTATGTCCGCACCGGCTGGGGGATGATGTATCGCAGCGGTGTGCTGTGGCGGAATACCTCGTTGACGATGTACAGCAAGATGCAGGTCATCTCCGCGCACAACTCCCCGTTTGACCGGCGATGGAACATGGCACGCCTGCAGGTCGATACAGCGGGTGCTGGCCCGGCTGAACACAGCATCAGCATCGCCTACCTTGAGGCAGATGTCGTCGACGAGTTGCGCAGCGATCTCGCTCACGCAGCCCGCAGCGCTCGCTGGCGCATCTGACGAGCCCTACACTCTCCGGCGATGGCGCTGCTGACTGTTTCAAATCTTGGTCATTCATACGGGACGCACGCGGTGCTGCGCGGTGCGACGTTTTCCATCGACCACGGCGAGAAGATCGGTTTTGTCGGCCGCAACGGCTCGGGCAAGACGACCCTGCTGCGCGCCATGCTTGGCACGCTCAAGGCCGATCAGGGATCGGTCCAGATGGCGAGGGGCGCTCGCATGGGCTACCTCAGCCAGGACCCCGACTTCAATCCGGAAGAAACCGTCCGTGATGCTGCTGAAGGGGCGTTTGCCGAGTTACACACGCTGCACCTGCAACTCAACAAGGTGTACGAGGACATGGCAGGCGCGGAAGGCGATGATCTCGAGCGGCTTCTCAAGCGACAGGCCGATCTCGACAGCAAGATGGAAGCGGCCGGGGGATACGCAATCGACCACCGAATTGATGCCATGCTGCACGCGCTT
>CAZVXI010000154.1:0-7670 GCA_964631295.1 uncultured Isosphaeraceae bacterium
GGTAAAAGCCCCCAGAGCAGGCCCGCCCGCGCCCGGGCGAAGAAGAAGAAAAAGCCCGTCGAAGCCAATCCCCCGGCCGCCGATCCGCCAGCCGCCGATCCGACCGGCGAATCCGACGATCGCACCGCCGCCCCGCGAGGTGCCGCTCCGGGCTGCCGTATCTTCACCGAAGAGCAGTGGGCTCAGATCGCCGCCTACCACGAACTCTCCGGCCAGCAGCTTGGGGTGGTGAAGCACCTGTTTGATGATGAATCCGGCCGGGGCATCGCCTATCTGCTCGGCGTTGAGGAATCCTGCGTGCGAACCTACATCCGCCGCATCTACAAGAAACTCGGCGTGTCCGGCCAGGTTCCCATGACCGCCGCTCTCCTCGCACCATTTCTTCACATCGAAGAACATGACACTGACCAGCCGCCGAAGCCAAAGGAGTAACCCGCCGTGCCCCCAGCAAAGAAGCAATCACCACTCCGCTCGACGCCACAGCCGCTGCCCGGCGACTCCATCCGCAGGCAGATCTTTCAACTGCTCATGCCCGCATTCATCTACATGATGGGCCTGGGCATCATCGTGGGTCTGATCATTGGCTCGTTTCTCACGAACAAGCTTGGCATCAGCGACGGGTGGATGTCGATCATCGTGCTGCTCGCGATGGCGGCAGTTCTGCTCGCACTCTGGCGATACACCCGCCGCGCGGGAGAAAAGCTCGACGACCTCGTCCTCGGCAGGTCCGGCGAGATCGCGGTCGCAGAGCAACTCACCAAGCTCATCGCGGACGGCTACCAGATCCTCCACGACATCCCGCACGACCCCCGGAACGAGAACTCACCCAACATCGACCACGTCGCCATCGGCCCCGGCGGCGTCTTCGTCATCGAGACAAAGACACGCTCCAAAGGCGACCATCACGAGATCGTCTTTGACGGCCACCAGTTGACCATCGCCGGCCACGAGATCAATGAAGGCGCCATCGGCCAGACACTCGGCAACGCCCGCCGCATCGCCGAGATCATCAGGAATCAGACCGGCCGCGACATCCGCCTCCAGCCCGTCCTCGTCTTCGCCGGCAGGTGGTTCATCAAAGACACCCGCAAACGCAGCCAGAAAGACTCCATCTGGGTGCTCAATGACAAAACACTGATCTCATGGATCAAAAAGCAGCAACTGACCCTCACGCCCGAAGATGTCGCGCTGTATGTGGGGCGGTTACGCGCCTATTCGTTCTGACGCCTGCGGTCAAGTATGCCATGTGTCCACAATACTATGGACAGAGCCGGAGGCGACTAGCGTTTCGCCCCGCAGTATGTTCAGGCATTGCAGTGGATCACGCGATCCATTTAGAGCACGGCCTACAACGGAGTGAATATCCAATGTTGACGACGAACTGTGTGCGCTACAGTCTTGCGATCGCCATCGCCTGTGTCGCTTGTACATCAGTGAATGCGCAGGGACTCAAACTCCATCCCTGGGATGAAGAAGGCGTCTTCATCGCGAGCGGGCAGGAGGGCGAAGTCCTTCGATTTTCGCTTGACGACACCGGCGCGTTCGAGATGCCATCACTGCTGATGTCAGAGATCAAGAACGGGCAGAAGTCACATTGGGCGTACTACCAGTCTCCCGCTCCGGGTGAACGGTGGACCTGTGCAGATGTCCCACTTGCTCGGACAGTTGTGATTGAGGCCATCGCGGCTGACGGTACGATCCTGACTGGTGAACTGGATATCGAGATTGTCGATCACAATCCTCCGCAGGTCGATGTAGAGATTCCATTGAGTGCGGGCATGGAGACGACGGTCACAGGACTGCCTTACTTCGTTTCCAGTGCGGCGTTCACACCTACAGTCACCGTCACCGATGATTGCGCGGTTCCATGCTACAAGGTGATCGTGAACGGGGTCGAAGCGACTACGGTCAATGTGACGGAGCCCGGGTTCCACACGCTTGAAATCGTCGCCGAAGATGCGAGTGGGAATCGCAATGGAACATCAATGGTGTTTCAGGTGAGAGAGCGACCACAGGCCAGTGGTATCGGTATCGTTCACGCCCAGTCAGTGATGCCATTTGACGCCGATTATGACGAACTGAGCGTGAGCATGCTTGTTGCGAGCGCCACGACTTCCATCGATCTGCTTCATATCGATTCGCTTTCACTTCAGGTCATGAACGATGAGAGTCGCTGGGTTGCTGCTACCGCTGCGCCAGTCCGCGATGCGTTTGCTGTGGACGGGACATACACGCCAACCAACGCCGATGCGCAGTACGATGATGGGTACTGGGACGTCTCGTTTGATGTCCTGGTGCCGGCAGGCACGAACGTCGGTGCATTCGACCTGCGCGGTCGAGTCAGCGACGCTGGCCAGAACGCCGTTGATTTTCGCTCGATCATCTCTCCTGCAATCGATGCGAACGCCGCAGTGACACTGGCTGCTCTCGGCCTTGTGTTCGATGACGATCAGAAAGCGCCCGGACCACGATTCGACTGGGGGTGCCAGTGGGAATCAGAATACGATCCTGAACCGGTTGATATCGACAATCAGGGATCTGGCTTCACACCATGTGGCTGGTTTGCGGATGTCGTCGCCGGGCCGGAATGGTTGTACGGTGTTGGCCTCGCCAAGGATGACTGGACGACGTGCAGCGGTGCGCACGGCGGCTCGGCATTGGCTCAAAGCGGTGGCATCCTGCGGGTCTTCATCTTTCCACACCCTTCGCTTTGCTGCGACCAATGCGAAATCTCCGTCATTGCTGATCCGACGTTTAAGGCGCTCGCGACCGTCAACCCACCCGCGAGCGCGCTTGTGGCAGGCATGATCAGTGTGTCAGCGCCGTGTGACTCAGCAAAGGCGATTGGAGTGGTCGCCGTGGGTGGATACGACCCCGACGGGATCGATATCCCGTTTGTCGACGGATCAGTGCCTGTCATCACGACCGTGCCACCGGCCGGGAGCGTGTTTCACGATTCACTGAACTGCACGATCGAAGCCTGTTACGCGGATATCTCTGTCGAAACTGGCGGTGCCATCACCGTTCACGCGGATGCGGTATCGTATAACTGGGGGGCACAGGCCTACGGACGGCTGTTCGGAGCGGATGCCGACATATCCATTACGCCGCGATGTCTCTCGGGCCTGATAGAAGGCGACAATGAACCCATCCCATTGACGTTCGATCCGTGGGATGACCCCGAACTCTGTGATGACTAAGGCCCGTACAAAAACTCTTCCGCTCGTCGTGGTGGCCATCATGGTCATCACGACGGCGGTTGTTCTTGGCCTGATCGCGTGGCTCAACCCACCGGCGCACGACGAGAATGATCCGGCGCACGTCGACAATGTGCCGCCAATGCTGGATGTCGTTGCACTCGTTGATGGTGTGCCGATCACCGACCAGGAGAACCACCTGACACTTGGTTCAACGCTCATGCTCGTCATCACTGCTGAGGATGACAGCGGTGTCGCCCCACAGATTGCCGTCGATGACAATGGAGTGGGGATCGATCCGACATCAATGTCCTGCATCCTCTCGCGCAAGGGCCGTTTCGCTATTGTTGTGACTGCCACCGATGAACAGGGGCTCGTCACGCGGTCTGCGAAGATCCAGATCCATGTGCGCGATCACCCGCTGTTCATCGTTCCCGGTGAGGTCACTCGGCTGGAAACTCCGCAGGTGCGTTTTGTGTTTCCCAACGGCATCGACGCATCGGCGATACTCGCCGACACCGTCGATCTGCATCTGCTGGATGAACAAGGAAAGACGCTTCCCGATGGCGTGCTGCGCGCAACCACCGTCGAGCAGGGAGAATCGGGTTCAATTGTGCTCGTGACGTTTCCATCAGCGATGGAGTTCCTCAGGCGGTCGAACCCAGCCGCAGCCGCGTTTGTGCGCGGCAGCGGTCGCTTGACGACATACGAAACCGCAGACAATCCGCTCGGCCTGATCGCGTTCCGAACCGAGATGTTGGCGTTGATCGAAGCCAGCAAAGACACGGCCGATGATTCGAAGTGGTGACTGCGTCACGGTCGGTTCGTTTGTGTTCATCTCCGCCGTTCCGTTGACAGGGTGAGCGGCTCGCATGAACGCGCGGATGGCTGGCGCGTCCGAGCGCACGCTTCCGTTGAATGTGCGGGCGCTTGCCACGCTCGAGCGCAGGGCTCACACGTACGAGCGAGATTTGCACCCTTTCAACGGAACCGCGCAATGCTCACGTGCCATCGACCTGCACTGGTTTCCTCCTCAAGCCCGGCGTTGCCTTGCGGGAGCGGAACGCTGGCTTGAGCAAGAGCATCGCTGATTCGCACAAGTCCGCGGCGGCCTTGCCCAGATCGGGACCGGGCTTGGGCAAGGGCATCGCTGGCTTGGGCAAGCGGGCACCTGGCCCGGGCAAGCCCGGCACTGCCTCGGGCAAACCGCGTTTGGCCTCCCTCGAGGGCACCGCTCGCTTGAGCAAAACATCACTCCGCTTGCCCGCGCGGGCTTCTGCCTTGACCAAATGCCGGCCGCATCTGCTCAAGCCCGCATCTGGCTTCCGCAAATCAGAGCTTCACTTGGGCAAGGCGGGAGCTGATTTACGCAAGCGAGCCGTCCGCTTGAGTAAATGAAGGGCGTTATTCGGACGGTGGCCCGGCCGGTCACCGATTCGGGTGCGATGGGATATCGACACCGGGCTGACGGCCGGTTGGCCGACCTCCGGCCTGCGGATATGCTCTGCGTATGGATGATCAGGCAGGTACGCCGAACGGGGCAGCGCAGGACGCCAACGAGGAGACAGACGCTCTGCTTGAGCATCTCCAGTCTCTCGGGCCGCTGGATGAGGTCATCCCACGCATCGCGCGCGATCAGGGACTGATGCAGCGGGTGGAGCTGGCGGTGCGCAACCGATCCACGAGTCACGATTTGATCCATGCCGATGCACGGCAGGCGACGGCGCTCGATGAGGGCTCGGTTCATCTGGCGGTGACTTCGCCGCCGTACTGGACCCTCAAACGCTACAACGAACACGATGCCCAGATGGGGCACGTTGCAGACTACGATGAGTTCATCGAAGCGCTGGACGAGGTGTGGCGGAACTGTTACCGCGCGCTCGTGCCCGGTGGACGGCTGGTCATCAACGTGGGCGATGTCTGCCTGTCGCGGCGAAAGAACAACGGCAGGCATACGGTGGTCCCGCTCCATGCAACAATTCAGGAGCACTGCAAGGCGATCGGTTTTGATAATCTCGCGCCCATTATCTGGCACAAGATCGCCAATGCGAACTACGAAGTGTCTGGCGGCGGCGGATTCCTGGGCAAACCCTACGAGCCGAACGCGGTGATCAAGAACGACATCGAGTTTGTGCTGATGCAGCGCAAGCCCGGCGGGTATCGGCGGCCAACTGCTGAGAAGCGCATGCTCAGCGTGATCAGTGCGGAGAACTACCAGAAATGGTTCCGGCAAATCTGGTCGGATGTGAAGGGGACTTCGCATCCTCGGCATCCAGCGCCGTACCCCGAAGGTTTTGCGGCTCGCATCGTGCGGATGTTCTCGTTCGTCGGGGACACGGTGCTCGATCCGTTCATGGGGACGGGCACAACCAATCTCGCGTGCGCGAACTGGGGTCGAGACAGCATCGGTGTTGAGCTCGACAGCAAGTACTTTGAGATCGCACAGAAGCGACTCGCGGAACACGGTTCGGATTTGTATTTGTCATCGTCAGTGACAACGCGGGTGCTTGAACATGCCGGCACTTGATGATGTAGTCCGAGATGCGATCCGACACTTCTGGGCGACGCGACATGGTCAATCAGCCCGACAGGGCGGTGCATCCGATCGCGATCGCGGTGGACGGGCCGCGGTGACCGGTGGCAAACAGATGGACGGCTTTGTGTCACTCGTGCGTCAACTACTCGTGGAAGCCGGTGTGGCAAATGAGGGGATCGTGACTGATCGGAGACTCGAACTTCCGGGTTGGTTCCGAGCAGAGAAGAAGTGGGATCTGATCGTCACACACGACGGTGAACTTGTTGCCGCGATCGAGTTCAAATCGCACATTGGCCCATCATTCGGCAACAACTTCAACAACAGAACGGAAGAAGCGCTCGGCAGCGCGACCGACATCTGGGCTGCGTTCCGGGAGGGCGCGTTTCGCCCATCTGCCCGACCGTTCCTGGGATATCTGATGTTGCTTGAGGATGCAGAGAAGTCGCGCTCTGCCGTACGGGTGTACGAACCGCACTTTGAGGTGTTTCCGGAGTTTCGCGAGGCGTCGTATCGAACGCGATACGAGGTGTTGATCCTGAAGCTGCTGCGTGAGCGCCTATACGACGGCGCGGCGTTCCTCATCTCCCCGGACCAGGGGCCTGAGACCGTCGACTACGCGGAGCCCAACGAGGAACTGACGTTCGAGCGGCTCGTCACGCCACTGCTGGCCCACGCGATCGCGATTACGGGCGCTGCCTGACCCCAGTAGCAGCTCCGTTTGGCCAAATGTTCGGCATCTGTCTGTCCACAATTGTGTGGACACCTGCCCGGTGAAGTCCCTTCCGGGGGCTGTCGATGACGCGGGACAGACAAGAACGGGCTGCGTGTGCGGCCCACCAACCATATTTGCCGTGCAGGCAAGGAGGCCACCATGCCACCACTCGAACAGACAGAGCCGTACATCCCGGATACGGACATCGGACTGAAGATCTTCCTCGAGAACTTCTCAACCGTCATCGCAGCGGACCCTGCGAAGTACTTCCTCACGCAGGCCGATTCGGACCTGATCACGGATGTGTACTTGAGCTACGCGAGCGCACTGACCGCGGCCACGATGCCCGGTACACGCAATGCAACCACCGTGGCGGCGAAGGATTCGCAGCGTGCATCGGCGGAAGCGACCGTCCGGCCGATCTGTCAGATTCTCAAATCAAACCAGGCGATCGACAACGAAGACAAGATTCTGCTGGGTTTGCATATCGATGACACACGAAGTCCGATTCCTGCGCCCAACAGTGCGCCGATTCTGAGTCTTGGTGCATCGTTCAGCGGCCAGCATGAGATCCGGTTTGTGGATGAGAACACGCCGACACGCAAGGCCAAACCCGACGGTGTTTCGGACATGGAACTCTGGGTGTATGTCGGCCCGAGTGCGACTGCGGACTGGCAGCAGGCAAAGTACATCGGCAAGTACACGAAGAACCCGATCAACCACACGTTCATGCCTGATCAGGCGGGACAGGTTGCGACATACTTCGGTCGCTGGAGCACGCAGCGTGGCCTCACCGGGCCGTGGAGCTTGCCTGTTGCGATGGGCATCGCGTTCGGCGGCCCGGTGGATCAGCAGATGCCAACCGGCGGAACCGAAATGGAAAGCGGCGGCGACGGGCTTTCGCTCGCTGCGTGAATCAATCTCAAGAACCGAACAAGAAAGAACTGAGCAAATCAAATGAACACGAGAACAGCAACACGAAGCAAGGGCCGACAGCGGCGAGCGCTTGACAAGGCAGTGCCGCAGAAGCGACTGCCGGCGATCATCACGAGCATTGCAGTGCAAGCCCCCGAGACGATTCGTCTCACGTTCAACACGCACGTGGCGGGCAACAAGCTGCCTGGCTTTACTGCGGGTGATGCGTTTGGCAACGTCGTGGTGAGCATGGCACAGGTCAGCGCGACCGAAGTCGATCTCACATTCGATGGCGATGTCGAAGACACCA
>CAZVXI010000155.1:0-7580 GCA_964631295.1 uncultured Isosphaeraceae bacterium
CAACGACTGCGCAGTCGCGCTCGCAGACCTCCTGATCGTTCTCAGCAACTGGGGGGCATCAATCTGAATGCGCCGCGGCACATTCGTCACGCCGTATCCGAATCTGCTTTATCGAGACGAACGCACCGCGGTTCATCCCCGGGCATGGCGTATTGTCTTTCGCTGAGTCCCAGGCGCGTTTCGATGCGAGCAACTCCGGCCAGAAGGGCCACGTGCGACATTGCGTCGGTCGTGCCTTATATACCTTGCACAGCGCGCGGCCTGGCTGCGATGCCCGGTCAAGGAATATACAGTCAAAGCCATGTTCCGTGTGTCGTTCACGAAGCGATGGCCTGCCTCCGGAAGATCGCACATACTTCGACTGGAACTCCTCGTCCGTCACACCAAGGGCACGCGCCATCGCAACACGCTCGGCCGGGCTGAACCGCACAACGCCGGGCGGCCCGGTGCAGCAGTTGCCACACTGCGTGCATTCAAAGCGCAACCCGTCGGCGTACCACTCTTCCGACGCTCCTTCATGCGGTTGCGATTCTGGCTGTGTCACTGAAGTCTCTCCGTGGTCGCCGAACGACTACCACGGATCGTAGCTGATGTCGTGCATTTCAGCTGATTGCCTGCGATGCGGAATGTCGACCAGTGCATCGGGCCGCTCATCGAACGCAATGCGATCCGCGACGAGGTAGTCGACATATTCGAGCCGGTCATGCTTATCGAGCGCTTCACGCACAAGATCAAACGCCTGCTCCAGACAGTTGGCTGTCAACCAGAACTGAAGGTACGCACCTTTCTCGGAGTCAAACCGATCGGCCGCCAGCACAATGATGTGCCAAAGCGTGTAGCCGAGGTCGCGGCCGCCATCGTCGAGGTTTCGCGCAGGTTCGGTGTGGAGGCCGAGCCCCCAGCCTTGCCTGAGTTCCAGAACGACATCGTCGATGTCCGGGTCGAACTCATCATGCACGTCCAGTACACCGCGAACTGTGCAGCACTCGTCTGTCTCCGGCAGTTCCGGCCAGGTCTGCTGCACTTCGTGAAGATTCAGTTGCGCGAGCAGATCCACAACTTCATCTCGTCGATCGGGCGTGACATGGATCGCAATACCCTTCCACTGGTCAAGAAGCACCTCGACGGCCGGCGACTCGGAGACAGCACCCGTAAGAATCGAGCAGTCCTCCAGCAGGAACTCGTCGTAATCTTCCCACACTCCGAGGAACTCACAGCGATCAAGCGGCTCACGACTCATCCAGACATCGATCATCCGATATGCATCCCGCGAACCGATCTCGAGGACAGCCACAACCTGATCAGGAAGCAGCGTGAAGGCCCGGATCAGCACATCGCGCAGGCGGTCGTGAGAGACGACAACGTCGAAAGCATACATGTCTGGCTCTTCATCTTCGCCCGCACGGAAGGTCACTGTGTAGCCCTCGTTCGGTGCAGGCACGCCCTCAAAATCGAGGCCGAGCGGCAGCGTGAAGCCGCCGAGGGTCGATCGCTCAAGATCTGTTCGCAGGTGGAATGCTTTCATTGTGGAGCCGCCACGAGCAGTTATCGGCGATTCGGCCAACCGGGCTGAACGTCCGCCGCCGCTTCGGCCGCCCGCGCGGTGCGCCTGTGCGGGCGGGGCGATCAGGATGGTCCCAAAAGCCGCACGCCAACGGTCTGATCAACGATTCTCCATGAATCATCCGACAGTCGCAGCCAAATGGCAGGTAGAACGGTTTAATTTCCGTTATCTTATTCCGCTGCCCGACGCGGGCCAGCCGACCCTGTCGGCGGCCGTGATCGGCACCAGACATCGCGAGCGGCCTCGTCGCCGACACCCCACGGAATCCACGAGACTTTCAAAGGACCTCGCCCCGTAATGCAGAACCTGAATGACTTCATCAACATGCTCAATGGCATCCTCTTCTCCGAGTATGTCGTCTTCGCCCTGCTGTTCACCGGCATCCTGTTTACGATCTGGTCTGTCTTCGGGCAGTATCGAGCATTAACGCACGGCGTGGCCGTCGTACGCGGCAAGTACGATAACAAGGATGACCCCGGAGCCATCAACCACTTTCAGGCACTGTCGACGGCACTCAGCGCGACGGTTGGGCTTGGCAACATCGCCGGTGTTGCCCTCGCCGTTGCTCTCGGCGGGCCGGGTGCGATCCTCTGGATGTGGGTGATCGGCGTCGTCGGCATGGCTCTCAAGATGACCGAAGTCACGCAGTCCATGCTCTACCGCAACACCAATGATCCAGACAATCCGCACGGCGGGCCGATGTTTGTCGCCCGCGAAGGCTTCAAACGCTGGGGTCTCGCGCCACTCGGTGCCATTGTCGGGGGCATCTTCGTCATCACACTGCTGATCTCTGCCCTGACTGGCGGCAACATGTTCCAGGCGTGGAACGTCGCTGACGTCACCGCAACCTACTTCGACATCCCGCAGATCGTCACTGGCGCGATTCTGGCGGTTGTCGTCGGTCTGGTCATCATCGGGGGCATCAAGCGCATCGGCTCCGTCGCAGGCCGCATCGTGCCGTTCATGTGTGTGATCTACCTGCTCGCTGCTCTGTATGTGCTTGCAGCGCACATCGGTGAGATTCCGGCAATGCTCGGCCTGATCGTGAAGTCCGGTCTGCCCGATTTCCTCGGCGGCGAGTCCGCCTCGGCGACCGGCGCATTCCTTGGCGGCTCGTTTGGCTATGCAGCCATGTGGGGAATCAAGCGTGCGCTGTTCTCCAGCGAAGCCGGCCAAGGCTCTTCTCCGATCGCGCACTCCGCAGCCAAGACCGATGAGCCCGTTCGTGAAGCAGTGGTCGCAGGCCTCGAACCGTTCATCGACACCCTCGTCGTCTGCACGCTCACGGCACTGGTAATCCTCTCCAGCGGTGCTTACAACCGCGAAGCAGAAGCCTACTTTGAAAATGCCAGCGACCTGCAAGTCGTGCAGATGAACGATGGCAAGTGGGCCATCGAAACCAACGCACTGCCGGAACGAACCAAAGCCGCGCGCGACACCCTGCTCATCGAGACTGGTGCACCGAGTTGGCGCGATGGCGATACGGTTTTCGTCGTCGTGAAAGGTGCAATGGATGAAGAAAGCGGTCATGACCTCACGCGCGTCACTGGCGCTGTGGTTGAAGCCGATGATGGCTCGCTTTCCGTCTCTTGGAACAGTTTCGAGTCAGATGTCACCCCAACCATCGCCGCGACTGAGGAAGGCAAGATGCCCGGCATCTACGGCGACTACGCAGGCGCTTCGCTCACAGCACATGCGTTCGACCGCCAGACACCGGGGCTCGGTAAATGGCTTGTCTCGATGGCAGCATGGCTGTTCGCATTGTCAACGATGATCTCCTGGAGTTACTACGGCGAACAGGGCATCGTCTACCTCTTCGGCAAGTTCGGAGATGCCGCCTGCGGCATGTGCGTTTTCGCCTACAAGATCATTTACTGCCTGCTGATCTTTCTGACCACCGTCGCTGCCATGCCGATCTTCGGGGATGACAAGAAACCGCTCATCGGCACAGACACTGAACTCGACATGTGGACAACGCTCGGCCTGGGCGTCATGCTCGTGGCCAACATTCCGATCATGCTCATCTTCGGCTCTCAGGCAATGAAGGCCTATCACGACTACATGGGCAAACTCAAGCGCGGCGAACTCGACGAACACGCGGCCCCGTCTGTGACCGATGTGGTCGAAGGCCACGACGTCGAGTAGACCGACACCAACATGACGAAATACTGAGCCCACCCCTCACCGGGTGGGCTTTTTCATTGCGCGCATGCGGGAATGCCACCGTCCAACGATGCGTACGATGTCGCATGGCATTCTTCGACCAACTCAACGACACACTGCGCACATTCATCGCCGAGCAGCAGATGTTCTTCACAGCATCTGCTCCGAGCAATGGCGGGCGCATCAACCTCTCGCCAAAAGGTATCGACACGCTGCGCATCATTGATGACCGCACCGTCGCCTACCTCGATCTCACGGGCAGCGGCAACGAAACCGCAGCCCACATCAACGACAATGGCCGCCTGACGATTATGCTCTGCGCGTTCAGCGGCGCGCCGAAGATTCTCCGCCTCTACGGCACAGGCCTGGCCGTTCAGCAGTACGCAACCAACTGGGATCAGCTCCGCACGCTCTTCCCGGCTGACATCCCCGGCGTGCGTCAGATCATCACGCTGACCATCGAATCCGTGCAGACATCATGCGGCTTCGGCGTGCCGATCTACGAATACCAGGGCCAGCGCGACATGCTCATCGAATGGGCAGAGAAGAAAGGCGACGATCGCCTCGCCGACTACCAGCGAGAGAAGAACACAACCAGTATCGATGGCCTGCCCACCGATCTGTCTGTCTGACTCGGCGCTTCACAACACATCGATCATCACAGAACAACCGCCGCAATCAGCAGCCCGCCGAACGCAGCAGAAAGCACCGCATACGCTGCCATGTAACGAATCACAACCGGGATCACCCGCTGTGCAAAGCGTTGATGCCACCGCCAAGGCAGGCACATCAGGCCGATTGATGTCACGACGACCAGCCAGCCAATCACAGTAAACACCGGCGGCAGCCGCATCTGTTCCGCATGCAACACCAGCGCCACGCCGACGATCATTCGAACGATCTGTTCGGCGAAATGCGTCTGCACACTGCTCGCGAAGCCGTTGAAGAACCGCTCTGCCGCAGGGCGGCGCACAAACACAACGATCGCCACGCCGATGAGAAACACACCGAAGATCACAAGTATCGTCTGCGCGAGCAACTCAGAGCCCTCCGTTTACCCGGTGCATCATCCTGCGTACCCACGATACCGTGCCTCACGCAACTCGCTTCAGCCGCGTTTCGGTCGCCAGATTCGCAGCCCAGCCCTCCACACCCGCGATGATCGTGTTCGAGAGCGGCCCTACTTCACCCGTCGCATGCGCCCACCGGCCCCTGTGCCCCATCATCCGCGGCTCTCTCGGATTTGACGCTGCGGACGGTTGTACCGACGCGCCGAGCACTTCTGGCAGTACTTTATACCTTTTGTTGTATCATCTCATCCCCACATTCCGGACATACCCCCTCGGACCGGCCAGATAGTCCGCGCAGATCATACCCACACGTCACGCAACGCCCGGTGCGTCTGCGATGCCAACGTTTCAAGACGCCCGGCCCGAACAGCAGCGCCCACCACGCTCCGCCGCAGATCGCTGTATTTGCCAGCAGGCCGGGCCAGATGGGCAGGTATGGCAGCATGAGCGGAAAACGAGACAGGCTCATCGATCGTACACGCAGGTTCGATTCGCCAACAGCGATTAATCCATCACGCTCACCAAGAAGTGAGGCCCGTACGGGTCCAGCGTGACCAATCATGCACCGGAACGGCACACCTGCGGTCCATTCGGTATATGGCACGTCCTTCGCGCGGGGCGCGTGTCGCACCGCGCTCCAGTATGGCGAGGTTGCCACAACGGCGGAGCCGCGCGACATACTCGGATATCGGTACACGTACGTGAAACCCCACGTGCTCACCTGTGCAAACCGCCAGGCGCGTACGCCGCTTGATGCACCATATCGCTCAGACAATGTGAGCGTGTTGAGTGGTCCGTTCCTCGCGATCCAACCGAAACGCCACACAGCGCTCCACGCGACGGCGACACTCGTCACCACGCCGAGCAATACGACCAGCGAAATGCTGATGGTGAGGCGGTGCATGTGATCATCGTACTGGAAGGCCTCGCACCACTCGTGAAGCCCTGCGGAGATTCTGGCGATCACTCGACATCCGCCTGGCGCGTGCTGACTGCATAGAATCGATCTCGGGTGTCTGCGGTGACGCCGCAGGTTGTTGTACTCCATGTGAGGGAGCGAGCCATGTCTACTGAACGCAAGCCTGGCAGCCGGGGGGTTCTGGCACCGAGTACGGGTGAGCGTGCCAATCAGCCGCCGCGTGATCGAGTTGATCAACTGCCCCGCTCGGAGGGAAAGAAGAAGGGCTCGACGAAAACTGCGTCGCCCAAGAGTGCCTTCAAGAAGCGAAAGCGCAAGTAGCTTGCGATTACGCCATGCGTTCAACTTCCACGCCCTCGGGCAACGATTCGAGAAACGCTCTGCCGTAGCCCTTGGTCAGCACGCGCGGGTCGAGGATGACGATGCGGCCTTCATCGTATGAAGAACGGATCAACCGGCCCCAGCCCTGCTTGAAACGGATCACCGCCTTGGGGACCTGGTCATCGAAGAACGGGTGGCCGCCGTGCTCGGTGATGTACTCGTGCCTGGCTTCGATGAGCGGACGATCGGGCACATCGAACGGCAGGCGCGTGATGATGACGTTGCGCAGGCCTTGGCCGCGCACATCGACGCCCTGCCAGAAGCGGGATGTACCCAGCAGCACGCTGCGGTCATCGGCACGGAAACGGTTGAGCAGCACAGTCGGCGGGCCGTCGCGGTCCTGCACGAGGACGGGATGTTCGAGCGATGCAAGCCGGTCGCGCAGCCGATCCGCCACCTTGTTGAGCATATCGAAGCTGGTGAAGAGCACGAACGCGCCGCCATCGGTGGCCATCACCTGCTCTTCGATGCGCGGGCAGATGGCATCGATGAACTTCCCGCCGGCAGGATCGGGCATGTTCGGGTCGACAAGCACACGCATCTGCTCGGGATAATGAAACGGACTGCCAAGCGCGATCGTGCGTGCGCCCCCTGTAGTCGAGCCACATCCGAGGCGACCAGCGACGTGTGAGAAATCATCGCGCCGGGTGGTGAGCGTGGCGGAGGTGAGTACGACGCCGATGTCTTTCTCGAAGAGTTGCTCGCGCAGAATGCCTGCGACCTCGACCGCCATGCACTTGAGACTGATGCGCGGGCGCTTGCGTGAGATCGATGTGGTCGCACGATGAGCGCTGCGGCTACCCCCACTTCCGGGGGCTTCCAGCCAGTACACACAGCCGTCGATCTGTTGCTCGAGAAGCATCTGTGTCTCCCGGGCAATGTCGCTGGCGCGCTGGGCGTAGCTGTTGAGTTCGAACTGGTCTGCATCGCGCGGGGCCTGCTCCCGCAGGAGCTTGAGCAGGTTGGCGAGCTTTGTCATCTCGCTAAAGAGCGTGTTGTCGATGATGTTGGCCTCACGAATGCGGCCGTTGCGCGGCCCCTTGTGCTGCGCCCATTCGAGCAGCGCATCAAAGAAGCGGCCGTTCACATCATGGCAGTGCAGCACATGATTGATCGTCTGATCGATGCGCCTGGCTTCGCCGTCATCCTTGAGTTTGAGCGTGGAGAGAAAGCCGCGATGCCGCGTCGGATGGTGCAGCAGCCGCAGCAGGTGCTCGACGCGGGCCTGCGAGAGCGACATGCCAAAGTGTTCCGCTGCGACATCTTCGATCGAGTGTGCTTCATCGAAGATCACGTGGTCATACTGTGGCAGGAAGCCGACACCTTGCGAACGCAGCGCGAGATCAGAGAAGAACAGTGCGTGGTTGCAGATGAGCAGGTCGCCGTTCTCCATGCGGCGACGGGCGCGCTGGAAGAAGCACTTGTCGTACTAACGCGCCTGCATGGCGGTGACCCAGCCGAACGTGCCGTCGACCTCGATCGC
>CAZVXI010000156.1:0-7528 GCA_964631295.1 uncultured Isosphaeraceae bacterium
TGTACCAGCACTTCTTCTGGTTCTACAGCCACCCGGCGGTGTACATCATGATTCTGCCGGCATTTGGCATCATCAGTGAACTGATCTCCGTGCACGCGCATCGGCACATCTTTGGCTACAAGTTCATCGCGTTCAGTTCGATCGCCATCGCGATTTTCGGCTTCCTCGTGTGGGGCCACCACATGTTCACGTCCGGGCAGACAGCACTGATGTCCGCGATCTTCTCTGGCATCACGTTCAGTGTGTCGATCCCGTCGGCGATCAAGATCTTCAACTGGCTGGCCACGCTGTACAAGGGGTCAATTTCGCTGAACACGCCGATGCTGTACGCGCTTGGCTTCCTGTTCATCTTCTCGATTGGCGGTCTGACGGGCCTGCACCTTGGCACGCTGGCGACGGATGTGCATCTGCATGACACGTACTTCGTCGTCGCGCACTTCCATTATGTGATGATGGGAAGCGCCCTGCTTGCGATGATCGGCGGGCTGCACCACTGGTGGCCGAAGATGACCGGCCGGATGTACAACGAAAACTATGGCCGCATCGGCTGGGCGCTGGTGTTCGTCGGCTTCAACCTGACATTCTTCCCGCAGTTCGTGCTGGGAAGCCAGGGCATGCCGCGCCGCTACTACGACTATTCGAGTATCGATCCGGAGAAGCTCGAGTTGTTCCAGTTTTACCACTTCTGGTCGACGATGGGCTCGTACGTGATGGCGCTGGGCTTCTTTTTCACGCTGTTCTACCTGCTGCACTCGATGTTTGCAGGTCGCAAGGCGCCGGCGAACCCGTGGGGCGGCCGGTCGCTGGAATGGCAGTGTTCATCGCCCCCGCCGCATGACAACTTCGCCGAGACGCCGACCGTCGGCGACTGCTACGACTTCACCGTGCTGGAGTGGGACGAAGCCGAACAGGGCTACAAGTGGCGTGAGGATGCCGAGCACCCGTAAGCGGTGCGCAGCAGGATGCCACTGATTTGAAGACGAGTTGACTGACGACGACGGGCCGAGCGCCCGCACAAGAAGGATCACGACGCGTGTCACACGATCACGAACACGGCCACGATCATCCGCCGCATCTCGCGCACCACTTCGAAACGCCCAAGCAGCAGTTCGAAGCAGGCAAACTCGGGATGTGGCTGTTCCTGGCGACGGAAATCCTCTTCTTCGGCGGGCTGTTCTGCGGGTACGCAGTGCTGCGTGGCCTGCACCCGGAATTGTTCCAGTATGGAAGCCGCTTCCTGGACACGACCTACGGCGCGATCAACACGGCCGTGCTGATCGTGTCATCGCTGACGATGGCGGCCGCCGTGACGTTCTCTCAGAAGGGGAACCAGACGGCACTCAAGGCATGCCTCGCGCTGACGGTTTTGGGCGGCATGACGTTCATGGTCATCAAGTACTTCGAGTACGAACACAAGCTCAAGGCGGGCCTGCGCCCGGCGGGCTACATGTACACGCTGCCGGACTTCGAAGTTGCCTCGCACGATGGGTTTCAGATGGGTCAGCCGCTGTACACCAAGCCGCTGACGGAACTCGATCTCGAGCAGCGCAAGGTTGATCCTTCTCAGACGAATCTGCCGTCGGATGTGGAAGTCACAAACATTCCCGAGCCTGCTGAGGCGCAAACCGGGCTGAATATGAGCGAGCTTGAGGAACAGCAGCGTCGCCGCGAAGCCGGGCGCGCGAGCTTCCTCTCGGAGCACGGCCACGATGATTTTCCGCATCCGCTGCAGGATCCCAATCGGCCGCAGAACCTGCATCACTTCTTCACGATCTATTACCTGATGACCGGGCTGCACGGGATCCACGTGGTCATCGGCATTGGAGTGATCAGTTGGTTGCTTGTCCGCTCGTACATGGGGGACTTCGGCCCGGAGTACTTCACGCCGATTGATCTTGTCGGGCTGTACTGGCATGTGGTCGACCTTGTCTGGATATTCCTGTTCCCGCTGTTCTATCTGATTCACTGACCTGCCGACGCGCGACCCTGCGCGGAGAGCGAGACGCATGAGCGACGACAACGCACAACACAACTCGCCCGAGAACGAGCCCGCGTTCCACGACCCGGCCGCGCACGAGCACGGCGTCGGGCACATCGTGCCAGTGAAGTACCTTGCTGCGGTGGCCTTGGCACTGCTCGCACTGACATGGCTCACCGTGGCCGTCATGAAAGTGGACCTCGGCGAAGCGAATATCTACATTGCGCTGGCGATTGCTGTCGTCAAGGCCTCGCTGGTGATGCTCTTTTTTATGCACCTGTGGTGGGATCGCGCGTTCAACTCGCTGGTCATCATCACATCGATGATTGCTGTATTGCTGTTCATCGCGTTCGCGCTGACAGACACGCGTGAGTACCAGCCGGATGTGCAGACGTACCGTGCTGCTGAAGAACTCAATGCTGATGCGAAAGGCGCGCAAGACAAGTTGACGCTCGAAACCCAGCAGAAGTACGAGCAGGCGATCGAATCTGGCAAGTACAACGAACTCATCGAGGCGGCGAAGCATGGACACGGTGAGCATGCCGATGGAGCAGACCACTGATTTCCGCGAATGTGAAGCATCGCGACGCACAATCTGACAATCGAGACAGCACCCATTTGGATGGGCAGATAACCTCGTCGCGGGGTATTTCTTCGCCGTTCTCGACCGGTTCGGCGGAGTTTGGGGCGGGCATCTTCGGGATGAAGCTGTTTCTGGTGTCGCTGGCAATGCTGTTCGGCGCATCGCTGCTTGGGTTCTTGATCATCCGCATCCAGTTGGCGGATGTGTGGCCGGACGACCTGCCCGCGCTGCCGGGGCTGCTGTGGGTGGGGACGGCAATGCTGCTCGCCAGCAGCGGTACGATACAACTGGCCCTCAACGCAGCCCGCACTGAGAAAGCGGGGGGGAATCTGTTGCCGCTCTGGCTGGCGATCACGCTCATACTTGGCTTGGGGTTCATCTTTGCGCAGGCATTGTCGTGGCGCGATGTGCTCTCGGCAATGGAAACCGCATGGTTGGGCAGCGAGCAATACCGCTTCGCGCTGGCGAGTTTCTATGTGCTCAGCGGCATACACGGGCTGCACGTGATTGGCGGCCTGCTGCCGATGGCGGTCATCACCAAGCGTGCCGTGCGCGGCAGGTACTCGGCAGAGGACTATGCGGGCGTGGCATACTGCGCGATGTACTGGCACTTCCTCGATGGGGTGTGGGTGCTGCTCTTCGCGACGCTGCTGCTGGGGTTGTGAATCCGGGGTCGGGGATTATGACGTTTCACAGTGAGGAAGCATGCGGTCCTGCGCGCAGCTCCGCAACGCAGCGACCAATCCGATGTATCACCGGGCCGGGATCCTGTCTCTGCTCAGCGGCAGGCCTCTCCGATCGGCGATGGTCTGACCGTCTGAGCGTCAGTTCGCGTATCCAGATGCTCCAAGCCAGAGAGGAATCCGACACGTGTTCCATCGAACGACTGTGATCCTGATCGCCGCTTCCCTGTCCTCAGCAGCCGGGCCAGCGGCACTGGCCGAGACCGTCACGGTCGACCAGCTCGGTGATTTCGTGGATTTTGCTGGCAGCCAGACGATTGCTGACTTGCCCGGTCCGGATGGTCTTGTGTCCTTCCGCGAAGCTGTCATCGCGGTCAACAACACCCTCGGGCAACACACGATTGAGTTCGCCGTGCCGGGCGATCCTGAGAATCCGCTGGACACGCTGCTGCGGATTGATGGCGGGGCGTTCGTGCTCACGCGCGATGGCACCACGATCGACTTCCTGTCGCAGGCGATCTTCATGGGCGATCCGGATCCGGACGGGCCGGGCCTTGGCATTTTGAACACAACACCGACATCCATCGGGCAACCCGCACTGGTGATCGCCGCCAGCGACTGCCTTGTTCGCGGGCTGGGCGTCACACAGTTTCGCGAGTCGATTCGGGTTGTGGGCGGCCACGACAATCGGTTCGTCGGCAACTTTACCACGTCGATTGTGCTGCGGCCGAACTTCGGGTCCACGACCACCGGCAACGTGATTGGCGGCACCGATCCGCAGGAAGGCAACGTGGTCGATCACATCTCGCTCGTGTGCGGAGCGAATGACAATGTCGTGGTCGGCAATCGTGTTCGCTCGATCGACGTCACCGGAAACCCGTTCTGCGGCGATGGCACCGAGCGCCCGACAGGCAATCGCATCGGCGGCCTCACCCCGGCTGAGCGCAACGTTGTCAGCGGGTTCGGCACGTACAGCGATGAAGGGCGTCCCAGCGGAACAGGTATCCTCGTGGATTTCGCGATGGAGACCATCGTCGAGGGCAACTACGTGGGCGTCAGCGAAGATGGAATGGCGCAGGCCCCGGATCAGAACCGCGGCACGACCGGCATCGAAGTGCGAGACGCAATCAACACTACCGTGCGAGGCAACCTTGTGGCTGGCATCCGCGGGATTGGTATCTCCGGGTTTGCAGGCGAGGTCTTCGGTCGGGCAATCCGGGTGAATGCGCTCAACGACGATGTGATCGGCGTGGTGATTGAGGGCAACCTCATCGGCACCGACGCCACCGGCACGCAGCCGATCCTCACCCACGCCGGGATCGAGGTCATCCCTGGGACGAACTTCCGCAGCATCGACGATGTTCGCGTTGGCGGGTCTGATCCGGCGGCTGCCAATGTCATCGCGTTTACGGAAGGCGATGGCATCACGATCGCGGAACAGGATGTGTCTGGTGTCGAGGTCACGCGGAACCGGATCCACGAAAACGACGGCCTCGGGATCGACCTGCGGGCATTTTCCGGCAGCACGGGCGGGGTCACGGCGAACGATTCGGGCGATGCCGACACCGGGCCCAACAGCTTCCAGAACTTCCCCGTGCTTCACGCGGTGAGCTTCGATGGTGCGACCGCGACGATTGCAGGCGAACTCACTTCAGAGCCGGGCCGGTCGTATCGCGTGGAGATATTTGCGTCTCCCATGGCTGACTCGAGCGGCCACGGGGAAGGGCAGGTGTTCCTCGGAGAAGTCAATGTGCCGACGGACAGCGGCGGCGCGGCTGCGTTCGATGCGACATTCCCGGTATCGTCGGTTGAAATCGCTGATGGCTGGGTCGCGACGGCGACCGCGACGGACATCGATCGGCGGGAGACGAGTGAGTTTGGAGCAGCCGTCGTGTTTGAGCTGGCATCGCCGTGCCCCGGTGACGCGAACGCATCCGGCACGGTTGGCCTCGACGACTTGCTGCTCGTGCTCGAAGCGTGGGGCACACAGAATGAAGCGATGGACTGGGACGGCGATGGCTGGGTTGGTCTGGCTGAACTGCTGGCCGTGCTGGCCGGCTGGGGATCCTGCAACTGATCACCGGCGAATGTGATTGGAACAGCGGCGCGCGGGTGCCGCTGTTCACAATTGCCACCTGCTCGTCATGTGTTGCAGGCCATCGCGTGCGAAGATGCGCGCGCAATGGTGTCTGCATCAATGCAGATTCGGGAAGAAGGTTCAGGATTTCTTGCGATGTTGCATGTGCCCGCTGGCGAGTGGGTTGCGCACCCGGTTCGTGTTGCAACGAGAATGACGTGCGCTGCTGCGCGCGCACGGCGCGATCACGAACGCAATTGCAGATGCCTTGTTGCTGCCACGCCATACAAATGCAGCAACGGCGATCGTCCGTGTTTTACTGCTCGTTCGCCGCGAACCACGCAAACCAGAGTGCGTATCGCGTCAAGGGCGGATCGACTGCCTTGCCTGCTGCGTCATACGTGGAGGTGACATATGCCGTGACAGGGTCGGCGGTGGTTGCGATGTTCAACGTGAGATCGCCGAAGTCGACTTCAACGCGACCGTCCACATCCGCCCGTGCCTGCAGCGCATCCAGTGGGAATGGGCGTGCAGATTCGCCCTGGCCGATGATCAGCATTGGTGTCTTCGGTGCGGGGCCGGAATCTGCAGGCGGCATTGGCGACACGCCTGCCACGATCTCATCGCTTTGCAGATATTGATCGTAGTTGAACTGCTTGTAGCGCTTGAGCGATGATTCATCGCGCTTCACGACGGTTGTCTGCGGATGGGTTTGCAGCCAGTCTTTCCAGAGCGTGATGGCGCACGAGATCGGTTGCAGTTCAAGCCCTTGCCTGGCAGACTCACCCGAGATCGCCCTGCCGCGCAACTGGCTCCAGAGCGATTCGCCGCCCGGCTCTCGATTTGGATCATCGTGCCGCTCGTACATGACGAGGTTGGAATCGAGCACGAGCCCGCTGACGCCGAACTCAATGGCCTTGCCGCCCGCGCGCCTGTCAAAAGCCACTGCAGCGCCGCTGAGCGCGTTGTAGGTGACTGCAATGGGAACCTGTCCGAGTGTGTCGTTGATGATCTCGTGAACTTCGAGCACATGCAGCGGATACGCTCGCGACTCGCCATTGATCGAGACGCCGATCACACGATCCATCGGGACGACATACTTGCCTCGCTGCGCTGCGTTGAATCGCGCGATGTCGATGCCAGGCATCGAGCCCGGATCTGTCATCGATTGCAAAAGATCTCGATGAGCCTGCAGCGCCTGCAGATTGCTGACGTCAATCGTCGGATTGGACAGATCGAACAGAAAACTCGGCACATCGCCCTTCCGACCCGGCGGCCGTTGCGAGAAGCCGGCAATCGCGGGCAGGATCGCCCAGAGCGTGAGCGCAGTGGTCATGATGAGTGTGAGCAATATCACCCAGCCGCCACTTGCAAAGGTCAGCATCCGTTGCGGGCGATCTGGCGCAGCGGGAACATTTGACGCGTCGCTGTTGGTTGGTGAACTGTTGATTTGCGTTGCCATGGCCTCGTCCTGCGATTACCGGCTGGACTGAGCGATGAATGGTGCCGGCGGGGGAGCCACCCAAGTTGGATTCGTGTTGTCGGCACTCTCGGGTTCAGTTGGAACGGCAGTTCGCTGATACGCAAGCGAGCCGGGCAACTGCGGGACGACGAGCTGCGTGTCCACCATCAACAGAGCCAGCATGAGAGGCAGATAAATGATGCTCGCAATGAACAATCGCCGGGCTGTGAATGTGCTGAAATGCCGCACCATCTGGATCGCGATACCCAGCATGAGCAGCCCCCCGATCGTCGAGCCCATCGCAAACACAGGCGTGGCGACGCCAGCGACGACGAACAGTATCCCAAGCGGCAGCAGCAGCAGCGTTGTCGTGAAGATCACCTGGCACGTGAGTTTGCCTGTGGGATCGAGCACGGGCAGCATTCGGAACCCGGCGCGGGCGTAGTCATCGCGATACATCCACGCCAGTGCAAAGAAGTGAGGCAACTGCCAGATGAACAGCAACAGCCCGAGCAGCCATGCACCAGCATCGAGCGAGCCAGTCGCAGCGACCCACCCTGCCATTGGAGGCAGCGCTCCGACGACGGCGCCCATCATCGTGTTGAGTGTCGTGAGCGGTTTGAGCGGCGTGTAAATGAAGATGTATATCAGCAGCGCCAGCAGGTTCAGCCATGCAGCGCCGAGGTTCGCGCCCAGCGCAACCATCGATGTGCCAATGAAGGTCATCACCATCGCAAGCACAAAT
>CAZVXI010000157.1:0-7464 GCA_964631295.1 uncultured Isosphaeraceae bacterium
AGCTGACGCGGTAACCAATCCGGGCAGTCAGCCGGCTGTGCGACCAGGGTGTGAACAGGATCAAGGACGAGCGACTGCAGGATTATGAGTGGAGAACGACATTGGAAAAGATGAGTCATTCACCGGCGTAGATACAACCGCTGGTGTTTGTCTCACTGACTTCGAGGCGGATGAGGATCGGCAGCACGGGTTTGAGTTGCTGCCAGATCCATCGGGCGAGCATCTCGGTGGTGGGTAGCTGAAGGCCTTCGATGTCGTTGAGATACTTATGATCAAGTTGTCTGAGTATCGGCGACATGGTCTGCTTGATGTCTGCAAAGTCTATGACCCAGCCAGTTGTCGGATCGACAACACCATTGACGACGACGCGAACTCGGTAGGAGTGGCCGTGCAGATGGTGACACTTGTGGTCGGGCGGGAGATGCTCGAGCCGATGGGCAGCTTCGAAGGTGAAGTCTTTGTAGATCTCCATGGGGCGATACAGCCGTCGGGTGTGATCAGGCGTCGGACCGGATTGCAGTGGAATCTCGGTCGTGGTCTCGGTCGTGGGCGTGGGGCGAAGTCGATCAGCGAGGATCTGGTCTTCGGAAGTGAACGACCCCAAGGGGATTCGAACCCCTGTTGCCAGGATGAAAACCTGGAGTCCTTGGCCTCTAGACGATGGGGTCTCGTTTGAGGATGGCAAGGATAGCCCGTTTCAGCACGCAGACAAGTGTTCTGAAAGCGAGTTATCAGTGCTGAATCCGTATTTTCGGTCCACTGGCGGGGCGATGAATCCGATGCTGGAAGCATGAGCGAGCATATGCCCAACGTTATGATGTCCGATAACCTCTGGAAGCGGATCGCGATCGCAGCGACTGCCTGCGTGCTGTTTGTTGTGCTGGCGAGTTCGTTCACGCCGAACACGACCACGGCGGATCGGCCGAGGGCAAGCCCCGGGGATACTCCGATCGAGATGGCGATCCCGCCGACGCCTGTGAATGCGGCCCCTGCTTCCGAGCGCACGTCGGCGCCGGAGCAGGCCATCGGCGATGTGGCTCGTGCAGATGCCGACATTATCGGGACGATCGAAGGCAAGCGTTACAGCGTGACGATTCATGCTGCGTCAGAGGAGCCGTTGTACTCGGTGTACGATCGGCGGGCGGGGCTTGAAGTTGCATCGATGCTCAACGCAGATGAAGTTCGTGCTTCGTTCCCGGACCTGCGAGATGTTCAGCGAGCGCTGCCAACTCAAACTGATCGCACGCAACTGATGTACGTCAACCCCAACGATGTTTGATCTGCGTCGCAACGCGGACGCGTTGTGCTCCATGCCTGCGGGCGAGATGCTTCAGCGGAAGTTCCGTGTGTGTGTACGCAGGGATGTACCCGTATGCGGCGCAGTGTAGATGGCGCGAGTCATGATGTGAATGACCTGGCCCTGCCGTTCAACGGTACCTTCTGCGATGATGATCTGACTGTGCCGGGCAGCGCGGCGGTAACGATCAAAGATATGAGGACGAACGATCAGATTGGCAATGCCGGTTTCATCCTCAATCGTGAAGAATACGATGCCGGACGCGGTGCCAGGCCGCTGACGAATCAGCACAAGGCCCGCCACGCGTATAAACGCGCCATGAGGCCAGGCGGCTTCATCAGCCAGAGCCGCATTGGCAGTGATGTGAAACACGTCCAGTGTGTCGCGCAGGAACGACACCGGATGAGCCTTGAGTGAGAGTCCGGTCGATCCGTAATCCTGCACAACCTGTACCGATGCAGGAACAGCAGGCAAAACGACGTATTCATCATCATCACGACCGATGGCGGCACGCTCATGGTGCTGCGGCGTCTGTGAATCAAACAGTGGCATCGGTACATCGCGCAGCCGCTGCGTGGCCCATCGTGCTTGTTGGCGAGAGAGCCCCATCGAACCAAATGCATCAGCCGAAGCAAGAGTGCGCATCGCCTGCACCGATGCACCGCTGGCGCGCCAGAGTTGTTCGATCGTCGTGAACCTGCCATGCAACTGCAGCGCATGCACGATCCTGTTCGCATCATCTTTACGAAGGCTTTTGACAATCCGCATGCCGAGCCGAAGCGAAGGTATTCCACTGTCTCTTTCCAGCGTGCAATCCCATTTGCTGCATTGCACATCAATGGGGCGCACCTCGACGCCGTGCTCCTTTGCATCGCGCACAATTTGTGCGGGCTGGTAAAACCCCATCGGCTGGCTGTTGATGAGTGCTGCTGCAAATGCAGCGGGGTGATAGCATTTCAACCATGCAGAGACATACACAATCAATGCGAAGCTGGCTGCGTGCGATTCAGGGAAGCCATACTCGCTGAATCCCTTGATCTGTTCGAAACAGCGCTCAGCAAACTCGCGCGTGTAACCATTGCCGAGCATGCCGGTGATGATCTTCCGGCCGAACTTCTCGATCAGGTTGCCTTTGCGTTTCCATGCGGCCATGGCTCGGCGAAGCTGATCGGCCTCGCCGGGTGTGAATCCCGCTGCCTTGATGACCAGTTGCATCGCCTGCTCCTGGAAGAGCGGCACACCAAGCGTTTTCTGGAGAACCTTCCGGACGGCCTCGCTTGGATAGTCAACGTCTTCTTCGCCATTGCGCCTGCGAAGATACGGGTGCACCATCCCGCCCTGGATCGGGCCAGGCCGCACGATGGCCACCTCGATGACAAGATCGTAGAACGTTCGCGGCTTCAGGCGTGGCAGCATCGACATCTGTGCGCGCGATTCAATCTGAAATACACCCACGGTATCAGCATTGCAAATCATGTCGTACACGGTCTGATCGTCGGGGGGTATGTCAGCGAGGGACGCGGGCGCATCATTCTGTGAGTCCAGCGTATCCCTCAACAGATCGAAGCACTTGCGCACACATGTGAGCATGCCAAGGCCGAGCACATCAACTTTCAACATGCCCAGCGCTTCTATGTCGTCTTTATCCCATTCGATGACGGTACGGTCTGGCATTGCAGCGTTCTCGATGGGGACAGTCTCGCTGAGCGAATGCTCTGTAAGAATAAACCCACCAACATGCTGCGAAAGATGTCGCGGAAAGCCTAACAACTCGCGGCTCAGCGAACCGAGCATACAGATTGTCGGGTCATTTGGATCGACACCGACATCACGGAAGCGATTCGGATCATCAACGTTCTGATCAAACCAGAATAAATCGCGCGCGAGTTGGTCGACAAGATCAAGCGACAGCCCCAGCACCTTGCCGACTTCACGAACGGCGCTGCGGGCACGATATGTGACGACCTCTGCAGTGAGCGCAGCGCGATGTCGGCCGTAGCGTGCATACAGGTACTGAATCACCTCCTCACGCCGCTCGTGTTCAAAGTCGATGTCGATATCCGGCGGTTCATCACGCTCCTTGCTGACGAACCGTTCGAACAGCAGATCAATCTGCGTTGGATCAACGGACGTGACACCAAGGCAGAAACACACCGCGGAGTTTGCTGCAGCGCCACGCCCCTGGCAGAGAATCCCGCGTTCCCGCGCAAAGACGACGATGTCGTGCACTGTCAGAAAGTAATGCGCGTAGTTGAGTTCCTTGATGAGTCGCAGTTCGTGTTCGAGTTTGGCTCGCACCTTTGCAGGGAGACCTTCGGGATAGCGCTCCGCAGCACCCTGCCAGGTAAGTTCCGTGAGATACTCCATCGCTGTGCGCCCGGGCGGGCAGGTTTCATGCGGATACTCGTAGCGCAGTTCATCCAGTGAGAAAGCGGCAGCCCGTTCGATGATACTCACTGAGCGCGCAAGCGCACGCGGATACTCGGCAAACAATCGATGCATCTCATGGGGCGGCTTGAGGTGCCGTTCGGCGTTGGCGTCCAGCAGATACCCCGCATCATCAAGCGTGCATCCCTCGCGAATGCATGTGACAACATCATGCAGCAGCTTCCGGCTGAGTGTGTGGTGGTGCGCATCATTGGTGGCAACGAGTGGAATGCCCAGATGTGCGGCCATCATTGCACACCGCGCAAGATGCTGCCGATCATCCATTGCATATCGGCAAGTGATCGCAAGTGACAAGCGATCGTCACCTGCAAACAACCGCGTAAGCTGCGCTGCCAGATCGTGAAAGCGTTCCGTCAGGCCGGCCGGTTCAGGTGCAGGCAGCACAGCCAGCAGGCCGGCATGGTGCCGCTCGATATCAGCCAGCGTCAGGTGGCATCGACCCTTCGTGGTGCGCCGCTTGCCATCGGTCAGCATCTGGCACAGTCGGCCGTAGCTGGGCCGATCGGTCGCATACACCAGCAAATCAAGCGGTGGGGCAGCGGTGGGGTCGCCAGCATCATGCGATTCATCATGCAGCGTCAGGCGGCATCCGACAGCGAACGGCAGGCCGATCTCTTTTGCTGAAACATGGGCGCGAACGATCCCTGCAAGGGTGTTGCGATCTGTCAGTGCAATGCCACGATGGCCGAGTTCCGCAGCACGCTGTACAAACTCCTCCGGATGGCTCGCGCCGGTGAGGAACGTGAAGTTGGATGTTACCTGTAACTCAGCGTATGGATCATCCGCATGTGCGCAGTGCGCATGATCACGATGGGTCTGCTTGCTCGGATGCAGCACATGCTTGGCAAACGGTGCTTCGGGCATGGCTTACATCCACCCGCCGTGCACGAACCACTGATGTGTGCCCACACGACGAAAAATCCACCACCATCGGCCGCGTTCATCCTGCACAGCGAAGTAGTCGCGAGCGCGGTTGCGCGATGCACTGATCGCTTTCCACCATGGTCCGATCACACGCTCCGGGCCGATGGTGTGCGTGATGTGCAGCAGATCACCACCCCAGCGCATCTGCATGAGTGGGCCATCCGGCGACATCGCTGTGACATCAACCGAGCGAGGCCGGGCAAGCAGCACAGGCGGCCGACGATGCCGATGTATGCGCTGTGCGCGTTCACGCCTTGCGCGATGCCTGCGAACTGGCTGCTGCATCGCACCGATGAAGCGCACTGCATGCTCCGGCAGGTGGCTTTCGACCAGCGCAGCTCGCAGCACCCGTTCGCTGCTCAGGCGATTGCTGAGCGTGTCAATCGTCTCCGCAAGTTCGCGCGCCGTGCTTGCGGCATGGGTGGTGTCAGAGATCGCGTGATGTTCCCGCTGCATATGCGCGATCTTGTGAACCCGCCGGGCTGTCAGTGTGATGGCTTCAACGCCGTAGCCAAGGTGAGCACGCTCCAGATGCGGCCGCAACAGACTCCAGAGATGCTTCGCATGCCGGCTGCTTCGGCTCACCTGCAGGCTGATGTGATGCGGCTCACAATCGCTGCGTTCCAGCACAAGATCAAGATGCCGCATGCCGCTTTCGCAGTGCAGCAGTTGGTCGCAGAGTTCTGCCAGCAACTCTTGTGTGGCCAGTTCGATCGCCTGAATCTGTTTGACCGGCCCATTGAACTGGCGAGAGACACGCAGCAGCGCGCGAGGACGCACCGGCGTGACTGGCTCCATTACGTGGCCGAGCGCCTGATCGATGCGCATGATGACATCGCTGCCGAATCGAGATGGCAAACTGCTGCGTGGCAAATCCAGCAGGTGGCCGATCGTGCTCACGCCGATCTCTGCGCAAGCATGTTCGATGTCTGCATCCAGTCGCAGGGCTCGCAGAGGAAGATCGTGGAGTGTTGTTCGCAGATCGTCTGATGAGATGACGGCAGTGTCATCTGCGCCGAATCGCGCGACAGCCCACGCGCAGCCGAGCGTCGGCGCTGATGCGATGCGCGCCTCGAAGCCGAGTTGCTGCACTGCATCACGCAACTGTGCGAGCAGGTTCAACTCCCCGCCGTACAGCCGTTCACAGCCGCTGATGTCTGCCAGCAGGCCCGGCATGGCACGTGTTGCATCGCAACCGTCGGCATCATCCGGATCCGGCATCACAAGCGGGGCGTAGCGCATCGCCCAGGCAGCCAGACGCTCGAGCGCCGCTGCATCGGCGGCCGGATCGTGCTGCCAGTTGTGGACGATGAACCCACCCAGCAGGGCCTTGGCATGCGCGATGGACATGCCAGGCTTCACGCCACGCGATGCCGCACACGCACAGCCGAGCACCACCTCTTCACGCGCTGCAATCGTCCGCATCAGCAAGATGGCCTCGCGCCGACACTGCTTATCCAGTGCGGCGCTGCGGTCGATCTCGTTGCTGCCGCGGCGTGTTGATAATGATCGGCCCCGGCCGAGCCGCCGTCGCAGGCGGTCGATCGGCCACATCGGCAGATACAGCGACAATACCCTCCGGCGCACCGCGTTGCTCCACGATCATGGTCATCTTTCCACCCGGCAATCCCTGCCTGTTCCATGCGGCCGCGTCCTTGCAGCGCAACCGTTCGATCTCCCAGCGCGGGTGGCAGTGCTGTGTCGGCACCGGAGACACCCGCCAGCGATGATGCGCCACCGAAAGCACGGCACGCTCCTCCGGTTTCCGCCAGAACATCGCCAACCCATGCCCGGCTTCCGCAGCAAGTTGCAGCCGCCGCGACTGGGCCATGTCGATGCCCCGGCCGTCAGCCACGACCGCCAGCGTTGCTCTGCTTCGCAACACAAGGTCGATCGCCCACACACGCACCGCCCGGTCGGCAGGCAGATCGACGAAAATACTCCGCTCCAGCAGGCCTCCCCCGGAAACTGTGCCCGGGTTGCCTTGATGTTGTTGTGCCCCGGGCTTGCTGTTTCCGGAAGCCTGGGCCAGTGCCTGCGGATACGGCCAGCATGCACGCCCCATCCAGAAAACCGCTCCCCCGGACAGGGCATCTGCCAGCACGGGCTGAGCGGTCCCCTGAGCGTGCATGGCCATCTCCATCGCATGCCCGATGAGATCAATCATGAACGCGAGCGGCGGGGCATCAGCGAACCACTCATGCGATGCCCGCCGGGCGATCTCGCCCCAGCCCGTTTCGACCGACTTCGCCGCATTTCCACGGTTTCCGGTCGATGAGCCGCCCCGGTCGCGGTCCTGCACCGCTTCCATCATCGCGGCGAGTTCGGAAATCGACATGGCTCGTGCGGCATCTGACATAAGGAGTTCGTTAGGGTATCTGTTCGGAGTATGTTTGTCAACTCTTGAGGGGACAAACATCATGCGAACGAAGAAGAACTGCTTCGCGGCCTCCACCCTCGGCCAACCCCGAATCGCGCCTCGCACCCAGGGTTCAACACCCCCGGATTCCAGCACCGTGCAACCGTCGTGCTGTATGGCCATCATCCGGCGGGCGCATCCACAGCAGCGGTTTGCGACAGCAGGAGGGCGGCGGCCACTCACACTGCGGCTGCCGGAGAGCGGTGATTGGATGTCGAGTCCTGCTGCGCGAGCGATCAATCGGCGCAACAACTGCGCGAAGCTGGCGGAGAACAGCGCTGTTCAGCGGCAGAACTTTGCTGTGTAGCCGGAGAACTCTGATGTTCAGCGGCAGAACTTCGATTCCATGCCGCGACGCGGCACACGGGAGCCGCTC
>CAZVXI010000158.1:0-7402 GCA_964631295.1 uncultured Isosphaeraceae bacterium
GGACGGGTGAACGTCAGTGCCCACGTCAGGATGACGCTGGAACATCCCCCGATCGTAAGAAGAACGAGAACGTGCCTTATAAAACGAATTCTCATGCAGTGTATCGAGCGAGTCACGATCTGCAATGCTCCCGCTGTGAGAGATCGATTCTCCCAGCGTGCCATGCATCACTGCTCGTGCGGTGCGTCGAGGCCGTCGCCTTTGATGTAGACCGAGTCGGCGAAGAACATGATCTGTTCGTCGGGCTCGGTGATGGCGGCAATCTCGGCTGCGCTCTTGCCTGCGTCCTCTGCGTAGTGGCGAAGTTCTTCAACAGTCATCAACTGCTTCACCGCGGTGCCGTGCATGATGACGCGATGGCCAGAAGCGTTGCGCGGAACGAAGAAGCTGTAATCCTGAAAGCGAACAAACATCTCTTCGCCTGCATCGTTGTTCACACGCATCCAGCAGCCCTTCTTTGCGCAGACATCGGTGATCGTGCCCGGCTCGACGAGTGTGTAGTCGCCATCTTTGAGTGCGCCGAAGGCGACCGGTTCTTCGTGCGGCTGGACATCGTGGCCATAGTGGTTCCAGCCATCTGCCTGCGCTTGCGTCCACTGGGTCTTCTGGCTGCTCTGACAACCGGCGAGAATGGTGATCGCGATGACGATGGTAAGAAACGAAGAGATTTTCGCGTGCATTGCGGGTTCCTTGGCAGATTCGAATGAGAGAACGCATTGTACGCGCGCTGCATGCAGGCGACAGGTGGTTGATGGCTGGGTGAGCAAGTTGTCGATGGCGGCGCGAGCACCTGCTGGCAGCCGTGGTGTCTTTGACGCGATGGGGTTGCGTTCTTCATATGCATGAAACGAAATGAGTCGGGCAGGTCGGTTGAGTGATGAGACACCTCCTCTCAGTTGCAAAACGACAGCATGGCCCGCCTGAGCGAGCCATGCTGGGATTTGCTGCGTTGATCGGTCGGGTGATGAGATGCGACAGATCGGGCTGCGATTATTCCTTCTCGGTGCTCTGGCCTTTCTTCGCGCTGGAGCAGCATGAGGAGGAGGTCTTCACTGCCGGGGTTGCTGGCGCCTTTGTTTCGGAGCAGCATGAGTCGGCTTCAACCTTGACGGCAGGGGTTGCGGCCTTTGCGTCGGTGCAGCACTCAGCGGTCTTGCTGGTCGCACAGGCGCTTGAGCATTCTTCGGTCTTGCTGGTCGGCGTCGCTGCGACGTCGGCCTTGAACATCGACGCGAAGACGGACTGCGGGCAGTCGCCTTCGTACCAGTCCTTCTGGGCGATGGTCATCAGCAGGGCCTGCACGGCAACTTTGCCGCCACATCCCTCGACGCCGGCATCCTTCTGGACAGCAGCGATCGACTCGATGTACTGATCAGCAGCCTGACCAAACGGGCAGGTTGTGGCCTCGGCGGCTTTCACGATTGCGGTTGCCTTGCCGGCGTCCGAGCAGCAGGATGACGGTGCGGCCTGGTTGGCGACAGTCACCGCGGGCTTCGCTTCGGAGGAGCACTCAGCGGGTGCTTCCTTGGCGACAGTCACCGCGGGCTTGGATTCAGAGCAGCACTGGCTCGGTGCTTCCTTTGCGGCAACGACGGCGACTGCGGGAGCGCCGGAGCACTGGCTGGGAGCCTGCTTGGCGACTGCGATGGCTGTGCCGGAGCAGCTCGATGCACAATCAGCCGGAGCTGCCTTGGAGACGGTCGTGGCTGCAGGCGCGTCCATCATGGCGAAAGTCACCTTGATGTTGTTCTCTGCCATCTTCGCGACGAAGCGTTCGATTGCCTTGGCGGAGGAGGTTTCACACTCAGCGTGGCAGTTTTCGGAGACATCGGAGATCGCAGCGAAGAGCGCCTTGGTGGCAGTCGCGCTGCAGCAGTTAGCGGTGGCCTGCTCGGTCAGCGATGCGGGCGTGGCCTTTGCTCCCGAGCAGCACTGGCTGGAGTCATCTGCCTTGACGGCGATGGTTGCAGCCGGCTTTTCCGAGGAGCAGCAGCTTGAGGCTTCCTGCTTGGCGACGGTCTGGGCCTTTTCCGAGGAGCAGCAGCTTGAGGCTTCCTGTTTGACGACGGTCTGGGCTGCCTTCGAGCTGCAGCAGTCGCTCTTGCTGGCATCCTGCGCCGTCGCGGCGATGCCGGCACCTGCCAGAGCCAGACAACATGCGGCAAATGCCAGTGTGGTGATTTTCTTCATGATGGACAGTCCTCCGAGGCGTGTATGTGGAAAGGTGATTCCGAAACTCAATGTTCTCCCGCGACGATGTGTGCCAACAGCAAACATCCTTCGCAGATGATACCGGCAGAACGCGTGTCGGATGGCCGTTATTTCCACGATCAGCGCGATTCGCGGCATATTTTTCCATGTCGCACGGTATGCGAGTTGGGCCAGCCTGCGTTTCCCGTCGACCTACCATGACGCGAGAATGCCCGAAACGCCAGCCAGTCAGCCTGATCACCTTGCTTCACTCGCCGAGAAAGCGCGAAGTTTGCCCAAGTTGCCAGGCGTCTATCTGATGAAGGATGCCGATGGGCATGTGATCTACGTCGGCAAGGCGGGATCGCTTCGCAGCCGGGTGGGCAGCTACTTCGTGCCGTCGACGGATCTCGGCCAGAAGAAGCAGCCGATGCTCGGTGTTGTCGCCGACTTCGACACCATCGAGTGCGAGGGCGAGTGGGAGGCGCTGCTTATGGAGTCGCGGCTGATCAAAGATCTCCGCCCGCGATTCAATGAGCGGCTCACCGACGACAAAACGTTTCCCTATCTCGTCATCACGTTGCGCGACGATTTTCCGGGCGTCTACATCACACGCAATCCGACCGACTCGCAGTACAAGGGCGCGCGCGTGTTCGGGCCGTTCACATCGGTTTACGCGCTGCGCGAGTCCGTGCAGATCCTCCAGCGAGTCTTCCAGTACCGGACCTGCACGCTGGACATCAAGGCAGACGACCCGAAGAACCAGTTCTTCCGCCCGTGCCTGCTGCATGCGATCGGCCAGTGCACCGCACCATGCGCGAACCGCATCTCGAAGGAAGCGTATCGGGCGGACATCGATCGCTTTACACGTTTTCTGAACTCCAAGCGAAGCGTCATGCTCCGCGAGATGACACAGGAGATGCAGCAGGCGTCGGCCGATCTGAACTTCGAGAAGGCTTCGGCATTACGCGACCAGATCGTGGCGATTCGCAAGCTCGATGACCGCAGCAAGACACCGGGCAAAGGCACGGGCGATCAACTCGACTGGCAACCCGAAGTGACGATCTTCGCAGGCGACCCGACGGCAGCGCTGCGCAGTCTGCAGCGCACGCTCAACATGGATCAGCCAATCCGCTGTATGGAAGCGATCGACATCGCGCACCTGCAGGGCGGCGAGACGGTCGGATCCAAGGTGTGTTTCATCGACGGCCGCGCTTTCAAGGACGGCTATCGGCGGTACAAAATTAACACCGCTGACAACGACGACTACATGGCGATTCGCGAGGTCGTCAGCCGGCGCTATCGCGACGCAGGCCAGGGTAACGAACTGTTCCCGGATGTGATTCTGATCGACGGCGGGCTCGGCCAGTTGCATGCGGCACTTGAAGCGTTTGATCAGCTTGAGCAGCAGCCGCCAATGGTGATTTCACTCGCGAAGAAGGAAGAGCTGATCTACATCCAGCGAGCATCGGAACCTATTCGACTCGGCCGCGAGAATCCCGGGCTCAAACTCTGCCAGGCGATTCGCGATGAAGCGCACCGTTTTGCGCAACACTATCACCACATCCTTCGCCGCAAACGCGTGTTGGATGAGAAGTAGTCGTGAGTGCCCAGCCCATTGTCGCTCGACGCAGCGTGCCTGCAGCGCGGAGCAGTTCTGCAGGCTGCTGCGCAATGGCGGGGTCCATGTCGTCTCCGAACAGCCCTACACTCGTGACATGGATGCTGATCTGCTGAGAATCGAAGCGGACGGCGATGATCTGCTGCTGTGGGTGAAGTCCGTGCCGGGCGGCTCACGCGATGCCATCGCCGGCGTGGTGGGTGATCGGCTGAAAGTGAAGGTCGTTGCTCCTGCGGAGGGGGGAAGGGCGAACAAAGCGATTTGCGCATTGATTGCCGATGCGTTCGGGATCAAGCCGCGCGATGTGAGCATTCACACGGGGCAGACGAATCCGGAGAAGATCATCCGCATCGGAACAGCGGGCGGGCTGACGGTGGACTCGATTCGTGAACGGCTGCGCGCTTCCCGGTGATGATCCAGCCGGGGCAGATGCAGTGCGGCATTCACTCACGAGATCGAGTGTGCCGATGCTTCGCCGCGAGCGGGATCACTCGTCCAATGATGCGAGCAGTTGCCTGGTGAGATCGTCGAGTTCGGCCTGCGCCCGCGCGAGCGCGGTGAGAACAGCCGCCGATGGCTCGCCGATACACGCATCAGATGTTGTCGTCAGCGCCTGGCGATACCAGTCTGCCCAGACCTGCACGATCCGGCGCTGATCGGTTGGATCTTCTCCTGCGGTGATTGCCTCGGCGCTGAGCTTCGCCTCGGTGTGCAGGCGCTTGCGAGCCGCGGCGAGCGTCTCGGTGAGGATCGCGTGTACGTCGTCATCATCCGGACTTGCAAGAATCAGCGCGCACGTTGCGGCGGAAGATGCAGCATTGGCAAGCGTGTCGGCTGAGAGGTTGCCGATGCGGTCGCCATCCGTGTGGTAGTACACATCGGTAAAGTGCCAGAGCAGCACGGCGGGAATGTCTGCCCGCAGGAACGGCACGTGATCGGAGCCACCTTCATACGGATTCGTGTCGAATACCCAGCCGGTGGCGCTCGACTGATCAGCGAGGCGATTGAACACGAAGTCATTGAAGAAATGAGGCGTCATGTCATTCTCGCGCAGCGATCGGCCGCCCCATTCGGTGTGTTCATCCTCGCCGCGCGTCCAAATGGCGGATGGATCAGGCATCTTCTCGATGAGGAATACGCCGCCTGTCTTCGCGGGGTCTGCGCCGACCATGTCGAGACTCATGCCGAAACGCACGCCGGCCGCGCGCTGTTCATCCTGCCTCAGATACCGGGCTGGAGCAGAGATTTCATCACCCCAGAGCATCGTGACGGTTCGTTGCGGGTCGATGGCGTTGCCTTCGAGCAGTGTTGCGAACGCGCGGGCCATCTCGAGCTGTGCTGCAACGCCTGATGCGTTGTCGTTGGCGCCCGGTTCCTGCACGTGCGCGCTGAACATAAAACGCTGATCCGGCATACTGCTGCCGCGAACTTCCGCAATGATGACACGCTCAGGTGCGGTGCGCGTGCGCGTCTGAATGTCAATATGCAGGCGCACGGGGCCTTGTTCGAGCGCGTCTTCGAGGCGTTCGAGCGCGCGGGTGGAAAGGTTGATGGCGAAGCCGGTGTTGTCATCCGCTTCAGGCGGGCCGCTGCGCCGGCCGCGACCGACGCTGGTGAACGGGATCGAGTCCTTGTATTGCCGGGCGCGGTTGTACCCGGGAATGGCGTATGCGAGCACGCCGGCAGCGCCGCGAATCTGCACAGCCTGGTTGTAGAGCAGGCCTGCATGCGTCCTGCCGAGAACGACTTTTCCGGTCAGGTCGTCTGCCGGCCAGTCGCGTCGCCCGGGCGAGCCGACATCGACGAGTTCAACTTCAATGCCGCCTTCTGGTGTCGGGTGGGAGTTGATCGCCACCATGTTTCGATTGGTGTCCAGCGAGAGCAACGGTTCATCTTCGCCCACGATTGTCAGCGTTGCGGCCAGTGGTTCCCAGGCAGGTGAGCGCTGTTCGTAAGTCTCAATGCGGTAGATCAGGCGATCGCCCGGCAATGCCTCGGACTCGGGTACGTAGCCAGCCGCGGTGAGTTGGGTTTGCAGGTGATCGATTGTCTTGTCGAATCCGATCGTGCCGGGCCACCGCCACCAGTTGTCCATCAGGGCTGCGGTTTCGAGTGCGCGCTCGCCGTCGATGACACTGCGCGCTTTCGCGTTGACATGGGCGAAGTCATGGGCGGCATGAGTCTGCGGGTGTGTGCCAGACGCGATGGCGAACAGGGTCGCAGGGAGGAGTGTGATCATGCGTGTTCAACCGGTTTGAGCCGATCGGTTTGCGTATCGCGAACTTTGGCACGCCGGATCATGTGGTCTGCTCGAACGAGTCGGGGCCGCGCTGTCTTGTCGCTGCTTTCGGATCATGCTGGTGACGGAAGCATGCCGCCGGACTCATCAACCGGGCCGTCATCCTTGGATTCGGCTGCTGCCTTTGCAACGTCATCGCCTGATTTGATTTTGCGACCTTCCTTGGCGAGCAGTTCTGCGACAGTCGGCTTATCGAGAGGCTGGCCTGCAAGGATCCGGTTGACATCTTCACCCTGGAGCGTTTCGTATTTCAGAAGTGCTTCAGAAAGCGCAACGACTTTGTCCCAGTTCTCATCGAGAATGCGCTTGGCATCGTCAAAGGCTTCATCGATGATGCGTTTGATTTCTTCATCAATGATGCGCGCGGTCTCATCGGAGTATTCCTTGTCAGGCACGAACATCTCGTTGGAGCCCTGTCCGCTGTAACTGACAAAGCCGAGCCGCTCGGACATGCCCCAGTCGAGCACCATGTGCCGGGCGTAAGCGGTGACCTGCCTGATATCCATCGCAGCGCCGGAAGATGCTTCATCGGTTTTGCGTTCTTCAGCGATCCTGCCGCCGCAGAGCACGCGCATCGTGGCGAGCAGGTACTTGATGCCGAAGCCGTAGCGGTCTTTTTCCGGCAGCGAGAATGTTGCCCCGCCGTACTGCCCACGCGGGATGATGGTGACCTTGTGTACAGGGTCTGCATCGTCGAGCAGCGACTGAATCACCGCATGACCTGCCTCGTGATAGGCTGTGGCGACACGTTCATCTTCTTCGATCTTGCGGCTGCGGCGCTCGCGGCCGAACTTGACCTTGTCGCGCGCTTCTTCAAGGTCGGATGTTTCCACCCAGTCCTTGTTGGCGAGCGTGGCGATGATCGCTGACTCGTTGATGATCGCTTCGAGATCTGCGCCGGAGAACATCGGCGTGCCGCGCGCAATTCGGTCGAGATCGATGTTTGGCGAGGTCTTGATCTTACGCGCGTGGACTTCGAGAATCTGCCGACGGCCGACGAGGTCGGGCAATGGAACCTGCACTTCGCGGTCGAATCGGCCGGGTCGCGTGAGTGCCGGGTCGAGCACATCAGCACGGTTGGTGGCAGCGATGACGATGACCTGATCGTTGGCTTCAAAGCCGTCCATCTCAACGAGGATCGCGTTGAGCGTCTGCTCACGTTCGTCATGGCCGCCGGACGAAAAGCCCGAGCCGCGCCGACGCCCCACCGCGTCGATTTCATCGAGGAAGATGATGCACGGCGAGCTGTCTTTGGCCTGCTTGAAAAGATCGCGCACGCGCGACGCGCCGAC
>CAZVXI010000159.1:0-7282 GCA_964631295.1 uncultured Isosphaeraceae bacterium
TTGCGCTGCGACTTCAGCAGGGTTTGTGCGCACCTGGATGGCGAGTCGCTGCTGCGCAAGTCGTTTGCAGTCCGGTTGAGGACGAGCGTCGAGTGTGAGCGCGGCGTTGATGCGCTGCTCGCCACGCTGGACGGCGAGACGCACACGGTCGCCGGCGCGCCAGCCGATCATGGCAATGTCGTAGTCGATGCCTTCGCGCACTGGTGTACCGTTCACAGTACGAACAACATCGCCCGGCTGGAGACCGGCACGATCAGCAGGCGAACCCTCTTCGACTGCGACAATGACCGGCTCGCGCAATGAATCCACACGCAGGCCGTCATTGAAACGATACCGGCGTTCAACATCGAGCAGGTCTGGCAGCATGGCGCGCAACTGATCGACTGCGATGGCGAAACTGAGGTTCTGCGCATCGCCGCGAATTGCTGTGTTGATGCCGATCAGTTCGCCGAGAACGTTGAGCAGCGGCCCGCCGGAGTTGCCGGGGTTGATGCTGGCATCGGTCTGGATCAGCCCGGTCATCATGAGGTTGCGCCTGATCTGAAGTTCGCGATCGGTCGCGCTCACGACGCCGGTTGTGACAGTATGTTGATAGCCAAGCGGGTTGCCGATCGCGATCACCGTCTCGCCAGTCAGCAGGTCATCACTCCTGCCGAGCGGCAGTTCGGGGAGGGGCGCGTCGGCGTCAATTTTGAGCACGGCAAGGTCTGTTGATTCATCAATGGCGATCACGTCTGCGTCGTATTCCGTACCGTCGGCAAAGGTGACGCGCCGCTCAGTGGTGCGCGCGACGACATGGGCGTTGGTGACAAGGTATCCCTCACGGTGGATCACGAATCCGCTGCCGACGCTTGTGCGCTGGATCTCCCGCCTGCGATCAGGGATCGGCATGTCGAAGAGGTCGGCGAACATGTCATCGAAGATGCTCCCGCCGCGCCGTACTTCAACGATCTCCGTTGAGGAGATATTGACAACTGCATCGCGCGTGTTCTCGAAGACCTCCACGATCGGCGTGCGACGCTGGGCGAGTCGGGCTGCGTCACGATCAGTGCTCGGGCGAGCATCCTGGGCGGGTTGTCTCATGCGCTGCGGGTCGCTCGGACGGGGGCAATATGTCATCGATGCGCCGACGGCGATGCAGGCGGATGTGGCAGTGATGAACAACGGCGCACGCAGGCTCATGTCTGTGTCTCCCAGTCGGTGATCAGATAAATCGTTCGAGCTTCCCGGGCGAACTGGTCGCGCATCGGTCACTCCCGCTGCAAAGAAAGATGCGGTTCACGCTGCCCTCTTACAGAGGCTCTATGAATAGTCGTACACGCCGCGGCCGGTCTTGTTGCCGAGCCTGCCCGCCTGTACGAGTTGCCGCAGCAGCGGGCAGGGGAAGTACTTCTGATCACCCAGTTCGTTGTAGAGCACCATCATGATGTCGTGGCAGACATCGAGACCGATGAAGTCGCCCAGCCGCAGCGGTCCCATCGGGTGTGCCATGCCCAGCTTCATGATTTCGTCGATGTCATCCGGCTCGGCCACACCTTCCATCCATGCGTAGAACGCTTCGTTGATCATCGGCATCAGCACGCGATTCGACACGAAGCCGGCCCGGTCGTTGGCAGGTACGGGCGTCTTTCCCATCTGCCTTGCAAGTTCGATTGTGCGCTGCGTCGTCTCTTCGCTTGTTGCGAGTCCCTTGATAACTTCGACGAGTTTCATCACCGGTACGGGATTGAAGAAATGCATACCAATGACGCGATACGCCTGGTCTTCGACTTCCGAAGCAATGTCGGTGATCGAGATTGACGATGTATTCGTGGCGAGGATCGTATTGTCGCCGAATATCTCCAGGCACTTCCAGAACAGTTGCTTCTTGATGGCAACATCTTCGGAAGCAGCCTCAACAACCCAGTCGGCGTCTCGGGCGTCGGTCATCTCAGTGTGATAGCTGAGCAGCGCTGTTGCAGCGTCGGATTCATCCTGTGTCATTCGCTGTTTGTCAACACTGCGCGCCAGAGTCTTGCTGTGGTAGTTTTGTGCACCTTTGAGTTGTTTCTCATTGATGTCGATCTGATAGGCGCGGATGCCGTGCATCGCTGCCGTCAGCGCGATGCCGCACCCCATCGTGCCCGAACCGATGACCGCCATACTTTTCACATCTGCCATTTGCCGGTTCCCTTCTGACGCAGCGCCTGAAACGAGGCGAGGCGCCGCTGATTCATCGCTGAGATTCACGAAAGAAGTGATGATACGGGCCACAATTGAAACAGGCGACCTGATGGCCGCCTGCGATCGCGGGTCGATACTGTGCGGGAAATCAGGAGTCTTGGCCGATCGGTCCGGGCAGGTAGCGTGGATCGGTTGGATCAACCGGCTTGGCAATGAACGCGCGCAGGTCGCGCATGTTGAGGGGGAAACCATCTTCCCAGACAAAGTCGGGCAGATCCTCGAATACTGCAATGTCGCTCAGAAACAGTTGCTCACGATCACCGGAGAGCAGGATGGGCCCATGCCGCCGCCAATCCTTCCACGGCAACTGGAATCGTGGCACCTGATCATCCTGCGATCCGTAGAAATCCCATTGCTCCACGAGCCCGGTCTCTTTGGAGATGTAGACGTTGTACAGGTTGTTTGGTGTGAGTCCGACGCCGTCGAAAGCAAGTTCGATGACTTCTGCCATCTTGTCGTTCTTCATCGCGCGCTCGCCAACGTACGTGAGGGTGACGTGCGAATCCTTGAGCTTGTATGGCATGAACAGCCAGTAGGAATCGTTGATCCATGTGTTCTTGCCCGTCTGGCACATGCCGGCGATTCGCCCCTGCTCTTCCACTTCCTCGCCGTTGATCCAGTAGCGGCCTGTCAGCTTGAGCAGATCGAACACAAGCACACCTGCAGCTGCCTTTGTCTCATCTTCCGGGTCGGCAGTGACATGCTCCAGTCGAACGATGTTGCGCACGCGGTCCCAGATGTATCGACGCTCGGAGGGTGTGAAGTACCACGTCACGTATCGAACATTGTCCCATGCTTCGCGGCCACCCATTTTGCGCATGGTGAGGTCGGCGAGTTCGATCGCGCGTGCGTCGGATTCTCTGGCGTTGAAGGCGTTGGCTGGCGGATTCTCTTCTGCTGAAGTCGGCTGCGAGTTGGCGCTCCTCGTCTGCGCAGCGCCATCTTTATCCTGAGAGTCCTGACCCGCAGCGGCCGTCTGGCTTTGCTGTGTCGCGGCCTGCTGCGAGTTGACGTCGGCAGGGTTCTGCTCACTCAATGCTGGCGGCTTGGCGAGCACGATGATGGCAACAATCGCGCCGACGATTCCGATAAGTATGATGGCGACTTTGGTGGGCATATGCGTGATCTCGCAATGGTGAAAGGGGATCGTAGCGGTCAGCGGCGGGGAACGCCCCGATCGGCATCGTCTGTTTCGGCCTGCCGCTTCAATGAGCCGCGCAATCCATGGTCCGCAAATCAGCCTCGGAGCCGGCCGCGAACGTACTGTTTCGAGAACCAAGCCGAGCAGTACGATGAACCGAGACACTGCTGGCGACTTCCAGGCTGCAAGCCCCCTGGCGCGGGCACGTCTCGGCGGACGCCGCGCGGGCGGATCGGCTGCCCGAATGGGCTGGTCAACGGGATCGAAAACCCTTTCACATTCCAGACAACGGAGCAAATCGATCGATGCAAGGTTGTAGCTGCAACTCAGGCAGTCGATCAGCGAACTTCATCGTTGGTCCAAGCCGCGTGCAACATATGGGCAGATCTCGATGGAGTTTGAGAAATATTTCACGAAGTCATGCCTTCCGGCCGTGGCAGCGGTCTAGCATTCTTACGTACGGAGTCGATCTGCTCACAGACGCGCCGCTCGCGAGATCGTGTTGCGGGTGTGTGGGTGGATGACTGAGCAGCGAATCGTCCATGAGCGTTGAAGGAATCAACTCAGCCCAGCGAACATCGGCAAGCCTGCCAGCCGAGGCAGTCACATGGTTGCTGGATCTCTTCTCCAGCGTGCGGCTCGGCATCGTGCTGCTGGTGCTCCTGTTCGTCTACTCGTGGGTTGGATCGGCTGGCTTCTGGCTTCCCGGCCACCTGGCTGCCACGTCTGACCACGCGTGGATGCATGACATCTACTGGATCATCCCGTGGACACAACTGCACGTCCGACAGGCACCGGGGCTTGAGATGACCGAGTTCGAGTGGTTCCACTGGTGGCCATTCCTGCTGCTGATCGGGTTGCTGTGTACGAACGTCACGACCACCACGTTGCGGCGTATCGCGTTCAAGCCAGTCAACTACGGCGTGTGGATGATTCATACTGGGGTGATCACACTGTCGCTCAGTTGTGCGTGGTACTTCAACGTGAAGGTGGAAGGCGACATGCTGCTTCCGCGCAAGCGGCTGACCATCGCGCTTGCGAGCGGGGAGTCTGCGTCGATGAACTGCAAAATCGGCGCTTCGGTCACACTTGGCGAAGGCGAGAATCAATACACATGCACCGTGCAGTCGATCGACCCGCGCTGGGAACTGCTCTCCGGTGAAGACAAGGGGCAGCGGACCTATTCAGCCACCCTCGACATCGAGCGGGGCGGCGAGTCGTTCATGCGGCAGGTACTGGTTGGCTATCCGCAGTACACCGAGGATATCGTTCGATCCTCTGACCCGAGCCAGCCATTCACGCGGCTGCGAAACCTGACGGGCGAGCGCATCGGAGATTCGTCGATCAGTGTCGCCTTCGATGACGAAGTGCGCGACCACTTCTACCTGCGTGATACCGCGGCGTTGTATGTGCGCGAAGTTGGTGAAACGACCTGGCGCGAGCGGCCGATCAACAATCTGCCACGATACCACGATCATGTGTCGAACCCTGCGAATGTCTGGCCGACTGCCGACCCAACGATTCAGACACTGGGGCTGTCAAACACACCTCAGCCGATCGATGAATCGGACGGTCTTCCGCTGGCAACGGTTACGGATGTCCTGCAATACGCGGTGCCCGATCAGAACTTCATCGAGGGGCCGCCGTCCACGCACCTGAACCCCGCGATTGTGGTGCATCTCGAGGCCGCATCGCAGCAGGCGGAATACCAACTGCTCGCATTCGACCCGATGCGCAGCAGTGCGGAGAACGGCCGACTTGCTTTTCACTGGCTCCGCGAGGAAGCCAACCTCGCGCAGATGATGCAGCCGGCCCGGTTGATGGTTTCGATCGAGGGCGCAGCGTTCGATGAGACCTTTGATATTACAACAACGTCATCCGTCGACACGCAGTTGGGCGAGACTGGCTATGCGTTCCGTGTTGAGAATGTTGAGAACAACCTCGCCCTTGACGCGCAAACGAGCGTATCGGTAGCGATGGTGATCATTTCAACGCCGGATGGCGAGGAGTTCCGCCGATGGGTGTTCGATGATGCGGCCCGAAACCGCGACATGCCCATTGGCCAGAGCGGCCCGGACCCATCGCAACCGGCGCTTCTCGACGATGGGATTCGCATGGAGTACCTTCCCGGCGGCGCACCGGCGATTGTCACGCTGCTGGGTGGGCCAGAGCCTGATCAGTTGCGCATGCTTCTCTCATTGCCTGGCCAGCAGCCGCGTGTGCAACCAATCGAGCAGCACGCTGCGGTGCCGCTTGATCGTGGCGTGACGCTGACCGTTCATCGCTACGCGCCGCGGGCAGTGTTCCAAACGAGGCCGTTCATTGTGCCACGAGAGCAGCGCAATCGCGACGTGGGCCAACAACTGGCAATGATCGGCGTGAACGTGCCGGATGCCGTCGAACAGAAAGTCTACTGGCTTCCGTTTCATCTCTATCCGTTTACCAGCGGTGATCAGTCAATGCGCCGCTTCTCGTACAGGCCGGCCCGGATTGTGCTGAAAGACGGGCGCGAGATCGAGATGCTGTTCTCGCGCGAGAGTTATCCTCTTCCGTACGATGTAGCGCTCGAGGACTTCCGTGTGATCGAACATGTCGGTGGTTTCACCGGCGCAACCAACAGTGTGCGCGACTGGCAGAGCGTGGTGCGATTCCGCGAGGGTGATTCGTGGTCGGGCACACAGGCGGTTTCAATGAACAAGCCGGTGGACAATCGTGGCTGGTCGTTCTTTCAGGCCCAGTGGGATCCGCCCGAGCCGCCGAACTCGCCCGGTCTCAACTACACGGTGCTTGGCGTCGGCAATCGTCATGGTGTGAACGCGATGCTGGCGACTTCAACGCTCATCGTGATCGGGCTGATTTACGCCTTCTATGTCAAGCCGCTGATCCGTCGAAGACAGCAGCGCGAGGCCCTTGCCCTTGCCGAGGCGCGACGGACCACCAACATATCACCACCAGGTGATGGCGAGCCGGCGACACCAGAAGAGGATGAGGGCCTGCTGACCGTTGCTGGAACGTATGTGGAGGAGGATCGCACATGAATCGCGCGTGGTTGTTCACAGCAAGAGTTTGTGTTGCGATGCTCGCATTGTTCGCAGCCACAGCGATCAGTGTTGCGCAGGATGCCAATCAGCGCACAGCCAGTGATGCTGCGGGCACGACTCAGCCGGCGCTCAGTTTTCGTGAACAGGTTGATCTGGATGCGCTCGGCAATCTCGCGGTGCAGCATCAGGGACGTATCAAGTCGCTGCAATCGCATGCTGGTCAGATCATGAGCCAGATCAGCGGCATCCGCAGCTACAAAGATCAACCCGATCTGTACACGTACATGGATATCGTCCTCAACCCGCATGAATACGATGATGCGCCGATCATCTATGTGAAGAAAGCGGTGCGTCAGCAGCTTGCCGATGCCGCGGCAGGATCGCAGACACTCCGCTCCGCACCGAACTTCGACGAGCGGCTGGAACTTCTGCGTGACACGGGCATGGTGTCGTTTACCTGGCTCGCCACTGATGAACTGCAATCGAAACTGGGCGAACTGCGAACCGATCTGATCCGCACAGCCAAACATGTCAATCGCGTGGACAACGCGATGTCGCTTGCGAGCGCATCGGTACTCGCGGGGATGCTGCGTATTGTGCCGCCGGAGACGGACGACCCGTACATCCCGTGGATGAATGTGATTGACATCATGCAGACGGAGACGGAGCAGTTGCCCGGGCCGTTGAATGATGGCTCGCATGCGACTGTTCTCGATGGCTGGTCAACATTCGTGAACGGCTGGCTGGAGCGAGATGCACAAAAGAGCAACGAAGGAATCGAAAAGCTCAACGCATCTCTTCGGCAGATTAGTCCCGCGCTGTACCCGGATGCCACACGCATCGAATGGGAGAACGTGTACGGCCGTCTCGGCAACCT
>CAZVXI010000160.1:0-7278 GCA_964631295.1 uncultured Isosphaeraceae bacterium
CGCGGTAACCAATCCGGGCAGTCAGCCGGCTGTGCGACCACGGTGTGAAAAGGTGGATGTTGACTGATCGAGCGCACGGATGCGCAGTGTTACGCAGGACGTGGCAGGCCGAGCTTGTCGAGTGCAGCGAGCATGTCGGACCAGACTTTCTGGCGGTTCTCAACGGTGTATTGCCGAAGCAGATATGCCGGGTGGAAGGTGGGCATGACGGGCACGGTGAGACTGGTTTCGGGATCGCGATATTCAGCCCAAATGCCGCGAAGGCGTGTGATGCCTGTGTCGGTGTTGAGGATGAGTTTGGTGGCCGGGCCGCCCAGCGTGACGATGGCTTTCGGGTTGATGATGCGGATTTGCTCGGCAAGGAACGGCCAGGTTGCTTCGACCTCGTGTTTGAGGGGTGTGCGATTCTCGGGCGGGCGGACCTTCAGAATGTTGGTGATGTAAACCTGCTCGCGTGAGAGGCCCATGGCGGTGATGATCTCAGTAAGTTTCTGACCCGCGCGGCCGACGAACGGGCGACCTGTGCGGTCTTCATCGGCTCCGGGAGCTTCACCGATGAACATGAGCGATGCGGCAGGATCACCTTCACCCCAGACGATGCGGGTATGCGGCGTGTCGATCACATCATGGGGGAACTCGGCTTCGTAGCGTTGCAGCGCTGCGGCAAGGCGGGCGGCAGGATCAGACGAACTGCTCGTTTGCTCAGCAGAAAGCTCCGGGGCAGCGGCAGGCTTGACTTCAACGGTTGCAGATGAAACAGCACGAGGCGGGCGAGCATGACACGGCAGGAAGTCGGCTCCGAGCAGCAGTGAAGTGAGCGCTTCCTGGCGAGAGATGTTCTGCGGCGGAGATTTGTCAGTCGATGATGGCATGGAGCGATGATATCACCTGCGATTTTCGCTGCCCTCGACGGGGCACATCTCGGCAACTCGCTCAGGGACAGCGTCATCATCGGGCGTGATGGCCCACTGCAACACGTTTGTAAGCAGCCGTGCAGCGGAATCTGCAAGCGTCACGCATTCCTCGACTCGTGGCCGTCGGTCTTGCTGTGCTTTTCATCGGCATCGCGATCGCTCATTCTGCCGAGCAACGATCACAAATGAGCACCCGGGGGACTGCTTCTAGCGCTCGACTCGGGACAAAGGGTCTCGATGGAGCACACGTCGCGCTGACACAGAAGTGGCTTCGCGCACTTGCCAGGCAGGGCAACAGCGATGCGCTGCTCGCGACGATGATCCTCAACGCAGTCGGCAACATCCCTTCATCTGACAACGCAAGGCTGCTCGCGGCGCAGTACGAACCAGCATCAAAGTCGTTTGGACCATCGCGCCATGTCGACTAACTTCCAATCGTCGCGTACAGCGAGCCCAGCTACACGAGCGAACAGGACGACAACGACGGCAGCGCAATTTCATACTTGCCGGGATGGTCAGTCCATCATGAAGATGCATCTCTAACCATTCGACTCTCACCTGCCCGACCGACGCTGCCCACGCGGAAGTGGCGGTTCGATCTCAACTCGCCTGACGGCCTGATGATGGTCATGACCACCGTCTGGTACCTCGCCCTGCTCATCTGCCGCGGACTCTGCAAACGCACTCGCGCATACCGCCAGCGATTCGGAGAATGCCGATATTCTGGATAGATCATCGATCATGCAAAGCGCGAGAATGTACATGCTAATCTGTCGATAACATAAGAAAGGCGTTACAACACCGTCAGCACGACCACGCCTGCAACTGCGATACACGCACCGAGTACCGCGCGCCACGTCAGTCGCTGCTTTTCGATAAGCACGGCCAGTGGCAGAATAAGTACCGGGCTGAGCGCCATCAGCGTTGCCGCCACGCCGGCCGCAGCCCGATCGACGGCGACCATCGAAAGCCACACACCCAGCACGGGGCCGAACACCGCACCAATCCCCGTAAACATCAGCGCAATCGGCCAGACACTCTTCGACTCCGGCCGCGCAGCAAGCTCCCCACTTCGGCGCGCTGTAAGTTCCAATGCCTCCTGTTCCGGGCTCACCTCCATTTGCTGATCAATCTCACGCTGCGTGCGCCAGATGCGCATCAACGCGAGGATGACCACCATGCCTGCTGTGCCCGCAAGCATGCGCACCACTGTCGTCGAGAGGGTCGGCAGCAACTCATCCACCGGCAGCCTCGTGTGTCCCATCCCGAGTTTGGAAAGCACAAAACCAATTGCCTGCCCCATCGCTGCGATCGCGCCGAACACAATCCCGCGAACCTTGTGCCTGCGAGACTTCGGCCGATAGCGCTGCACACGATTGGCGTCCGGCTCATCGCGCTCACGTACGACCCACGCAATGCCACTCATCGTGATGATGATGCCCAGCACACCAACCCAGCCAAGCGGCTCATCCAGTACAGGCCACGCGATGATGGCAGTCACCGGCGGCGCGAGCGTCATCAGCAATGTCGAGAGGCGCGGCCCAATGTCAACGAGCGCGGTGAACAGCAGTTGATCGCCGATCGCGAGTCCAACCAGCCCGGAGATCACAAGCAGCCACAAACCGGTTATCTCAACCTCAGGAATCGGGCGGCCGAACACAATCCAGTGCATGACCATCAGCATGAACGATGCGAGCACGAGGCGAATCATGTTCACACGCGATGAGCCGATGCGCCGGCCCGCTTCGGCAAACGCGATGGAAGTGAACACCCAGCACAGCGCGGTGCCAAGCCCTGCCAGTTCACCCACACCGATCGCAGCAAATACGCTGAGCATGGGCGGATCGTAGCGGGCTTTCAGGGGGATGCGCCAGGACATTGTGCCGAACGACGTTGTCGGTCGGCTTCGCGAGGGTCGCACTCAACTCAGTGACCTTGCGTCACGCACGCTTCTGCTGCCGCTCTTCTTCGTGTCTGATCCGGGCACACTCTTGGCAGCCGGCTCGCGCGGCGACGACTTCTTGCTCGTCTGCTTCTTCACCCCTGCAGATGACGACTTTACCTTGCTGCCAAGCCCGGCTTCTTCCACACTTTGCTTGAGCACATCCATGAAGTTGAAGCTCCAAAATCATGGCGATACAAAAACACCAGCTTCATTTGCCCGTCGATGGTTTCAAGAAGAGCCGTGATCCCATCGAGATCCTGCATGAAGTTGGATGGCAAATGGAACAGCACGACACAAAAGCGTGACGCGACAACACGTCGATCGAATGGCAGCGTCCAGCAAACGTTCCCGTACGCTCGTTTCTCAACTTGCAAGGCGACTCATGCGGTTGGTCATCGCCATTGTCGTCAACTGCCGGGACTGCTCCGGCGTGAGGTTCACGAACTTCAGGCCGACCTCGTGCTTGCGAAAGCCAAGCCGTGTCGACCACGCAACGGTCGCCTTCAGCCGCAGTTCCAGGCCGCAGCCATGCAGCGACAGTTCCACCGGCGACTTGGGCACCCTGCGGCAGATGATCCGCATTCCACCATTTGAAAGGTCCGATACCACCCCACAGTCACACCACAAAGACTCCATCTCAAACCTCCCCGTCCGTCGTCGTCCGCTCACAAGGGTTTTCCCCTCATGGAAGCCGTGCTTTGGGTTGAACCGGTTCTTCCCCATACAGTGATAAATCGGCCGGTCCTGAATGGCGGCCAACCAGCAGGACGAGATTGCCTGGCGAAGACTGAGAAGCGCTGCGGCGTGCACCAGCAGTGCCGATCACCCGACGCTGCACGACATGTGCGGTGCATGCCGATAAAACAGCCATGCTCCGCACCCGGCCCCTGTTCACACTCGATCCCGGCTGGCTGTTCCTCGCTGCCGGCCTGGCGATGTTCGTCGCAGTGACGCTGATCCCGGCCCATCGCGATGCGCATCAGTTGCGCGAGCAGCTCTCGCGGATTCGATCCGAGGAGCAATATGCCTACGAGCGGCTTCGGGCCTACACCGCGTTCCTCGATGAGATGGAAGATCCCGACCCGGCCATGCTCCGCCGACTTGCTGCCACGCAACTGAACATGATTCCGCGTGGCGAGCAGCCCGTGATCGTCAGTACATCACAGGTTGAGACCGTCACCGGATGGGTCGACAGCAGCGTCCGGTTCGAGCCGCATGAACCAACCCCACTGCCCGACACCATGCTTGCGAACCTCGCCGCGGGTCGGCCGCGCATCTGGCTTGTCGGCGGAGCTGTGTTGGCGATGTTCATGGGCCTGCTGCTCACACCGGGGTTGACGCGCGCCCGACCTGCCCGACGTGCACCCGACTGGCAACGCAAGACCGCACGATCTTCGCTTGTTGCAGCCACCGTTGCTGAAAACGACGCCGATGATGCCGAGCCCGCCGTGCAGATCACGTGTACCAAAGCCGGCCAATCGCACCACGACACACTCGATGGAGACCCCGATGCGGATGATTGCGATGAGCCCCGCGAATCGCGCGATGCGGCATCCTGCGATGATGATGATCCGCTCAACGCCACGCCCGGCAAACAGGGGCACTTCCGTTGGATGAATGCCGCTGCGATCGCGAGCATCCACGGACCCAAAGCACACGACTCTGATCTCGATGAGCCTGAGACCGCGCCCGCAGACTCGCTGATTCGCCAGATCGAAGAACCGCGATTGCCTTTCCCACGAGAGAAACCCAAAGGTGAAGTCGAAACCAAGCCCGATGCAGCCGGAAGCGCAGCCGGGTTCGATCAGTTGAAGGCCATGATCCGCGCTGAAGTTGCTACCGAGACCATCGGCAGCACAACTGATGAGCCGGACGTTGAAACCGTCGCGGATGCAACAGCGGGTGACATCGAAGATGTGAATCTCCTTGGCGACGCAGGAGAAACAGATGACTGGCATTGGCAGGAATCGCCCCCGGAGCAAGATGCCGACAACGCAGTGCAAGAGTGCGCGATCGACGATCACGCTTGCCCGGATCATGAGCCCGAGACCAAAGACACGGCTGAGACCGAAGTGGATGATGCCGATTTCGAGGATGCATCAGAGGATCTCGTCGACGATGAGATGACTGATGCAGTTGTGGCTGCCGACGCAGACAAAGAGGCGGAGCTCGAAGATGACTGCGAGGATGATGAGCAGTTCGAAGACGACGAGGAGTATGAGTCCGAAGTTGAAGATGAAGATGGCGAGTACGTCTACGAGTATTACGACGAGGATGGCAACCTGATCGATCCGGAAGACCTCGACGACGACGAGTGGGAGTTCGTCGATTCCGACGAGGACGAGGTTGACGAGGAAGAGGACGACGCGACGTGAGTCAGTCGTTGCTGAGCGCGCACCGCAGCGCTCGCCGGGTCGCAACGACTGGGCGAATCATGCAATGCAACCGGAGCTGATCAACTCCGTGCGCCGCCGCCTTCAACTTCTGCGACAAGTGCCTTGTATCGTGCGTCATCGCGAAGTGAGTCCAGATCGGAATCGATTTGCATCTGACCGTTGAGTTGGAACCCCGCTTCGTGGGCAGCATACAGCGCGTCGATGGCTTGCTCGGTCTTCCCGGTCAGGGCGTATGCGCACGCAAGGTTGTACATGGCGATGCCCCGAGTCTGTGGGTAGGTGGCAGCCTTCTTGTGGGCCTTGATCGCAGCTTCGTAGTCGCCGCTCATGTGCAGGCAGTACGCATGGCCGAAGCGGGCAGCGACGTTGTCCGGTTGCTGTTCGACGATTGCCGCATACGCCGCGACAGCGTGGCCCCACTCCCCAGCCGCCTGAAACTGCTGTGCCTGCTCGAGCGAGGGGATCTCAACCACTTCAATCGCCTCGGGCGCCGGCGGTGCCGGGGGTGCCGGGGGTGCCGGGGGTGCCACTGATGCTGGCGGTGCGACTCGAACTTCCTGCCGTTGCGGCTGCGCAGAATCACGCCCACCAGCCAATTTTTGCTGGATCATCTGCGCGATCATCGCGATCTTCTCGTTGTTCTCGATCTCGTGTCTGGCAATCTGCAATGCCTGCTGCGCCTGCACGGCCGCTTCATCAAGCGCGACGACAAGTTGTTCGCGAACGGTCGGCCACTGGTACTTCAGAAACTGCTGCGCCTGCTCAACGATCATCTGCATCTGGGCAAGCAGTGGATTGCTGCCACCCTGCCGCGATTGTTGCGGCTGAACGGGCGCGGATGCGCCTGCCGATGCACGTGATGGCTCGCCATCTCCGATCAACGCAGCGAAGCGTGGATCGTCACGCAGTGATGCCAGATCGCCGTCACCTGCGGCATTCTCGGCGACGGTGAAGCCGGCTGCTTTCGACTTGAACAACGCTTCGAACGCTTCATCAGTGTGGCCGAGCAGCGCATTGGCGCACCCGACGTTGTACAGCGCGATGCCGCGATAATCGTCGAACTCTGATGCGATCCGGTGGATCGGGAGTGCTTCCTCGATGCGGCCGTCCATATGCACGCAGTAGCCGAGCATGTGCCAGGCTTCCCCGTTGCTCGGGTCGCTGTTGACGACCATTTCCCATGCCGCAGCCGCCTTGTCGAAATCACCGGCCTGCATGAACGCTCGGGCGTCGTCGGCATCCCAAGAGCCCTGCTCCTGCCGGGCCTCCTGTTGGAATGGGCTGGCGTGCGCTGATGGGGTAAGCAGCCCCGCGGTGAAGATCACTGCTGCTGCTGCGAGTCCGATACGTCGAATGTGCTGTGTCATGTGTGGTCGCCTTCCCAATGCGGGCGCTGATCCGCCATTGTGTGTCTTTCTTTCACCATTGTGACTGCGCAGGGCGTCCAGGCCCAGCACGTTTTGTTGGGAAAACCACCTCGGGGATTCGCGGGGTCAGCGCACACCGATCCTGGGCCGCGTGTGGGCTTCCCCGGATCGGTGTGGTATGAAAAGGACTGGAACGAACGCCCGGGCTGCGAGGATGGGGGATCGCCCGGACGGGTCTCGGAATCGCTCCGCACGCTTCTACACCACGCAGTGACAACACCTGCGCTCAAGCGCAGAGAATTTTTCACATCGACAAAAATCGTTCTGTTGGCGGCGTTGAGTGCGCAAGAGCCTGACCGATGGGGCCGACGGCAGTGCCATGCCCCTCGCGCTTTGTCTGGTGCAGGGAACACGGTGGCTGTGTGTGCTGCCACGGTGCGGGCCACGACCGCGCCCGCCCGACCAAGCTACCCGGCCGGGTCTGGAGAAAGTTTGGTCCGCTTCGCCTCAAAGTGCTCACGATCTGGACCGAGACCTGCGAGCACGATCATCTGCCACCGCCGCAACCGCCGCAATCACGCGCCGCGAACCCAATGGCTCGACCGCATGCCGCAACGCCCGCATCGTCGCCCCGGTTGTCCGCACATCATCAACAA
>CAZVXI010000161.1:0-7259 GCA_964631295.1 uncultured Isosphaeraceae bacterium
GACCGACGCGTCGGTCTCGTCGCAGTCCCCGTCGTCGGCCGTGAAGCCGTCGCCGTCGTAGTCGAAGCAGATGCCTGCTGGAGTCTACCTGCCGTGGCAGGCAGGCATGACGACGCAAGCGCTGTCGGGCCACATACTTCGTCATTCCCGCCCGCCTTGGCGGATCAACTCCCGCGGGAATCCACAGACGACCGATCCGTTTCATATGTATCACACACTTCGTCATTCCCGCGCACGCGGGAATCCACGGCTGACTGATGTGTTGGAGTCATCCGCAACTTGTGGATGCCTGCTGAAGTCTGCCTGCCGAGGCAGGCATGCATGACGGAGTTGCACCCATGACGATGGCCGCCGATGCATCCGGCCCGCGCGCTCTGTCGTTCATCACGCAACTCGACCCGCGACCCGCGACTTCGCTGCGCTCCGTCACGCCTTGAATCGTTCTATTTGAGATGTTCGACCTCTCCAGAAGACGAGGGGAAGACTCTCTCGGATCACTCACGAATCATCGCGGTGCAGCAACTTTGAAAGCCGGGTCTCCCGACCGGTGGCGGCGTGGTGAGACAGGTGTGCTGCGCAATCCAGCCGATTGACGATGCGCGCGTCGCTCCAGCCGGGTTGCCGGGTCTTTCACGATCCGCTTCGTCCGCCTGCCCGCGGTTCACTCATCTCTCAGATGAAACGGCACTTGTGAGGGATCGATCTGCATGAACTCATGCAGTCTCAGGTACCAGTCACGCAGGTCATCTGTCAAATCCATCTGCGGCTCCTCGGGTGGATACATTGGAAAATACAGCCCCAGTCTGGCTGGCTTGAACTCGGCGACACGACCCCAGAACGCTTCGATGTGCTCAGCCATCGCCTCTGCGTGCTCATCGCTGAGCGCATCAATGAGCAGTGTAAGCGTGTTCTCCGCAATCGCGCGGCGTTCGGCAGTCATGGCATCAACATTCTCACGGTACAGATCTGGTCGAACGTCATGCATCTCTGATCGATACCTGAATCCTTCCGCATTCACCGCCCGGATCATCCGATCCGCCACGGCCTGGTCTTCATGCTCAGCAACCTCGAGCAGCTCACGCAACGATCGGCGCTCTTCGTGCGAGAGATCCTCAATCGCGAATGCCTGCAGGAACAACTCACGCAGATCAAATGCATTCGGGTACACATGCGGATGCGCGCGCACTCTGTACAGATCAACGAAGTACCGCTGGAATGGTTCTTCAATGAACTGCGTGACCACGGGCAGGTATATCTCATTGAGAGCACCAATCGCCGCCTCCGCGCGAGCGACGCGTGTACGCAGCCGACTCTTGCGGCTCTTGCCGATCGCCGGTGAAAGTTCTCCCGTGCGGATGCGCGCGGACACCGTCGAGACGCGCTTCATCGCGTCCTGTTCCGCCCGGGCTCGCGCTGCAAAGTGGCGCGTCAGACTCTGTTCGTACTCATCAAGCACCGCTCGCAGTGACTGATCATCAGTCACGGATACATCAGCGTCCATCATCGACTCGACCATCTTCGAGAAATCGACCTCAGCCGACAACAGAGTCGCCGCCCATGCCAGATAAGTATCACGGAAGCGGCGGTTCCTCACCACCGGCAGCCGCTCAAGCTGCCTCTCGGTCAGAACTGGCTTCAGAGGGTTGAACAGCCACTGGTCTTCCAGAGCGTGCAAGTCATCAATCGTTTCCTGGCAAGCAGTGTGAAACGCAGCAAACTCAGCAGCAACGTCCGGGTTTCGATATGCCTCAACGATCTCATCGACGAGCGATGCACTCCACTCCCACAGTTCCCGGATCTCACGTCGCCTTTGATCATCGCGCTGGCGAAACGCCGCATACACCGACTCAAAGAATGCCTGCTGCTCGACACTCAGAGAGAGCGCCCTTGACCAGGCATGGATGTCATCCATACTGATCCGCACAGGAATCGCGATGACAACATGTCTGGTTCCAGTCGAACCATCAGAACGCTCCCTGCGCTCAGCCGACACCCCATGGCTTCCCCGAGGACTTCTGATCAAAGAATCGTCGTCATCAGTGCTTCGGCTCTGCTGCGATTGAGCGATGCTGCTTGCCGCGCACAGCATCGCAATCGCAAGTACGACCGCCGAACGGCTCGATCTCAGGTGGAACGCCGTAGATTGACCAGTCATCATGGGCAGTCCTCCGTACCGGACGGCGGTTTCTCTTTGGACGTGCAATCCTCATCCACACGCTCCTCGGAACGTTCGCACGGTGCCTGAAATGATCCGCATCCAGTGACCTTGCGACCGATGCACTTCTTTGTCGATGTCGTAAGCGTCGAATAGGTCGCCTCGGACCACCCCGATGAAGCAGATACCTCGTGCCAAAAGGCCTCATTTGATTCGCCTGGATCACAGAGCCAGGTGTTTCCCAAAATGTCGGCGCAGCCGAGTTGTTCCTGGTGGAACGCGCAGCACTTGATCTCAACAGAAGTCTTGCAGCCGCCGTCGCTCGCAAGCGATGACGTCGACCCACAGATGGCAGACATCACGCTCAGAAACACAAACAGATTCACATAACGCATCACACGTACTCCCATTCGCGCAGCCAGCGGCCGCAGCGAAAGTCGGATGTTCTCAGATTTCATACATTACATCAGGATTGTGATGACGCTGCTGTCGGGCGGGCCGCGGCCACGACGTGTCTCCGCCAACCGCGGCCGGGGGCCGGGGGCCGGGGGCCGAACTCATCGTCACGCGATTTGAAGGCGACTGATGCACGAGCGCACTCCGATTCTCTGGAAGCTACCCGAGCTTCTGCCTGCTGTCAATCCCTCTGATGTGAAAATGCGCTGCTCTGATCCCACAGCACTCACAGCGTGTATTTTCGATGCCGGGAAGAAAACCAAGACAACAGACGACGTATGAAAGCCGGGTCTCCCGACGAGTGGCTGCGTGGTGTGACAGGTGTGCTGCGCAGTCGACCCGATTGACGATGCGCGCGTCGCTCCAGCCGGGTTGCCGGGTTTTTCACGATCCGCTTCGCCTCGGATGCCGGCAACATTGCCCGGCTGAGTCGTTAGAAGATCGACGGCGGGGCGGCGGATGGCCGATCTATAGTGGTGGGGCTGTTCTCATGCTGAGGACACGCACAGATTGCCGCCGAGACGCCGCGAACCCTGGCAAGGCGGCACGAGACCGGCCGCCGCAGGAGAGAATCACATGCCCGACCCGCTCGCATCCAAGCCAACGCTCGAAACCACGGACCCGGCAACGGCAGCCCGCGAGGTAACACAGGCCTTCAATGCCATCCGCGATCAGATTCATCAGGTCATTGTCGGTCAGGATGAGGTCGTTGAGGAACTGCTCACCTGCATTATCTGCGGCGGGCATTCGCTGCTCGTGGGCGTGCCGGGCCTGGCGAAAACGCTGATGATCTCCACGCTGGCGAAAACGGTGTCGCTGGGGTTCTCGCGCATTCAGTTCACGCCCGACCTGATGCCATCTGACCTGACCGGCACGGAAGTGATCGAGGAAGACAAGACGACCGGCTCGCGCGAGCTGCGCTTCGTCAAGGGGCCGATCTTTTCGAACGTGATCCTTGCAGACGAAATCAACCGCACGCCCCCCAAGACGCAGGCGGCCCTGCTGGAAGCGATGCAGGAGCGGCAGGTGACTGCGGGCGGGATGCGGCACAAACTGCCCGAGCCGTTCTTCGTCCTCGCGACGCAGAACCCGATCGAGCAGGAAGGCACGTATCCGTTGCCCGAAGCGCAGCTCGACCGGTTCATGTTCAATGTTCTGATCAGTTACCCGAGCGAAGAGCAGGAACTGCAGATCGTGCAGCAGACGACGGCGAGCGAAGTCGCGCAGGTTGAGCCGGTGATGACCGGCGATCAGATCATCCGCGTGCAGCAGCTTGTGCGGCAGGTGCCGGTGGCCGACCACGTGGTGCGTTACGCACTGCGGCTGAGCCGGGCGACGCGCATTCGCGAGCAGAGCAAGAAGCCCGAGGTGGTCGAGAACTACGTGAGCTGGGGTGCCGGCCCGCGCGCGAGCCAGTTTCTTGTGCTCGCTGCCAAGGCCCGGGCGATTCTCTCTGGCAACTCGCACGTGATGCCTGAGCACATCCAGGAAGTTGCGCTGCCTGTGCTGCGGCACCGCATCATTACCAACTTCAATGCTGAAGCAGATGGCATCACCAGCGACGACATCATCCGCACACTTGTGGATGAGACGCCGGTGGATACTGCGGATGCTGACACGACCAGGCGCATGGACGCGGTGATGCAGTGATTTCCCGGTTTCAGACCGGCCACCGGGATAAGTGTTGGGATAATGCGCTGTATACCTTGCAATAAAGAGAAAAAAACTTAGTATACGGTTCTGATGACGGGCACGCTGGACGACACGCGGTTTATCGGACAGATGCGTCGCTACAACCCGTGGTGGTCGGGCAAGCGGCGCGCCGTGCCTGATTTCCGGCGGGTCGTGTTTCACCGATGTGTCGAGCTGCTGGAAGACTCGCGGACCCGGCGGGCCATCGTCCTGAACGGGCCGCGTCGCGTCGGGAAGTCGACGATTCTGCATCAGCTTGTCGATCATCTCTTGAATGGGGGCATCGATTCGAACTCAATCCTCTACTTGAGTCTTGACGACAACGTTCTGAAGCTGGCATCACTCGATCGTCTGCTGGATCTCTATCGTGAGGCCATACAACCAGAAGGCCGCGACTGCGTACTGCTTCTTGACGAGGTGCATTACGCAGCGGATTGGGATCAACACCTCAAAACACTTGTTGATCATCACCCTGAATACCGAGTCGTGGCGACTGGTTCAGCAAGTCTGGAACACACTCGTGGCTCGGCCGACAGTGGCGTCGGAAGATGGCGGACGATCCCAATTCCAACGCTGTCGTTCTATGAGTTCCTGCACATTCGTGGCGAGGCACCGGAGGCCATTGACCCGAAACTGCGAGTGTCGACCCTGCTGCGTTCGACGGCAAATGATCGTGCCGCGGTCGCCCATGCCATGCGGCCGACGCTTCCATTGTTCCGTCATTATCTGCTGGTCGGCGGGTTTCCTGAGACTGCTCTGGGTGATGACATCGTCGAGTGCCAGCGCCTGCTGCGCGAAGACGTGGTTGATCGCGTTCTCAAGCGAGACATCGTGGTCCTCTTTGGCACACGTAAGATCGTTGAACTTGAGAAGTTGTTCCTCTACGTGTGCCTTCATAGTGGGGTCATATTGAATGTCAGCAGTTGCTCAAGTGAGTTGGGTGTTCCACGCTCGACGATCGAGGGGCATTTGGACATTCTACGGCAGGCAAACCTGCTGTACCGGATACCTCGGTTCCAATCTGGCGGGAAAGCCCCGCTCAAAGGCAGGCACAAGTACTACCTGGTGGATGCGGCATTGAGAAATGCCATTCTCCTCAGCGGCCCGGAACTGCTCGATGATCCTGACGAGATGGGCCGTGTGGTCGAGACCGCGATTCTGCGTCACTTGTTCGCCTTCTATTACCGCGATACCCCAACCATCAGTTACTGGCAGGACCCCAAGACGAACAAGGAGGTCGACATCGTCCTCCAGAGCCCACGATATATGATCCCGGTTGAGGTCAAATACCGCGCCGGCTCGAAACCTGATGCCAGCGTGCTGGTTCAGTTCTGCGAACAACAGGATATTGAACAGGGATTTCTGATCACCCGCGACGAGGGGGCGTTTGATGTCCGGATGATTCGGAACACGCAAGTCGCGGGGATACCCGCACACATCTTCTGCTACGTCATTGGACAGGCTGAACGCTACGATTGACACCGGAATCGATGCCGAACCAACTTGTATCTTAAAAGGACGAGCTGGATGCCAGACCCATCATCACCTTCCGCCCGCGCGGAGAACTACCTTGCGCCCGAGACACTGGGGCAGCTCGCGCCCTTCGAGCTGCGCGCGAAAATGGTCGTCGAAGGCGTGATGAGCGGGATGCACCGCTCGCCCTACCAGGGCATGGCTGTCGAGTTCGCGGAACATCGCCAGTATGTCGCGGGCGATGACCTCAAGCACCTCGACTGGAAAGTGTTCGGCCGGTCTGACAAGCTCTACATCAAGCAGTACCAGCAGGAGACGAACCTCGACATCATCCTCATGGTCGACTCATCTGCGTCAATGGGCTTCGGCTCGCTGAAAGTCAAGCCCGGGTGGGGTGGCACCGAGGCGAGCAGGCGCGGCGGGACATGGACAAAGTTCGACCATGCGACTGCGACGGCTGTCGCGATCGCGTATATGTGCCTCAACCAGCAGGACCGCGTCGGCGTGGCCGTGTTCGCAGATGAAATCAAATCGCTCATCAAACGCAGCAGCGCAACGGGGCAATGGCGGTCGATCGTCAACACGCTCAACGTTGAACCGGTGCAGGAGAAAACAGACTTTGTCAAGGTGACTGAGCAGGCGCTCAGCAAGATCACCAATCGCGCGCTGTTCGTCATCATCAGCGACCTGTTCGATGATGCGGAGAACATCCGCCAGGCGCTGGCGCGCTTCCGTTACAAGAACCACGATGTGATCCTGCTGCACACGATGGACAACCAGGAGATGACGTTCAACTTCACACAGGCAGCGCCGTTCGAGGGCATGGAAGGCGAGGGCAGGCTGCGGCTCGACCCCCGCGCGCTGCGCAATGCCTACCTCGAAGCCGTCGAAAAGCACATCGAGGCAGTCAGCAAGGCCGCTCGCGGATTCGGGTTCGATTACCACCGCATGGATACACACGAGTCGGTCGGCCCCGCGCTCGCATATGTTTTCGCGCGTCGCAACGCGTTTGCCAAACGCAGTAAGGTCGGGTGAGCACTCCATGCTTCCGCGCTCGTACAATCGCACTCAGCCATGACGTTCCTCACACCCGCGCTGGCCATTGCAGGGCTGGCGGCGGTTGCCATCCCGGTCATCATCCACCTGCTGTTCAGGCAGCGGCGCAAGCCAATCGAGTGGGCTGCGATGCAGTTTCTGCTCGAGGCGTTCCGCAAGTTCCGCAGGCGACTCCAGATGGAGCAGTTGCTGCTCCTGGCGATCCGCTGCCTCATCGTCGCGCTGCTCGGTATGGCGCTGGCGCGGCCGTTATTGCAACAGGCAGGGTTCATTGATCTGGGCGGCGCGAGGGCAGTCTACATCGTTCTCGACAACGGCCTGACCTCAGGTGTCAAAGATGAAACCGGCGCAACCGCGCTCGATCGTCATGTCGAACAGGCAGTCGGCATCATAAATGCGCTCAAGCCCGCAGACACCGTCGGCCTCA
>CAZVXI010000162.1:0-7228 GCA_964631295.1 uncultured Isosphaeraceae bacterium
ACGAACACTTCCAGATCGCGGTAGCTGGCCGCGTTAACTACACAAATCGTCCCACGCGGCAGCGCCATCAGTTGTTCTGTGACACGCGCGGGACCACCGTGCCGCAGATCGTCCAGCGTGAAGTAGTCGCGTCCGTGCGGGCGCAGGATGCCGAGAATCAGCAGCTTGTCGAGGTCATACTTGATGATGTAGGGCTCACGATCGTTGGCAGCGTGCACAGCAACTGATTCCTGGAACATCTTCGCGTACGACGTGGCCGACCTGAGTGTCCACTGGCTCGTGGGGATGAGTTCCAGCAGTTCGCCCAGCACGCCGCGCATGTTGTCCTCATCGTTCACGCCGCACACGACCGCCCGGTAGCGGCCCGCAACGAGGTCAGCCAGCAGATGCTGCCCCCACATGATGCGCACACGTTCGCGGCCGGCATCGCGCGGGTCGCCGGCGGGCATCATCACCACACGGTCGGCCCGCTGGTCTGCCTGCAGCAGCAGATCGCCATCATCGTCGTAAAGTCGTGGAGTTGATTCGCTCTGCGTTGCCTGCGTCATGATCGGGCCTCCTGTTCAGCCGCGTGTGGGTCAGTATATGATGATTTCAGGAAGAATGCTCCGTGCCTCGATGGGAGACGCAACATGTCCCGTTTCATCGCCGTTTGCCTGGCGTGTATTCTCTCACCGGCGGCTGTCGCTCAATGGGCGCTGCACGTTGAGAGACCGCTGGAGTCTGCCGTTGACCGCGGCACGCTGGAGCAGTTCGGTGAGGCATGTCGGCTCAGTGATGCTCAGGAGCAGGCAGCAACACGACTGTTCGAGGCGCATGTCCAGCGCTTTGAAGCATTTGTTGCGGAAGGCACCGCGCTGAAGGAAAAGCTGAACGCAGCAGTGGCGGAGTTGCCCGAGCAATCAATCATCGAGCGTGGCCGGGCCAAGGCGGACGTTCACAGGCAGTTGTTGCCTTTTGCGCAACGGCAGCGGGCTCTCGATGCGCGCATCCTCAACGAATGGAAGAATCTGCTCGCGGATGAGCAGGTACTGTTCTGGGAGCCGTTCGTCCTCAATCTGCGCCGCGAGCGGTGGCAGCACAACGGGCGGTACACCGAGAGCGACATCGACCTGATTGCCATCCTCGATGATCTGGAGATTGATCGCCACCTGGCGGATGATCCAGAGTATTTCAACATTCTCCTTTCCGACTATGCTCGACAGATGGATGCTGCCCTGCAGGAAGTGTTCGACGGATACGTGCGATCGGAAGAACACAAGCACGGCAGCTTCCTGCGGCAACACCTGCCCAAAGATGAGGTGCTCGCGATACGCAGGAAGTACAATGCGACATTCCCCGAGAATCTCAACAATATCCGCGATCAACTGAGCGCGCAACAGATTGAACGGGTGATTGATGCCCGCCTGCCTGAAGAGGTCGTGGACGATGCCACCAGGAAATCGCGGCAACGCGCTGACGAACGCGATCGGGCCATGCGCAACCTGAACCGGCAATATCGCGACGAGTTTCTCGGCCTGTTGCCTGAAAAGAACCAGGCCGACCTGATCAAGGCATACGACCGCCAGCGTTTTGGTATGTACGCCGATCCGAATCGGATGCCAGCGATGCAGTTGTTCGGCATGCTCGAAGATGAGCACGACCTGACCGAGTCTCAGCAGCAGGCGCTCGACGAACTGCGTGCGGTGTATCATGAAACGATCGCATCGCTGAATCGGCAACTTGCGAACGCGAGGGATGCAGCAGTCCGGGAGCGCTACCAGGGTACTGATGATGGTCAGCGCCGTGGCGTCGATGAGCGCCTCGCAACGCAGATTGAGGCGAGATACACCTTCGAGAACGAGACTCTCGACAGAATATGGGCGATGCTCTCCGAACAGCAGCAAAGTCAGATTCGCAAACCAGACTCACTTGACCCCGCACGATTCAAGATTTCATCGCGCGAAGATGCACAATAGCAGGCCGGCAACGCATTAACTCGCGCCAGCGAGCTTGCGGACGGTCATCATGAAGGTGCGCTTCATGTTGGCATGCATGCCGTAGACGAGCGCGCCGTACACGATCGCTGCGATCCCTGCTCCGATGACCAGGCTCACGCGTGCCGCAGCGAGTTCGCTTGATGCACCCCCGCCCAGCGCACTGGAGATTGTATCACCCGGATATACCAGCGCGAACAGCAGGTTCACCGGGCTGAACGCGTTGAATGCAGAACCCACCACGCTCATCCCTGTCCCGGCGGGAATCGCGCACAAGCTCAGCACGCCTGCAACCGCAAGCACGATGCCCACCGCTGCAATCACCGATGCAATCGTTCCCTTGCTCTTGATCGACCACTGCAGCCCGACCATCACGCAGAACGCAACAAACGGAATGAACATGATCGGCAGCGCGATCGCACCCTCCGGCAGCAGCAGCGGGAGGGTCATCGCAACAGTCGAGCCGCGCGGCGTGAACCTCGCATCAACGCCGCCTTCCACGTTGAATCCGTCGAACATGATGTAGCCGGCAATGATCAGCAGCGTCAGCGTCGGCACGAGAATCAGCGGCAGAAGATACTGAATCAACCCACGCAGTTTGCCGGAGATGTACGGCCCCGGCTGGATGGGCGTCGTGAGAATAATATCAAGCGTGCCGTCCTCACGCTCGCGGCTGACAGCGGTCGCGCTCATGTTGATTGCGACAAGCGTAATGATCACAACTTCCGCAGACACAATCGACGCGATGGCAAGTTGCAACTGCGCCTTGGTCATCGAGCCGTTGTGGAACAGCACCAGCAGGATGACTGCAAGCAGCACGCCCGCGGCAACAAAACTCCACCGGCCCAGGATCGTCGCCAGCGAACGGTTGCGCCCTGCAGATTCGCGCCAGGCGATTGGATTGTTGCCCACGCGGCGTGGCTGGCGTTCATGGGCGCCTTTCGCGCCGAGTTTGAGCACGCGCCGCAGGAACGGCACCTGCCCGACTCTCGCGCCGATCACGCGCAGCCGCACCGTGCTGTAGCCGATCAGCATCGTGCTCAGCCCGACGCACAGCCAGCAGAACGTATTGACAGGGTCGCTCATCCACGCGCGCCGCAGCCAGCCCGCGCCCGTACCCGTGAGGTCGTGGGCCACATACGTGTTCGACAGCAGCAGCACCTCCAGCGCGAGGAACGGGTTGAGCGGCGTCATGAGCGTCGTGTAGTAGGCATTGCCCGCCTGGCTCACCGGGTTGCCCTGCCGCAGGTACTGGTCGATGCCGTAGGTGACAAAAAGGTACATCACCACCGCGATGTAGAAGATGAACACCGCCCGCCGGCCCGCCGTGCGTGTCACGCTGAGCGTCACCGCAATCGCCGCCACCAGCAGCGAACTCGTCCCGGCGATCGCATAACTCGCGAAGATCGAATCGCCCGGCACCCCGCCGAAGTACTGCGTCATCACAAACAAGGGCAGCGAGCTGAACAGCAGCGCCAGCACGAAGAACAGCCGCCCGAACAGGTTGCCCAGCACCACCTGCAGAGAGTTCAACGGCGTCGTGAGCAGGATCTCCCACGTCCGCGGGTTGGCTTCCTGAGCGATCGCCCCCGCCATGAACACCGGCGTGAGCAGGCAGATCAGCCCCACCTGCAGGTAGCTCACCCACTGGAACATCGTCGCCCCGCCGGCGGCGAGTTCTCTCACCGACAGTTCCCGCCCGCCGATCGTCCCGAGCAGCACGAACACCAGCACCGACATGATGATCGCGAGGTACGCCGCCCGGATGTACAGGTGCCGCAGCCGCCGCGAGCCGCCCTGGACCAGCCGCATACAGATCGGGTTTGTCGGAAGCAGGCGGAGCAGCCAGTTGACGATTGCCGGCATAATGGGGTCCCTTCAGCACCGCGCCATGGCCGACAAACTGAGTCGACCCGGACAGGGCATTGACATTCTGGCAACGATATGGGATTAATTCCACCTGACATGCTGTGTCGCTGGTCCGCAGGCAGCCGCCCGCGGCAGTGTAACCTTGGTTCCCACGGTTCTCGGGAGCCTGGCACCGCAACGTCATCTGGATTGCCCCGGCATCGGCCGGGTTTACATAGATTGAACGTTGATTTCACCTGATTCTCCTCTTCCAGGGCCGGAACTCCCGGACGCCCGGCAGCCGGACACACCCGCGAAGGACGCTTTCAAGGAGTACGAGCGAGCGAGCCAGCCGCCCCGCAGAACATCATCCGATGCGCACAACCGTGGTGTTCCATGCATGCACCACGGCCGCACGCAGGGCATTCGCTGGTCCGTTGATTGATCAGGTACAGGTGCAGGCATTGGCAGGCAGTTCACCGCTGCATGCCGCGAGAACCGGCAAACCCATGTGGGGTGTGCTGTGTTCGTTGGTTCAACCTTATTGCTTGCAAACGCGTGGGTCGGCGGGGGTATCGGCACGGTCGTCGGGCTTGTTCTCGGCGCAGTGCTCTTTGCGCTGATCACCGGCAACACCGTCCGCCGCGCCCGGCGCGATGCCGAGCAGATTCTCTCAACAGCCCGCACCGAAGCCGAGGCCGACAAGCGCGCTCTCGAGCTCGATGCGGAGAAGCAGGCCGCCAAGCGCCGCACGGAGCTTGATGCAGAAATCGCTGAGGCCCGCGCGGAGATTCGCGAAACGCAAAATCGCCTCACCAAGCGCGAGGACATGCTCGACAACAAACTCGAGAAACTCACCGATCGCGAGAACCGCCTCGAAGATCGCGAGAACAAATCCGCAAAGATCGCTGAGAACAACGAGCAGCGGCAGGCAGAACTCGAAGAAAAACTCACCAACCTCTACGAGCGATTGGAGCAGGTCGCCAACCTCTCGCAGGAAGATGCGCGCAGCCAGATTCTCCAGAAGGTGCGCGAGGATACAGAGCACGAGGCCCATGTCATCGAGCAGGAACTCATCCTCGAAGCGGAAAACAACGCACGCTCACGCTCGCGCGAGATCGTCACCATGGCCATCCAGCGATTTGCCGCAGAGCATGTCGCTGAGTCAACCGTGCGCTCCGTGCGGATTCCATCCGATGACATGAAGGGCCGCATCATCGGCCGCGAGGGGCGCAACATCCGTGCCCTCGAACGCGCCACCGGGGCCGACATCCTCGTCGATGACACGCCCGGCGTCATTGCCGTTTCCTGCTTCGACCCCATCCGCAGAGCCATCGCAGGCGAAGCGCTCAGCAAACTCGTTTCCGATGGCCGTGTCCATCCCTCACGCATCGAAGAAATGGTCGAGACCATCCGCACGGATATGGCAGAACGCATCGTCAAGTACGGAAGCGATGCTGTCATGGAAGCCAACCTGCGCAATGTCCATCCCAAAATCACCGAAGCACTCGGCAAACTGCACTTCCGAACGAGTTACGGGCAGAACGTCCTGCGCCACTCGATGGAAGTGGCCTATCTCAGCCAGATGATCGCCGAGCAACTCAACCTTGATGGCAATCTCGCACGCAGATGCGGATTCCTGCATGACATCGGCAAAGCCATGGACCACGAAATGGAGGGCGGCCACCCGGCCATCGGCATGGAGTTCGCCCGCAAGTACGGCGAGAAACAGGACGCTGTCCTCAATGCCATCGGCGGCCACCACGGCGATATCCCCGCGACTACGCCGTACACGCCCATCGTCATGGCAGCCGATGCGCTCTCCGGCGCTCGCCCGGGCGCCCGGCGTGAGTCGATGGAACTCTACATCAAACGCCTCGAACAGCTCGAAGGCATCGCGACAGAACAGTCCGGCGTGCGCGAAGCACATGCCATCCAGGCCGGCCGCGAGGTTCGCGTCATCATCGACGCCAAAAAGGCAGATGATGCCGAAGCGTTCGCCATCGCCCGCCGCATCGCCAAACGTGTCGAAGATGAAATGACATTCCCCGGCGAAATCAAGGTGACCGTCCTGCGCGAAGTCAGAGCAGAAGCAACCGCGCGATAGTTGATTCCGCCCTCGCCAGCGCTGAAGCGCCGCTGCTTTACACTTGTCCCACAGGGAGTGCGACTCGTGAGTTACGACTTCATCATCTTCATGCCTGTTCCGGGTGAGGATCCTCTGGAAACCGTGGATGCTCTCCTGGAAGAAGCAGAGCACGATGCAGTTGCCGACGATGCCCCGCACGCGCAGGCGCTTGCAGAATGCGCAGCGATGATCAATGAACGGCTCGGCGAAGTGGTAATCTGCAACGCATTCGCGACCATGGCTGAACTGAACATTTCCTATTCGTCGCTGGACGGGATGCAATCGCGGGCGATCTTCGATCGTCTGCAGCGCATCTTCGATGAAGCAGGAGCACGATGGGGTCTTGCTGTGTTCGATCCGCAGACCGGCGAGGTGGTGGCGCAGGCAAAGGCACTTGGCAGGGGCGCAGCGCAGTCTGCGACAGGGGTTGACACCCTGCGCTCTCTGGGTGTGATTGGCAGCAGCCCGCAGCCGTCCGATCACGATGAACCGCGCACCGGGCACGGCAGTTCGCCCGCGCAGCGCCGTCCGTGGTGGATGTTCTGGCGCAGGTAACCGGCCTGCTGCACTCGCTGATCACACGCGCTCGGCACGTGAGCAGATGTGCCCGGCAGCCGGGATTCAGTGCTCGGCAACGGAGTGTGTGAACGCAGGTGCCGGGGTTGTGTGCTGCGGGCCTGAGCATGTGGTCTCACGCCCTGAGTTCACTTTCTCAGCGGTTGATTTGAGATTCTCAGCGGCTGAACGTGTGTTCTTATCAGGTTCCCGGTGATTTGGGTGAAGTGTGCAGGTCGCGCGGCCGATCAATGGCTCAGACAGCTCGCGTCCGATGCGGCGCGGGTGGATTGGAAGCCGCCGATGAGCCGCAGCAGGTCTTACATCCCGAAGACAGACTGGGGGAAGATGTACTGGTTCAACAATCTGGTGCTGTACATTGGCACGGACTACGAACAGTACGGCCTCTCGCAGAGCCAGTTTGAGAAGTTGCAGGAACTGGCTGCGCGGTATCAGACCGCTCTCACCACGGCCACGATGCCGATCTCGCGGACCGCGCCGAGCATACGCGGGAAGAACGATGCGCGTGCGGCAGCGCTCGCTGCATTCAGGCCCGCAGCGATGATCATCAAGAACAACCCAGCCGTCACGGCGTTCCAGCGGGCGATGCTGAGCATTCACATCGACAAGAAGACCAAGTCGCCGATTCAGCGGCCGCGCACGTGCCCGGTGTTGAGCCTGATTGGGGCGCTGCATGGCGGGCATGTGCTGCGCTACACCG
>CAZVXI010000163.1:0-7163 GCA_964631295.1 uncultured Isosphaeraceae bacterium
GGGAGCAGGGCGTGAGAGCGGGCCTGAGACGGGCGGGATCGACGGCGCATCATTATTGGTTCTGTCTCCATTTGCACATTCGCACTCATCAGCCACATGTGCAAGGGTGCTACCGCGCGGCAGCCATGTGGTTGCCCGGGCGATCGTGATCGACGCACAGCGCACAAGAAAGCCGGCCCGGCCCCGTCGTGATCCCGGCTCTGCCATATTTGCACAAATATGCAAATCTTCTGCTTGCTCCGGTCCCGTTTGGCCCTATACTTGCACCATGACGCAAACGAGCAAGCAATCCCGGCCCATCCGCAGGCCCGGCTCGCCACGACAGGCGGCCCGCAGGCGTTTCGCGATCGACAAACAACTCGACCACGAGCTGTTCCGTGCCCTGAGCGATCCGACGCGCATCAGTCTGCTTGCGTGCCTCGCCAAATGCGGGAGGCTGTGCACCGTCAGCGAGGTCGCAGAGTGCTGCGATGTCGACATGTCCGTCGTCTCCCGGCATCTCGCGCTGCTCGGCCGAGCGAAGGTACTCGAATCGCACAAGCAGGGCCGGACGGTCTACTATCAGGTGCGGTATCACTCTCTCAGCGAGTCGCTTCGCGCTCTTGCGGGCGCCATAGAAGAATGCTGCCCGGCAGACGGCAACCCGCCGTGCAACTGCTCCAACGGCTGAAAACACACTCATAATCAACGCTCACTTTCGAACAAGGACACTTCCATGACCAACCCGCACACGAACGCCGCGCCCGAAACCAAGCAGACGACCGGATGCTGTGACGATGACTGTTGCAGCGACACAGCAACGACGTCGACATCGACAACCACTGCTGACGCTGATGCGGTGCGCGACAGCGTCCGCGCCGGCTACAGTAAGATTGCCCAGACAGGCACGCTTTCCGCCGGTTGCTGTGAAGGCGATGCGCAGGACGGCGGCTGTTGCGGCCCGGTCACGCTGTCAGCCGATCAGGTCGCCACTGCGGTCGGCTACGCGAATGAAGATCTCAGCCAACTGCCCGAAGGCGCCAACATGGGCCTCTCCTGCGGGAACCCGACTGCGATCGCGTCGCTCCAGCCCGGCGAAGTCGTGATCGACCTCGGCTCGGGCGGCGGGTTCGACTGTTTCATAGCAGGCCCCAAGGTCGGGCCCACCGGCCGCGTCATCGGCATCGACATGACGCCCGACATGCTCAGCAAAGCCCGCGCGAACATTGATTCCTACCGCGCGCACTCCGGGCTCGACAATGTCGAGTTCCGTCTTGGCGAGATCGAGAACATCCCCGTTGCCGACGCGAGCGTCGATGTCGTGATCAGCAACTGCGTGCTGAATCTCTCGCCCGACAAGCCGCGCGTCTGGCAGGAAGTTGCGCGCGTGCTGAAGCCCGGCGGGCGCGTTGCCATTTCCGATCTCGCCTTGCTCCAGCCGCTGCCCGAATCCGTCCGCAACGATGTCGAAGCGCTCATCGGCTGCGTGGCAGGTGCGGATCTTGTCGAGAACATCAAGCGAGACATGATCGCTGCGGGTCTCACCGACATCGAACTTACCAGCAAGCCGCAGTACATTGACGCTATGACGAACTTCGACGATCCGCTTTACGCGCGCATTATCGACAAGCTTCCCGACGATGCAAAGCCCAGTGAGTACATCACCAGTCTCGACATCGCCGCCCGCAGGTGATCGGTGAACAGTTTGGCTGTGATCCGCGCCCCCTTGAGGAAAAATCAATCACGCGGTACAACGTTTGTGCACACGCCGATCGACCTGCCGATGGCGACGGCGCGAAGAAGCTACCCACTTGATACACTGCTGATGGTCAACCACGCGGAGACTTGACTCATGCTGAGAATCATTGCGGGCATTATCGTCGGATGGATGGTCATGGCTGTCCTCGTCGCAGCAGCGTTCGGGATCACGATGGCGGCCATGGGGCTTGAGAATATCCTTCAGCCCGAGTCATACTGGACGACCGACACGTTCAACACCATCGTTCTCGCGGCCGGCCTGCTTGGGGCGATCGCTGGCGGCATCGTGTGCAAGATCATCGCACGACACACGCATGCTGCGTTCGCGCTGGCGGTGATTGTGCTGGTGCTGGGCGCTGGCAGTTTCATGGTGAACATGAAGAAGCCCGATCCCCCCGCGCGAACCACGGCCGCGACCTTACAGGACATCGGCGCGCACGGCAAGGAGCCAACGTGGTTCGCTCTCAGCAAGACGGCCGCCGGCGTGATCGGCGTGCTCATCGGTGCATCACTGGTGAACCGGCGAACGCCAGGCAGTTCGTGATCCACGCATCAACCAGATTCGACTGGCTGCGACCTGCTTCCGGCGCGGGCGCGGGGGAGTCGCGCGTGCAGTGTGCAGTATGAACGATCATCGTAATGGTAAAAGCGTGCGCCCAATGCGCGCCAGCACTGCCGACTCACCATGATCAGTTCAGCATCCCGGACGGGCTCCAGACACTCGGTCCGATATGCTGGTTGATCAGTGGGCACTGAGGCGCGAAGAAATGCTGAACCGGCCTTCCACGGTCGGCACCACACCTGCCGCCACCGCCAGAAAACAGCAATCGAGGCGCAGCCGTCGGTGCTACACAACGTATGAGTTCTTGTCATGATTCGCGCCTTCTCCATCGTTTTCGCGATCGCACTTGCTCTTCCCGCCCAGGCACAGGAGCCGCCTCCCACGTTTGAGTGGACAGTCAGTTACGGCGGCACCTCGTATCAGGCTGATTTCGAACTGCACTCTGCGCGGGGGCCGAACTTCTCTGTCGAGGTGCAGCAGGCGGATGGCAGCTTTGTCTCGCACACGCCCGACTCGGTTCGCACGTACATCGGCACGATCGCAACATTGCCGGGCGCGATGGCATCCGCTCTGCGACGCGAAGATGGTTCTACCTTCTACCACGTGCTGTTTGAGGATGGGGCGGAGTGGATCAACAATGGCGGAACCACCATACTGCGCACTCACGACGATTGGACGCCAAACTACCCCGCGTTTGTGACCGGAGCCGGCGGTGCTGGTTCCGACGTCTGGGCGGCTGAGGTTGGTGTCGATATCCCAAACAGCCAGTATGCGGTGGATGGAGATATTGATGCAGCTCTGGAAATGGTCGAGCATTCCGTCAACACAGTGAATCTTCTCTACCTGCGCGATGCGAGTATTCTCCATCGACTTGGTCGGGTTGTGGTGCGCGCGGATGCAACGCAGGACCCGTATGACGGGATGACGACAACTGGCGCACTGCTCAGTGAGATTGGCAACCAGTGGAACAACGTCCTTGATCCCGGCACGCATGACATTGCACTTGTCGCGACATTCGTCACCGGTGGCGGGCTCGCGGCTGTGGGCGTTGTCGGCAGCCCGGGTTACTCAGCCAACGATGCATCCATAGAAGGAGACTTCACCATTGTGTGGCGGCACGAGGTGGGCCACAACTGGTCGCTCGGCCATTTCGATGGCGGGACACCGGAAGGAAAGACCATCAACTCCGGCAACTCGCTGTCACGCATGTCCGGCCCGGAGCAGGCCAAAGCAATCGCGCACCGAATCGCCCGCTCGGGATTCCTCGACAATCTCGGTCCGCACCCGTTTGAAGTTCCGCCGTATGCGAGTCTCGACCGCGCTGCCTATATCCCTCAGAGCACAGCCATCACGATTGATGTTCTTGGGAATGACCATGATGTGAACGGGGATTCGCTGGCGATCACATCGTTCGACACAAGCACATCTCTGGGCGGATTCGTGACGCTGTCCGCAGGAACCGGCCCCGGAGGCCGCGATGAGTTACTTTACACACCACCCACGCTGGCAACGCCGCAGACGGATCACTTTACCTATCGCATTGTGGACGCATCGGGCCGCGAGGCACTCGGCAATGTGATGACAAAGCTGACGTCCGACTCTGGCTTTCTCGCGCACTTCGCGATGGACGAGGTGGCCGGAACAGTTGCCAATGACTCATCAGCCTATCTGCGCCACGCGACGCTTGAGAACGGGCCGAACTGGAACCCCGGGCTCATCAATGGCGGGATCGCACTCGATGGAGTTGACGATCGGCTGACGGCAGATGCGCTCGACGTCTCGACAGCCAACTTCACGATAACCGGCTGGGTGAAGCGCGACGGCGACCAGACCGGCTGGGCAGGACTTGTCTTCTGCCGGGGCGGAAACACCGTCGCGGGTCTCAACTTCGGGAACGCCAATGAACTGCGATATCACTGGGATGGCGGGCAATGGCCATGGAACTCGGGGCTGGTGGTGCCCGATGGTGTCTGGACATTCGTGGCTCTTGCAGTGACTCCGACAGCAGCGACGATCTACATGGATCCTGGCACCGGGATGCAGACGGCTACGAATACCGCAGCGCACAACGCCGAGCCCTTCGACGCGACGCTCGTTCTCGGCCACGACCCGCACAGCAGCCCTCGCCGATTCAAGGGCGAGATGGACGACATCCGGATCTATGGGGACACGCTGTCGCCTGCAGAGATCATTGCCATCGCTGCTGGACTCGGAACCGCCGCGAACCCGACGCCCGCGCATCTCACTTCAGCGATGACGTCTTCGGTCGAACTTTCGTGGACTTCCTCACCTGCTGCTACGAATCACCGTGTCTATCTTTCTCAGATCTACTCCGAGGTGCGCGATGGTCTCCCGACTGCTGATCAGGGACTTGAACCGTCGAGTGCTTGGATGACGCCGACGCTCGTCAACGGCAGTTGGTTCTGGCGTATCGACACCACCGATGGCACGGACTGGGCGCAGGGGCCGGTCTGGTCCTTCACGATCGGTGACGCCGACGGCGACGAGCTATCCAGCGCCATCACGATGGGTGGAAACACCTACGCTGGCACCACGACAGACAACACCGGCTCGACCGGCGATGACACTTCATGCACCTTCAATGACACGATCGATGAGTGGCTCCGCTGGACCGCAACGGTAACCGGCATCGCGCAGGCATCGACATGCAACGCAGTGACTGACTATGACTCGGCGATCGCCGCCTTCGACAGTGCAGCCGCCGCGGAACTTGCATGCAACGATGATGCTGTCGGCGCGCCCGGCGAGTGCAGCCTCGGCGGGTTGAACCGCAAGTCCGTCATTCAGTTCGAAACGGTGGCGGGGGAGACGTACCTCATCCGCGTCTCCGGCTACAACGGATTGACCGGCAACTACCAACTCACCATGCAGAACACCTGCTCAGAGGATCTCAACTTCGACGGCGTTGTCGGTCTTTCGGATCTTCTGGAAGTTCTTTCCAACTGGGGCGGCGACGGATCCGACGGCGGCGATGTCAACATCGACGGGTCAGTGAACCTCGCAGACCTGCTTGCGGTGCTTTCGAATTGGGGCACGTGCTGATCGGCTGTCGTCATCGGCGCAATCACATGTCGCAACGCGACTGGCATGCTTTGATCAAGCGCCGTGCGAGCAGACGATGAATCACCCGATGATGCGGCGCTTGTTTTGCAGGTAATCCCACAACACGAAGCGGTCGAGATCGTGCCCCGCAGTGAAGAAGACTCTGCCACGCGTCGTTTCTGCAAGCCGGTGCGCGAAGGCGATGTCTTCAGAACTCTGGCTCCAACTCGGCACGAGAAAGATGTTGATTGTGATGCCTTCACGTGCGCACAGGTGTGCTTCGCGCATAGTCGCTTCTTCGGTCAGCGGGTCGGGGGGGTAGAGCATGTACAGGTGCTGGCCTTCGTAATGCGCGGTGGGCAGGCCATCGGTGATGAGCATGATCTGACGATTGGGTGTGTCCTGCGCTGCGAGCATCTGCCGCGCGAGGCGCATGGATGCCTGGATGTTGGTGAAGTGTGGGTGGATCATCATCTCGGAGACATCCGGATCTGCCATGTCAACGCGCAGCCTCACCCACGGGTCGCGGATGGTGACTGGCTTGGGCATGAGTTCGGGCAGTTCGGAGATGTGCCGAAGTTTGGCGAAGGTGTACATCTCGATGAGCGAGAGATGATCGCCCGGATATTCGCGCCGAATAAGGCCATCAAGCGCGAGCGCCATCTTCTTGCATGCGACGTACTGCTCGCCCCAGCGCATCGAGCCGGACATGTCCATGATGACGGCGCTCGCTGCCTTGGGGTTGTTGCGCGTCTGATGGATCTCGATATCATCAGATGACACACCGAAGCGCTGATCGTCGCGCGATGCGCTTCGAATCGCTGCGTTGGTCAGCGTTTGCGGAATGTTGATATGTGCCGCGGAATCGCCGAACTCATAGCTGCGGGTTCGCTCGAGTTCGACTGCGCCCTCGCCGACGATCGGCCCGTAGTGCCTGCCGGTGCGCGACTGTTCGAGTTCGCTGAAGATTTCATCGAGCAGTTTTCCCTGGATGGTGCGCATCGCCTTCGGTCCGAGTTTGTAGCCGTCTGCGGTGCGTTCGAGCCCTGCGAGTTCTGCCTGCTCCTGAATGAGTTGGTTGATGCGCTGCTCCATGCCGCGCAGTTGCTCGACATCTGCTTCATCGACAAACCTTCGCAGTGCTTCCATATCGATGATGCCGACCTTGGCATTCTTGCGCGCTTCGCGAAGTTGTTCGAGCAGGCGGTCGATGGCTTCGAGCTCTTCCTTGATTTCGAGTGCTTCATCAGGTGTGACTGACTGTCTGCCCGTGAAGTTGTAGCGGCTGATGAGTTGTTCGATTTCAAGTCGCAGGCCGAGCGTGTTGATCAGCCCCATGATCTGCCCTGCCAGTGGGCCGCGTTGTTGATCTGTGCGATACCAGATGCGTTCGAGCTCCGGGATGGACTCGCGTGCGATGGCGCGGTTGATCTGGTCGCGCAGCTTATTCGTCTCCGGTTGGATGCGCGCGGCTGCATCGCGGTAGAGATCGCGGGCTTCACTTCCTGCGGGCGCGGGGTCGTACGTTTCGAGAATGCGACGCTTGCGTTCTTCGAGCATCGCGATCAGGGCATCGATACTCGGGCCGAACCCTGCGATTTGTGAAGGGTCAATCTCGATGGCGTTGGCGAGGTCTTCATCAGTGAGCGGCTGGTACGAACCGAAGTGCAAGAGATGTTCCATCGCGGCATCAACCATGCCATCACCCGCGCCGGGCTGCGTGGGCGAGGGAAATCGATTCGGGTCATACCCGAGGTAACTGTGCACGACGCCGCCAGCGGGACGCACTGATCGGCGCAAG
>CAZVXI010000164.1:0-7150 GCA_964631295.1 uncultured Isosphaeraceae bacterium
CGAGACCTGCGCGCGACAGCACCCGGTCGCTCTCCTCGATTCGTCCGGCGAGGGCATCAACAACACATTCACACAGAGCATCGCCAAGTGTGTTGATCGCACTGGCCACTTCAGCACTACTACTATCAGCCTTCGCCAAAACAGCACACATAATTCTGTCCGCACCCCGCAGCGTCATAAGCCAAACTGCAAGGCATGCGGTAATGATAAGAACAAGGCCAACAACAATCTTCGTAATGATCTTCATTTGCATAGCACATTACAAGTCGAGATACATCCCCAATGAGCCAGCTTCGCTGCCTGTTCACATGCCAGATCCCACCCCGGATGGTGACCTGGCCCACTAGGAGCGAGTTTGCATGCCGCCAATGCAGCATCTCTCACTGACGCACAATCAGATGCACACTGCTTGACGTCACAAGGCGAAGCTTAAGGGTCATGAAACAGCTTTGGACCCACTTCATATTGCTGCCGACATGGCAGTGGATCCGGATCACACAAAGGGACCATGTCACCGAGTCCTCGCCAAAAACCCTGTCCGACAATCTCGGATTCCCAGAAAATATATGGATACGGCAAATCCCCACAAAACACGTTCGTATTTCTCTGCTCCCGTTCTCGTTTGAGGCTGATCTCAACGCATTGATATCGACAATATCTTTGATCTTCCTGGTCGTCAATGACGTCTTCGACAAGAGTGCAACGAAATCTCTTGATCCAACATAACCCAAACGGGTCCGTGCCTACAGTAGGCGATGCTGTCGCAGCGTATGCATACACATTCATCCCATCGACATACCCAAGCGGATCCCTTTGCATCCATCTTCCAAGCGTGGGATGCAGCATGCGGTTGCGGACTTCGTAGAGCCCGGACTCGGCGTCATGGCGATAGCCGGCGAACAGATGATGCTGCTCATGGTCGCTGACACCATCGCCATCATCGGAGAAGTCCGCATCCAGAATCGTCGCCTGGCCATACGCATCGTACTCGTACCGCTCCAACACGGTTGCTGAGTCGTCATACAACACAGTCGCATGGTCCTGAAGCTGAATCACTTCGCCTCCGGGGCAGGGCATAAGAGTCCAAGCGGGCAGGATTATTGTACACGTTGCTGCCGGGGGCTTGTGACTGCTTGGTCGGGCCGGCATTTTCGCTGCGCTCACGTGCGACGGGTGCGGAGAAGCGGCCGGGCAGCCGGGGCCGAGAGGTACGAAGAACGACATCCCGGCCTTCTCAGTCACGCCGCCATCCTCGACGTCACACGAGCGACCATATACCGTACATTTATCGAACTTCCGGCTTGACATCGCTTCCTCGGCCGGGCACAATACCCAAACATCATGCAAACGGATGTACGTCGGCCAGTGGACGGCCGGATTGGAGCGAAGGCGATGCTCAGCAGACAGCAAATCGGGCAGATGGTTCGGGCGGGCAGCTACGCCCAGCTCGTGAGACGGATTCTCGCCAACGGCCGGTGTGGCGACCCGGTGGTGGCGCAACTGCTGACGCAGCAGCACGTTGCGGAACTCGCTGGCCTCGGGCTCGCCCTGCAGCGATGGAGCGAACTTGACGGCTGCAGTTTCGGCCTGGCCGCCGCGCAGAGGAGTGCGGCCGGGGAGGCGGGGAATCTCATTGAACGCATGGTGCGGCGATTGTCGGAGGTCGCTGCGATCGTGATGCGGGCCACCCGGGCGGAGCGGCCGGACACAGATGAGCGGCCGGGGGTGGAGGAGGAGGCGCCCGAAGGCTCGCTGTCCGGTGGGTGTGCAGACTTGACCCCGGGCCAGATCGCGGCTCTGGCATGTGCGTGCCGGGGCCTGATTGACCATGCGACGCATATGGGGCGACTTGCACGGGCATCTTCCTGCGGGCTGGGAACTGCCGCGCCCTGCTCTGCCGAACGCGCCACAGACAAGGCCAGGCAGACTGCGGACTGGATTATTGATTCCTTTGGAGCAATGCAACAGCCAGACGGTTCGATTGGCTCGACGCTCGCGAGCGCGATCGTGCTCTGGCAACTCGGTGGCGATGAGAAGTTTCGAACCTCAATCCGTATGGACGACCTGTGCCTCGCTGTTCGACGAACAACCGTGCGCACACAGCCAATGAAAGCGGCGCGGCAAGCGACCACGACCCACGATGGTTGGCACAACACCCTGCCGGCCACGATGCAAACACACCGAGGCGAGCCCGACACGCGAGACCGTGTGATGCGCGGTCGCGATCGACGGGCGATCCCGATCGATGAAGGTCTGCGTCGCCAGGCACTTGCATGGTCAGCGTAACCGACCCGGGAACGCATTCGCGCGGCACAGCCGTCACACGCGGCATCGGGCATGTCGCATGTTGCAACATCATGGCACGTGGGTCTCGCGTTTGTGGATTGCGCATTTGAAGCAGCAGCAACTGCTGGCCGGCTCACTTCTTGTCGCTGTCGCTGTGGCTGCTTTGCTCACTCACCGCCAAGCGCTTCGTGGGCGATGCGGATGGCAGCTTCCGGGCCGTTCTCGGAGTTGAACAGCACGACGATGCCGTTGCCTGATTCGGGGTACCATCGCATCAGCATGCCGATGCCATCGTTGTTTTCGATCACCTGCATGCGCGGCCCGGCGACGGTCTGATCGAGGTGAACTTCGAGGCCAAGGCCGAGTTGCTGCAAGCGACGCGATGCAAGCATGTCTTCAAGCGGAGCGCGCAGTACACCCGGCGGCTGTTCATTGAGCACGCCGCTGATGGCGTGACCGTTCATACGCCCGTCTGCGTGGGTTTCAGTCGCGAACGAATCAATGTCGCCTGCGATGGGTTGTCTGCTGGATCGCATGATCGATGCCATCAATCGTGCCAGATCGCCAGCGGTTGTGCGGACCGGTGCGATGCGGGTTCGCAATGCATCATCCACTGGTGTCAGCGGAGTGCCGAACCGAGTATGGCCAATGACGACGGGCGCGGGTGAGGCGCTGATCACATCATCGCCCGAACCGGCCGCATCCGAGACACCATCGTCTTGCTGGCCGCCAGCGGGGCGGTGCTTCGGCAGCACGAACGTCGTCTCATGCATTCCTGCCGGATCCAGAATAGCCTGTCGGCAATACGCGTAGAACGTCTCGCGCGTCACCTGCTCGATCGCCAGAGTAACCCAATCCAGCGTGCGCGGAATGATCTGACTGATCGGCCAGAGCGATCGATCAGCACCACGGCGTTCTCGGATCGGCACTTGTGACGCATCATCATGGGCCAGCAATCGAGCACGCAGATCGCGGTCAACATCGACATACCGAGGCACCGTGCCACGCGCCAGCCTTTGCGGCCGCTCCCGCAGGTCGAGTTCATCCGCTTGTGCCAGCAGGTCTGCAAGATCAAGCCCACGTTCGCTTTGCTGGTTCGCTGCAAGCAGTGCGAACAGATCAACCGGCGACTGCAACTCGAACTGATCGTGCGCGAGCATCAGCACTTCATCGTGCGGGTTGCTGCAGCCGAACGCTTCATTCCAGACGAGCGTGCCATCCTGCACCAGTGCAATCGTCGCGCCCGGTACGTCATAGACATCGAGCAGTTCGGGAACGCGCGTCTCCAGCAGTTCAATCACAGCAGCGGGCGGTGCATCACGCAGCGGGCGTGGCATCACACGCTCATTATGCTCGAGCCGCGCCATCTTCATCATGAGCGTGCCGAACTTCGCGTCATCTCGGAGCGTTTCAAGATCGGGGTCGAGCCAGGCATGTCGCAGATATCGCCAGCCTCGATCGATGGCTTCCTCGAGTGCTTCCATGGCCTGGTCATGCCTGCGCAACTGCGCGAGCGAGCACGCAAGGTTGTAGTAACCCTCTGGCCGATCCGGGCACACGGCGATCAACTCACGCGATACGCGCGCTGCTGCAACATGCTGAAAACTCGAATGCAGATCGAGATACTCGCTGAGCAACTCTTCCGGGATTACATCTTCGCCAACGATCTCGTTGTTGATGTTGCCCGGCCTGGGTGCCCAGATCGCTGTTTGATAATCATCCTGCCCCACGGATTTCTGATGGCTCGACACCGCCCGTTGAGCAGACGCGATCGTTGACGTCAGGCAGATCGCCAGCCCGACATACAACGCAGCCAACCCGCACGCGCAGCGCACCTCAGGCAACCGAATGCGTTGCTGGCTCTGACTCGCTGCATGGGCCGGTGTGGGCATGTGTATCTCCAACGGACATTGTGCCAGCGCGGACCGCGTCGGCAAGCAAAGACGGCCGTTTGGCACGCGATTCGACGCTGCCCGCGTCGATGCGCGCAGACCGCCCCCGCCCGCAGCCACTGGACCCGCACATACCCGGCATCTGTCAGGTTCTGATGAAGAAAATCGCGCGAGCCCGGCCCGCGATCACTGGCAGTCGTTCCCCCAGTTGGCGAGCACGGAAAGCAGATCAGCCAGATTCACCGACGAATCGCCATTCACATCGCCGCCTTCAGACCCATCCGAGCCCCAGTTCGCCAGCACGCCCAGCAGGTCCGCCAGATTCACCAGCGCGTCGCCGTTCGCATCACCTTCGCACACGATCTCATCAGCACGATCGACGGTCAGCACCTGGTTCACTGCAACATCTTCCAGCATCATCTCCGAGCCGTCAGGCCACTGAATCTTCACGCAGTCCACAGTCGCCGCATCACCCACGCCGAAAAATGCCTCGGCCGGCTCCTGCGAACAATGGCTGATCCCAGCAGTGATCACACGCGACTGCGTGACCTCCCCAATCGTCAGCCGAACGACCGCGCCAATCGCTCGAGTGTTGGGGCCCTCCTGCCGAGGCTTGATCACAAGATACCCGTTGGATGTACCACGGCGATTCGATGCCGGGTTGCATTCCATCAGCCGGATCTGTCCCGGATTCGCTGACTGTAACAGGTCGAGATCGCCATCGCGATCGTAGTCGAAAGCCATCAGCGCTCCAGTGATCAGATCATCATTGAACCCGACAGTATCTGACTGATCTTCGAAACCCCCCGGCTGGTTCCAGAAGAACACAGAAGTATCGTCAACGAACTGATCGAGCGATGTGGCAAAGCCATTTGTCGCCGCTATGTCGATCTGACCATCGCGATCAGCATCGAAGAACGTGCAGCCCCATCCCCAACCGCCATTCGCAACACCAAGCTCCTGCGACAACTCAGTAAACGAGACAGAACCGCCACTCGAAGTGTTGTGATACAATGCGTTGTGCTTTATCTGCAACGGTGTCAGGTCGATATTCGTCACGTACAGATCAAACCTGCCATCATTGTCGTAGTCACCCAGTGCAACGCCCATCTCGTTCCAGGAACTTGAGCAGGCTGCAGCAGGTGCGACGTCGACGAACGTGTTGTTGCCCTGATTGATCCACAAGCGATTGGCGGCAAAGTCGACGGCTATGAAGATGTCCAGCCACCCGTCGTCGTTGAAGTCAAACATGACCGGCTGCCACGGCGTGTCAGCCGTCGCAGACACACCCGATGACACTGTGATATCTGTAAACGTTCCATCCCCACCATTCAGTAAGACGTACAAATCTCCGGACCACTGCACTGCACACAGATCGAGATAGCCATCGTTGTTGATATCGCCAGCACACATGCCGGCCCCATGCACGCCTGACGACTGCACCAGCGGATATGACAACCCGGCCGCCGTCGTCACGTCAGTGAACGTGCCATCTGCTTCCTGCCTGTACAGGCTCAGTGGCCGAACGAACGGGCTTGCACCCGCATACTGATCATGCTGTGTGACGAGGTCGAGATCACCATCACCGTCATAGTCGAAGAACAGCGCGCTCCGCGTCAACATGGTCGCATCAAGACCAACCTCGCCGACGACGTCCGAAAAATTGCCCGACCCGTCATTCTGATACAACCTGTTTGGCTGGAAGAACGCAGCAGGAACAAAGAAGTCAATGTCACCGTCATCGTCGTAGTCGGCGGCAGCAATACCAGTCGTGAACCCCTGCGCAGGCTGATCTCCCGCGACACCGCGCGCGGCAGCTACATCGCTGAACTCGATCCCCTGCGCAATGGCACCAGCCTGCACCATCCCCACCGCCACAGCCACCGACACCGGCATGACCCGCATCAGACTGAACATAGAATCCTCCGCCTCAGCATTGCCGAGTCACGATCTATTTCAGCAGACAATGATGAAGTTGTCCAGACTTCACTGGTCAGAAGCGCTATCACCATCGCGCGTACAACCCCGAATGGCAGATTGGGTAGCTTTCAGCAGGACGCATGTCACCAATAACCGTGCGATCACTGGCAGTCGTTCCCCCAGTTGGCGAGCACGGAAAGCAGATCAGCCAGATTCACCGACGAATCGCCATTCACATCGCCGCCTTCAGACCCATCCGAGCCCCAGTTCGCCAGCACGCCCAGCAGGTCCGCCAGATTCACCAGCGCGTCGCCGTTCGCATCACCTTCGCACACGATCTCATCAGCACGATCGACGGTCAGCACCTGGTTCACTGCAACATCTTCCAGCATCATCTCCGAGCCGTCAGGCCACTGAATCTTCACGCAGTCCACAGTCGCCGCATCACCCACGCCGAAAAATGCCTCGGCCGGCTCCTGCGAACAATGGCTGATCCCAGCAGTGATCACACGCGACTGCGTGACCTCCCCAATCGTCAGCCGAACGACCGCGCCAATCGCTCGAGTGTTGGGGCCCTCCTGCCGAGGCTTGATCACAAGATACCCGTTGGATGTACCACGGCGATTCGATGCCGGGTTGTTCGCAAGGATGCGGATCGGTCCCGGATTGCACGACTGTAACAGGTCGAGATCGCCATCGCGATCGTGATCAAAAGCCATCAACGCGCCCGAGATGTACGCGTCAGAGAACTTGACAGGCGTTGATCGGTCCAGGAATCCGTCTGATTGGTTCCAGAAGAACTTGGACGGGTCATTGTCGAACTGATTCAGATCGTCGTCAAAGCCATTTGTCGCCGCTATGTCGACCCGACCATCGCGATCAGCATCGAAGAACGTGCAGCCCCACCCCCACCAGCCGCCCGCGCAACCCATTTCCACTGCAACTTCCCCGAACGACACCACGCCTCCGACAGTTGTGTTTCTGAAGAGCGCATTGTGTTTGTCTTCAATCGGACGACGGTCGATATTCGTCACATACAGGTCCATGCGGCC
>CAZVXI010000165.1:0-6831 GCA_964631295.1 uncultured Isosphaeraceae bacterium
CGACGAACATGCGATGAGCAGCAATCGATCTCATCCGGCAGCGTCCGTCAGCATCTCGCATCGCGACGGCCGCTCCATCGAGCTTCGCGCCGCTCGCATCGTGCTCGCCGCCGGCAGCGGTAATGCAGCGCTTCGCAGGAAGTTCCAACTCCCCAATGAGCAGATGCAACGCCGCCCACTGCACATGGTGATGGCCCGAGGCGATCAGCCGCCGATCAACGGTCACTGCGTTGACGGCCGCGCGACACGACTGACAATCACTTCCGACCATGACTCGCAAGGCCGAACCATCTGGCAGATCGGCGGCCAGATTGCTGAGCGCGGCGTCGATCAGTCGCGCGATGAGCTCATCGCCGATACAATCCGCGAGTTCAATGCAACACTTCCGGGCATTGATCTGACCAACGTCGAGATGACAACCTATCGAGTCGACCGGGCAGAGCGCGACGCGCACGGCAAGCGGCCCGAAGATGCCACCGTGTTGACTGACGGCCCGATCCTCACATGCTGGCCAACCAAGCTCGCGCTCGCGCCGCATCTCGCCCGTCTCGTCGTCGATTTGCTGCCGGAACCACTCAGCAAGACTGACGATGCGTCGAGCATCGACTGGCCACGCCCCGACATCGCCCCACTGCCCTGGGAGGTTGACCAACCATGGACCGCCGTCCGCTCGGTCGTACCGGGCTGAACATCACACCAATCGGTTTCGGCGCATTCAAGATCGGCCGCAATCAGAAGATCAAGTACGCGCAGTCATACGATCTCCCAGGCGACGACGCGACTGCGACCCTCCTCGCTGCAATCCTCGATGTCGGCATCAACTACATCGACACCGCACCCGCCTACGGAATCAGTGAGGAGCGCCTTGGCTGCTTGCTCCCTAATCACGGCCGCGACTGCATCATCTCAACCAAAGTTGGTGAGACTTTCGACGATGGTCAATCTCATTATGCGTTCGATGCCCCGTCCATCACTGCGAGCATCGAGCGCAGCCGCGAGCGACTCAACCGTGAACAACTCGATTGCGTCTTTATCCACTCCGACGGCCGCGATCTGGAAATTCAGAATAACACCGACATCGTCGCCACACTGCAGCGTCTGAAAGATGCGGGCCTGATCCGTGCGATCGGCTTCTCCGGCAAGACCCCTGCGGGCGCAACACTCGCCCTGAACTGGGCGGATGCGATCATGGTCGAGTACCACCTCAATGACACATCACACGATTCGATCATGCGCGAAGCACGCGAACGTCAGATCGGCGTTGTCGTCAAAAAAGGCCTTGCGTCCGGCGAGCTTTCCCCGGAACAATCCATCAGGTTCGTCCTCGCGCACCCGGCCGTCACGTCGCTGGTCATCGGCGGCCTGAGCATCGAACACATTCGCCAGAACGTGCGCATCGCAGAGTCCGCGACTGACTGATCATGCAGGTGGCAGGATGAGGGTCATGCCTTCCTCCAACACATCCGGATCCGGGCCAATCTTGCTGCGATTGGCCTCGTAAATCACCGCCCACTTCGATGCCTTGCCGTAGTGAGCATAAGCAATCGTGCTCAGTGAATCGTCCGGTCTGACGACATAGGTCGTTTCGGTCGTCGCTGGCAGTGCTGGCATGTTGCTCGCAAGAACGCGCGACGGTCGCTGGGCATCGCGATCGGGCAGTTTGATCGTCTGGCCGAGTTGCAGCGCATCCGGGTCAAGCCCCGGGTTCACCGCGACGATCAGATCCCACTTCTGCGCATCACCAAACCAGCGTGATGCAACATTGCTCAGCGTGTCACCTTCGACAACAACGTACTGCGCGACCGGTACAAGATCGACCGTCTTTCGAGGCGGGGTAACTGTTTCCGGCGGCGTGACCCCCGCGGCCGCTGCCTCGCTCTCGGTTGACCGCCCATCGCCAATTTCCATCGCAGCGTTGGCCGCAACCGGTCCGTCAAGGCCGATCGCACCCCCCATCTCGATCTCACGACCGATCGATCGGCTGCCTTCGCCCGGCGCGGGTGGGGCAGCATCAAGCAGTCCGCCCTCATCGGTTCTCACACTGTTCGATTCCGTTGATGCCCGCGGCAGGTCCATGCCAGCACGGGAATCCGTCCGGCTGTCCGCGGCTGACCCGGGCGCACGTGTGTTTTCAGCGGTCTCCTGCTGGTCGCCAACATCGAGCGCGACATCATCCTGCGATCCGCCCGGCGACCACAAGCCGTAATAGAACACCACCAGCAATACGAACGCGCCAAAGAGCGCGAGGAAGATCTTGGTTCCAGCCGACATCAGACGCCTCCATGCTCATCGTCGGTGTTTGATGTGCACGCGATCATCGTCACGGCACGCTTCGCAAACGGACCCTCTCCGAGGGTCTTCCTCGATTATCGGCGCCACTCGCTCGCGAATGCCAGAATTCTCCACAACCGTCAGGCAGGACACACCCAGCTACGCGGCCGCACGGGCCAGATCGGCATCGTCATCATCGTTCTTCGCCGCTGCAGCCGCCTTCTCACTGCGGACAACCAGCGGCGCAGCAATCGCAACTGATGAATACGTCCCCACGAGCAGGCCGATGAGCAGACAGAACGTGAACGGCCGGATCCCGCTCCCACCCTCGGCATACATGATGGCGACTGCCACCAGCGTCGTGACTGACGTCAGCAATGTCCGGCTGACGGTCTGATTGATCGAACGATTCACGACTGCGGCAGTCGGCACTGGTAGTTTCCCGCGATTCTCGCGAATGCGGTCGAGGATGACGATCGTGTCGTTCAACGAATAACCGATGATCGTCAGCAACGCAGCGACAACGCCAAGGTCGATTCGAAACTCCTCTATCCCAAACGTCGCTGCAAGTGCTGTCCCGCCGATCAGCCCCGTCAGCCCGAGCACGCCCAGCGAGATGATGACATCGTGTGTGAGCGCGACGATGGCTGCCAGGGAATAACGCAGCGAGCCGAATCGCACCCAGATGTACACCAGAATACCCAGCAGCGAGAGCACAACCGCCACCGTCGCATTCGCCTGCAGCGTCTTGGCAACAGCCGACGAGTAGCCGCTCACCTGTTCGAGGGACGATTCTTTCGTCAGCGCTGTGCGAATCAGCCGCCACTCCGGCACTGCGACGCGCGCTGACCACACATCAAAGTCCACCGCACCGTATTGCAATGTCGGGTCGACCACGGTCACCACGAAATCGGTGTATCCCCGACTGAGGTCCGATGGATCCACCGGCGTGATGCCGTACGCCGACACGCTCCGACCCGCATAGTTCTGGAAGTCCGGCGACCCGCGCAGGTTGCTGATTCGTCGCTCAATCTCCTGCTCGGTCACCGCCGGCTGCACGTCGCGCAATACGATCGCCGCACCACCGACTGCTTCAGCCAACCGCAGGTTGACCGATGAATCCTGCATGACTGACCCGATGTTCTCGCTGTCGATTGGATAGACGTACCCGGCTGTACTCGTATCGCTCTGCCCGTCGAACTGAAGCGGCAGCGTTACATCCAACTGGCCTTCGAACTCCGTCGTGAGCAGCGCGATCACAGCATCGGTAATCGCCTGATCCTCTTCCACTCCTCTCGGGTTCGCAACCTTCACCTGAAAGTCGCTCGCGCGCAGACCCTCGGCGGCAACGTCCGTCTCGCCCATTGTCAGGATCGATGCATTGGCAAGTTCCGAGCGCACCGCGTTGCCGACTGTCGGGTCGACTGATGGTGCAATCGATTCCCATGGAGTGTCGTCGTCTGCAAGACCCATGATGCGCTCACGCACGCTCGAGAGCGTCAGCATCTCGCGCTGCACCGCATCTGGATTGCTGTCATCGATGACGCGCGTGCGCATCGTTGCGGACACACCGCCACGCAACTCTGTATCGAGCATGTCGATACCACGACTGGACACAACGAGAATCGCAGCAATCACCGCCACCGTGCTGATCATCCAGAAACCGAACCGCAGCGAGACCCATTTGATGTTCGGCTCGAGTGCACGGTGAATCGCCGGGAACGCGGTCGGAAGCATCGGCAACTGCTTGACCTTGAACACGTCCGTATAGAGGTAGTAAATCTGCCGTGTCACGAACAACGCCGTGAAGAGCGTCGCACAGATACCAATGGCAAGCGTGAGCGCAAAGCCCTTCACTTCCGCCGTTGCCGTCTGAGCCAGCACGAAGCACACGATCAGGTTCGTCACGTTCGCATCGATAATCGTGCTGAGCGCCTTGGCGTACCCCTCGCGGATCGACGCGCGCAGATCACCCTCGTTGTCGAACATCTCCTCACGAATACGCTCGTAAATCAGCACATTCGCGTCCACCGCCATGCCGATCGTCAGCACGATGCCCGCAAGGCCAGGCAGCGTAAATGTGCCGTCGATCCCGGCCATGAAGCCGAAGATGATCAGGCCATTCGCAGCGAGCGCGAAAACCGCGACAAGCCCGGCAAAGAAGTAGTAGATCGTCATGAAAACCGCAACTGCGATGATCGCGATGATGAACGCCTCACGTCCGCGCTCGAGGTTGTCTTGCCCGAGCGACGGCCCGAGTGTGTTCTGCGCGATCGGCTCTTCGCTGAGGCTGCCTTCCAGCGAACCCGCTGCAAGCACCTTGATCAGATAGTTCAACTCTGCTCGCGAGAATCGGCCCTGAATAATGCCGTTGGAGCCAATCGCCCCGTTGATGTTCGGCGCCGTGAACACTTCGCCATCGAGCACAATCGCCATCGGCTGGTTCACGTGCGAGCCGGTCATGCGGTTCATGTACCCGCCGCCGCGCGCATCGAGTTCGAACCCGACTGCAGGGCGACCAAGCTGGTCGATCGTCTCGAAGGCGCGCGTGACCGACCACTGCTTGCCTTCATGCGTGATCGACTTGTTGTCCGTCGTGTACAGCAGCAGGTAGTACACGCCGTCCTTGCGATCAGCAATCAAGCCCTGCGCTGAGAAATACCCTGCCGGGTCTGCTTCAATACTCGCAAGCTGCTCCGGCTCGTCATACCACTGTTGCAGATCATCAATCGGGAACCACGCAGCGATCGTCGAGTCGACATCGAACGGGCCTCTCTCCTGCAACTGCTCCCGGAGATCATCCGCATTGATGCCCACCGCACCGGGCGCAACTGCAATGTGATATTCCAGTACACCCGCGCCGCGCAACAGACGCTTGAGGTCTTCCGGATCATCAAAGCCCTTTCGCTGCGACTGAAACGCATCGTACTTGGCGACAACTTCATCAATGCCCGTCGAAAGGTAGTCGAACTCACTCTTGATCTGCTCGAGGGCAATCTCACGCGGGCTGCGGCTGTCGAATGATTCATCTGCATCAGCAGGCGGAGTCGGCTCCACGGTCGGCATCTGCAATGCCTGCCGAAGCCGAATCTCACTCAGGCTCTGCCGGAGCACTTCTCTGCGAAGATTCTCATATTCAAACTCAGCGTCCGCAATCTCCTGTTCCAACTGGTTGATCTCGGACTGCTCCGTGTCCGGCTCGACCACCAGCAGCGCGTATTCCGCGCGCTTCGACTGCGAGAGGTTGTACTGCTCCTGCATCGCGCGGATGTTGTCGCACCGCTGCGACTGCTCATCACCGCAGAATCGTTCGACCGCACTGCCCAGTTGCACCGCCCGGTCGAGTTCCACCGGACGAATCTGCGCGCCCGCCAGCAACTCCGCGAGCGACTCCTCGAAGTCCGCACGCAACTGCTTGACTTCATCGTTCGGCAGCGGCATCACGATATCGATGCGGCTGTTGCCCTGCGGCTCCATCGAGATGTCCAGCGTCCCGGTCGGGTCCACGCGATCCTTCAGAACCTCGATAATCTGAATGAGGACCGCCTGCGGATCAGTTGAGCTCTCCGGAATGTCCACGCTGTACGTCAGGCTCACGCCGCCGCGCAAGTCCTTGCCCAGCCGCAGTTCCTTTGTGAACAAACCGAGCGCGCACACGCCGAGCACCAGCACGATGAGCGCGACTTTGATTCCCATGTTCTGCATTGGTGTCTGCTCTCAGACCTGTCGACGATCTGCCATCAGGCAATGATCCGACCGGAGGGGTTGCGTTACGTTCGGGCGGCGTCCGCCAGTTCGGGCTGCTCTGTATCCTTCGTGCGCTTGCTGTCCTTGCTTGCAAGCACCTGCTGAATCGCTGATCGGGCAAACGTGATGCGTGTGTTCGATGATTCATCAACCTTCAGGACAACCTGGTCATCCTTCACCTCGACAATCGAACCCACCACACCACCAATCGTCTGCACCGTATCGTGCTTCCTGATCCCTCCCAGCATCGCATCGCGACGCTTCTTCTCCTTCCGCTGGCTGAAGATCGAGAAGACGATGATCACCACCACGAAAAGCAGCACCATCGGCAGGAAACTGTCCAGCAGCGGAGGAGCGCTCCCACCACCACCAGTCGTCCCGGTGCCGTTCCCGCCACCAGCGCCTCCGCCACCTGTCAGCGGCATCGCTCCATCTTGAGCGAGCATCAACATACATCCATACGTGTTCGCGAGCATTGACGCTGTCCGTGTCCTGTCTGAGCGGTTGCCAACAGCGATGCCGCCGGGCACCGCATCGTCATATTCATCGGTCTCCGCCGCCTGTCGCAGCTTCCGCCTCGCGACCCGACTGCAATACCGGCCACGCTGACTCCAGCGCGGACCACGCATCTTCGCGAATCGTTCGGCGGATGTCCAGCAGCAGGCGCTGGAAGTGCCGCATGTTATGCACACTCACCAGCGTTGGCCCAAGCATTTCTCCAGCAATAAACAGATGCCGCAGATACGCTCGGCTGAACCCCGCGCCACCACCCACGCCAGAACCCGCCCCCGACCCCGACCCCGGCTCGCCCCC
>CAZVXI010000166.1:0-6819 GCA_964631295.1 uncultured Isosphaeraceae bacterium
GCAGAGACACCAGCAAACACAGCAGCCAGACCGGCAAGTGGTGATCGGCCCACTGCCTTGTACAAGGCGGCAGCCAGCGGAGGCAGCACAACATACCCCGCGTCCATTGCCATCGAACTCATAATGCCGATGAAGACCATCGCGGGCGTTAGAAATCTGCCCGGCACGACGAGCATAAATGCTTTGAGCAACGCGCCGATCAAGCCCGTTCGTTCAGCGATCCCAATCCCAAGCATGCCAACCAGCACCACACCAAGCGGCGGAAACGCCATGAAGTTGTCGACGAGACTGTCAATCGCGTGAAACAAGCCGTCCCGCGTCAGCAAACTTTTGGCCTTGTACTCATTGCCAGTCTCATTCCACTCGATGACTGGTTCGCCCTCATCGTTCAGAATCGTGACAGTCTCCTGCTCGCCCGCTTCGTTCGTGATGACTTCGGTCACCTGCACCGGCAATCGTTCAACAACCGTCCAGTCCATGCTTACCGCAACAGCGCTGATAAACATGATGAACAGCGTCCCGAGCACAAACAGTGTCGTCGGATCAGGCAGCCGGTTCCCGATGCGTTCGATCAGGTCAAGAAAGCCGCCTCCGCTCGATTGCGTCGTCTCCATTGCGTTCGTCCTCCGATCATCGGTCATGGTTGGGTCTCTGTCTCTCGTTGTGGTTCTGCGCGCACGAACGTGCCGCGATCATGATCCTTGCGAACACCCGGGAAGGCGAGCACCGTATTGTGCATTGCCACATACACTCCCGGTGGCACGAGTTGCACGGCCAGCAGCGCTTCGGTCAGATTCTGAAGTGCATCAGTGTGCCGAAGCTCGTACGGCCGCATCGCACCGGTAAGGATCACCGGGACTGGCGGCGTGCCCAGCACTTCGACAATGCAATCTCCCGTCCTTGTCAGTCGATCGGTGCCATGCACAACGATCACGCCATCAAGCGCATCAGCCATGTTGCCAGCTGTCTTGGCGATGAGGCTGTGATCGCTGTCCCGCATCTCCAGCGAGTCCTTGTTCATCAGCGAGACGCGCACGATCTCCACGCCGTTGAGTTCGAGCGAAGCGAGCATGACGTCCAGCACGCTGAGTTCATTGTGCATGACGCCGTGCAGTTCATCGTAGGTCTTCTCGATGGTGCCGCCCGTCGAGATCAGGGCAATGCGCTTGCGGTCCATGCTGCACAAGGTAACGGATTTGTGACAGCGTTTCAGCCCGGATCCCGGCGAATCATCCGCTGCCCTGCAGGTTCAGCACCTGCTGCTCAGGCTCACGGCAGACGGTGTCATCGCAGGCCTGCCATTTCACGACAAGTTGCGGCTGGCCTTGCATCTGCTGGCCGGTCTGCCGGACTGTCACTGGAACCGTCACCGATCCGGAGTACACGCGCATGCCCCCCACTGGCCCATCGAAGGATTCACCCTCCGGGTACGTCACATCGATTGCAAGCCCCTGCACACCGACCAGTTCGATCGACAATCCTGTCAGGGATTCGTCGCCCGGTTCGTGGGCATTGATGTGCCAGGGTGTCTTGATCATCAACTTCAGATCAAACCTTGCCACAACCTCGTCGGACAAAGCCTCGCGGTCTTCCATGATCGAGAGCGACACGATCTCACTCGATGATTCGATGGCAATCGGATCGCCGCGCAGTGCCGCTGCGTCGTGATTCGTCAGGTAGCGGTGCAGACCGCGCGTGGCGACGATCGTCGCGACCGGATTTGCCGCGAGTTGAGCGCTCAGAGAACGCAGAGTCGCAACTGCATCGTCAAGGTACTGCGGATCACCAGAGCGCTCGTGCAACATAAGAAGGTTGTTGACCATGATCCCCATCCCACTTGGCACGGCCCCATCGTACGTCGACTTCACGCGCACGAACAGATCGCTCTGATCTGCGAGTGTATCGAAGTACCCACCCGCTTCGTCATCCCAGAAGAGCCCGCGCGCCTGCTTTGCAAGAGATACCGCTGTTTCCAGCCATCGCGATGCTCCGGTCGCTTCGTGCAGCGCAAGCAGCCCGTGCACCATGAAGGCGTAGTCCTCCATAAATGCATCGATTCGGGCCTCGCCATTGCGATACGTGCGAAGCAGCCGGCCACTGCCATTGTCACGGAGATTGTCGAGAATAAACAGCGCCGCTCTGGCAGCCGCATCAATGTAACGCTGCTCGTCAAGCGCCCGGCCGCCGTCTGCCATACCAGCGATCATGAGGCCGTTCCAGCCCGTGAGAATCTTGTCATCGAGCCCCGGCTGATCGCGAGTCGCGCGGGCGGCAAGCATCGCTTCATTGATCCTGTCCAGTCGCTGCCAGAGTTGCTCAACGGACATGTCGTGAGACGCAGCCAGGTCCGCAGGTGGCGCGGCAAGATAGAGCACATTGAACCTTCCATCTTCCGGATGGTGCGGATCCTGGAAGTTCGTCCCCTTGCTCACGCCATATGCATCCAGCGCGAACTCAACATCATCGCCAAGCCCGGCAACTTCAAGCACATGGCGAACCTCAGCCTCGCGCCACAAGTAGTTCTGGCCCTCCCGTTCGTTGACTTCTGCATCCTGCGCGCTGTAAAACCCACCATTCTCCCCGGTCATCTCACGCAGGACGTAGTCGAGCGTCTCGCGAACAACCTGTGCGTAGTACGAATCACTCGTTTGCTCATATGCGTCAGCATAGGTGCTCGCCAACTGACCGTTGTCATAGAGCATCTTCTCGAAGTGCGGTACGAGCCATTGCGCATCCGTGCTGTAACGATGAAACCCGCCGCCCACATGATCGTACATGCCACCCATGGCCATCCGGTCGAGCGTGTGGATCGCCGCTTCGCTCGCAGTTGGATTGTCCCACGATGCTGCGCGAATGAAATCGATGTTCGTCGGCATCGGGAACTTCGGAGCGCGCGCCTGTCCGCCACCGAACCCGCCGTCCTTCGAGTCGTATGACGACAGCAAGAGAGCAGTTGCGCGTTCAATGTCGCTGAGTGCCAGCGTACGCGGGGTTCGCTGCTCGGCCATCATCTCGGCGATGCGTTGCCCGAACTGACTCGCCTGCTGTTCGAGTTGATCGCGCTGCTCGTTCCACGCTGATGAGATGCGACGCAGCAGTTCCGGGAACGTGATCGATCCACCCCGCGGCTCCCGCGGAAAGTACGTCCCGCCGAAGAACGGCTGGAGATTTCCAGGCTCCATGAACACGGACATCGGCCAGCCACCGCGCCCTGACTGCAACTGCACTGCCGTCATATAGATGTCATCCACATCCGGCCGTTCTTCACGATCGACCTTGATGCAGATAAAGTTCTCGTTCATAAGTTTTGCGACATCTTCATTCTCGAAGCTCTCGCGTTCCATCACATGGCACCAGTGACACGTGGAGTAGCCGACACTCAGAAAAATCGGCTTGTCCTGTGCGCGTGCAGCCGCGAATGCTTCTTCACCCCACGGGTACCAGTCCACGGGGTTGTGTGCATGTTGCAGCAGATATGGGCTCGTCTCGTCGATCAGCCGGTTCGTGTGTGTCGGACTCGAGTCTTGATCTATTGGCTGGGTGGTCGTATCAGCAGCGTGCATTTCTTGCATGGATGATGTGTTTTCCTGCGTTGATTGCGGATGAGCGGTGTCAGAACTCGCGATGCGCTCCGTCGGGCCGTCCGCACCTGCCGGAGCCGAGTCCGAAGAATCACTCGAACATCGCACCAACATCAACAGGAGACCGAAGACTGCCGACGAAACGAACAGGTTCCTGGTGTTCATGCAGCATCGTAGGCAAGTGATGCGTCACACTCATCGGACACGCTTCCGGCTGTGGTTTCCGGCATCCGCTGTTCCCGCACGCACCGTCGGATCAATCCCTGTCGGATTTTCCGCCGCGCACGCCACTCGCTCACGATGCCACGTTCAAACCCGCGATAGGTGCGCCCGCCCCGCTCAGGCTCGATGCCGGGCGCGTTTGCGACGACTCGTTCGATCGCACGCACGTACGCATCAGCGCCGCTCTTCACGCACCGCGCGAATATCTCATGAAGCCCATCGTCGGGCTCCAGATGTGGCCGAACGCGATCGAATATCGACCCCTGATCAACTTCGCGCGTACATGCATGCACCGTGCTGCCGATCATCTCCGGCTCGACATTCACAATCGGCCAGAACGTGCAGTGCGTGCCCCGATACCACGGCGAAAGCCCCGTGTGCATATTCAGTGCCGTCAAGCGAGCGATGCTCAGGACTGAATTCGGCACGATGCCGCACCCGTAGACTGCGATGACGTGCGGCGATGCTTCGCGCACGCTCCGTTCGAGCGTCTCACTTCGCAGCCCATCGACATACACGACACAATCACCACACGCGAATCGGCCTGCACCTCGACCAAGCACACGTTCGATTGCGCGGTTTTGCTTCGCACGATCGTTGATCAACCACAGATATACACCGCGGAGACACTTGGAGGCAATCGACCGCTTTGGCATGCGCCTCATCCGGTGCCACAGTGATCGTCGCGCGTTGTGATCAACGAAGATCGCAGCAACATCGAAGGCTCCACACAACACATTCGCGACGTACCGCTGCTCCGGTCCATCCTGTGTAATGATGACGATGCGCGGCTTCTGGCCCGGAGACATCACGCCGCCCTCCGCTGCAGCCCAAGTCGATCACGCACCGCGCGGAATCGCGGCAGGACTTCAAGCTCCGTCGACAGACGCTTCGGATCGCGGGCCTTCGGACTCACGCGATACAAGGGATCATGCAGATCAACGCTGTCATTGGTTCGGCCCTCGACCAGGAACGTCGCAGCACATCCGCTGCTGCGAATCACGCCTTCGACAAGTTCCGTTGCATCTGCCCTCTCGCCGTAGGGATAGCTGAACGCGCGACACGGGCAATCCGTCAACTCGCAGAGCAGTTCAAGCGGTTCGAGCAGTTGCGATCGCACATCTCCGAGTGCGATCTGTCGACCATGCACATGATCTGCAGTGTGGCAACCGATCTCAAAACCATGTTCCACGAGCGTCTGCAGATCCGCTGCAGCCAGATACGGGCGTGTCTTGAGGAGCGATCGCTCGTTGATCTCGAACTGTGTGATCAACTTGTGCCGCAGCGCTTCGCGCGCGTCCAACTGCATCGCGGCAATCTCATGCGTTATGATCTCCCCGACGCTCTCGCGAGTCGTACATTTGGAAATTGCATCAAGCAGCGCGCACAATCCCTGCGTGTTCACAATCCAGCACAGCAGGTTGTCGAGCAGCAGTTGCCGATTGTCAAGTGGCGTCGTACTCGCGAACAGCACCGCAGGCAGGCCGCGCTCGGCAAGTATCGGCATTGCAACGTCGACCACTGAGCGGTACGCATCATCAAATGTGATCAGCAGCGGCCGCTCAGGGAGATCGCCGGCCAGCACTGCGTCCAGATCAACCACGTTGTAGTCTCGTTCGTAGTGGTCCAGATGCATCGCGAACACGTCCGGCGCGAGTGTCACACCCAGGCCACGCGTGAGATCATCCTCCTGCTCAGCTATGTGGTGATACAACACGACGCGCAGCCCGTACCGATCGCTCCACCCGCCGAGGCAGGCAAGCCGATGCATCATCCGGGTTGTCCAGTGCATTGCCAACGTGTTGCTCGCAGCAGTTCCCGGACGCACGGTTCATCGGCGGAATTCTGCGAGCAGTTGAGGCAAAATCGCTTCAACTGGCAGTCGATGATTCACAAAGCGAGGCGGTCCATACCCGCTCCGCGAGCATGACGATTTGCTCACAGCGTCTGTTGCGCGCGCGGGTACGACCCAAGCACCTTGAGCTGCACGCAGTGCGTCCGCGCTTCCGCGATCGCCTGCTGCATTGCCTGCTCGTTCTGGTGCACATCGCAGTCGATGAAGAATGCATACTCCCAGTTGACGTGCCCGCTCGGCCGCTTCTCGATATGGCTGAGGTTGATCCCTGCATCGCGGAACACTGCCAGCACATCAACCAGTGCACCCGGCTTGTGCGCGGTGACGAACATGATCGACGTCTTGTCATCACCGCTCGGCTGGGCAGCGTCCTTGCCGATGATCAGGAATCGTGTGACATTGTTCGCCTTATCCTCGATGTGTCGCATCAACGGCTTCACACCATACAACTCGCCGGCGAGTTCCGACCCGATCGCGGCTGCCTTCGGCGTCTCCGCCACGTTCTTCACCGCGGCCGATGAACTCGCCATCGGCACCTGCTGCGCATCAGGAAAATGCTTCGACAACCACCTGCGACACTGGCCGAACACCTGCGGCTTGGAATAGATCACCTCGATCTCACTCTGCGGGCAGTTGGCAAGCAGCGTGTGCGCCACATCAATCAGCGACTCGGCATACACCGTCACATCAAACTGCTGGAACGCATCAAGCGTATCGGTAATCCCCCCACCAATCGAGTTCTCATATGGCACCACTCCATATCGAAAGTGCCCGTTGGCAACCTCCTCGAATACGTGTTCGATCTCGTGCAAATCAATGATGTCCACCGACGACCCGAAGTGCCGCACGGCTGCCACGTGGCTGAACGAACCCGGCGGGCCGAGGTACCCGACCGCGGGCGGCTGCTCGAGCGCAAAGCTGCCGGACATCAACTCGCGGTAAATCGCCTCGATCGTGCGGTTGTCCAGCGGGCCGGGGTTCTGCTCCAGCACGCGCTGCAGCACCTGCCGCTCACGGTGCGGGGCGTAGGTCGGCGTATCGTCATCGCGCTTGGCCTTGCCGATCTCCACGACGACCTTCGCCCGCTCGGAGATCGTCTCGATCAGCCGGGCATCGAGTTCATCGATGCGTTCGCGCAGCTCGGACAGTCGCGGGAATGCC
>CAZVXI010000167.1:0-6809 GCA_964631295.1 uncultured Isosphaeraceae bacterium
GATGCACGCGACGGGCTGCATACGGGTTCGGTCACGTAGAAATCCGTGAAGCGCATGCCGTTGCGCGCGAGTGCATCAATGTGCGGCGTTTCGAAGCCCTCCGCGCCGTAACAACCGAGGTCGGCATAACCCATGTCATCGATGAAGATGAGCACGAAGTTCGGCGGGCGTTCATCAGTGCTCGCAATCGCGCACCGGGAAAAAGCCAGCATAATCACGCATATCAGCAGTCTCATACCCGCAGCGTACCACGCGATTGGAGTTGCGTGAATCCTCGCTTGCCTGGAAATGCACAACGATTCAGATGGTCGATTCGGTCACCCGAAGGATCTCTTCAACCGTCGTGTGCCCGTCACTCACCTTGCGGAATCCATCCTCGCGAAGCGTCACCATGCCGCGTTCCTTGCAGGTTCGCCGGAACTCGGTCACGTTGGGGTTGCGCGCGATCGTATCACGAATGTGGTCATCGAGAACAAGCAGTTCGTACAGACCAAGACGGCCAGCGTAGCCGGTTTCTCGACAGCGTGAGCACCCTTTGCCCATTTTGAGGCTGCTGGCATCAATGCCGTGCATGTCGACGAACTCACGCAACTGTTCCGACGTCTCCAGCGGCTGAGCGCAATGCTTGCATATCTTCCGGATCAGTCGCTGGGCAAGAACTGCGTTGGCCGCAGCACCAACCAGAAACGGCTCGACACCTATATTAATCAACCGCGTGATCGAGGACGGCGCATCATTGGTGTGCAGAGTCGATAGAACCAGATGGCCCGTCATCGCCGCTTGAATGGCAGTTGTCGCCGTCTCGAGGTCGCGGATTTCACCAACCATGACAACATCCGGGTCCTGACGCAGCAGCGCCTTGAGCGCCTTGGCGAACGTCATGCCGATCTTGTCATGCGTTTGAATCTGCGTAATGTTTGACAGGTTGTATTCAACCGGATCTTCAACCGTGGAGACGTTGAGCTTCTGCAAATCCATCTGCCGGATGGAACTGTAGAGCGTGGTTGTCTTCCCTGAACCAGTCGGGCCGGTGACAAGAATGATGCCGTGCGGCTGTGCGATCTGATTCTTCCAGATCGTCAAGGTGTCTTCACCGAAGCCAAGTTCATCGAGCGTCACCTGGATTGACCGGTTGTCGAGAATACGCATGACCGTCTTCTCGCCTTTCGGCGTTGGGACGGTCGATACACGCAGGTCGAGTTTGCGCCCGTGGACAGTCACACGGATTCGACCGTCCTGCGGCAGGCGTCGCTCGGCGATGTCAAGATTCGCCATGATCTTGATGCGGCTGGTGAGCGCGGCATGCATCTTGCGCGGCGGGTTCATCATCTCAAAGAGTACGCCGTCTATTCGGAAGCGCACCTTGAGTTTCTTTTCATCCGGCTCGATATGGATATCCGACGCGCCCTCCTTGAGCGCCGTCTGGATGATGTGGTTCACATAGCGAACAACTGGCGATGATTCCGCATCTGCGATGTCTGCATCGTCTGACTGATCCTGCACGATCTCGACATCGTCTTCATCAACATCAGCGAGCAGTTCATCAACATCGACAATATCTGCGTCAGCCTCAGTTCGATGATCTGCAACTGCAGCGATGTCAGTTGCAGTGATCAACACATGCTTGATAGATGTCACACCAAGCCGGCGTTTGACATCATCAAGCAGGAAGACATCGTCAGGATTCGTCGTGCCCACAACCAACCGGGCACCCTCGCGCCGCAAAGGCAGCAGCAGGTTTCCCTTGCAGAAGTCGAGCCCGAGTTTGCTGAATCCCTTTTCATCGAGTGCATCGGGAGACTCAGGATTCACGCGCTCGAATGGGATGCGGTTGAGTTCCGCGACAACTTGCTGCACCGCTTCTTCGGACGTGCCCATCTCGATGAGCACTTCGGCGAGCGATCGGCCGGGCGACTGCTTGAGTACTCGCTGCGCGTTGGCATGCTGTTCTGTTGTGATAAGTTCGCGCGCAAGCAGAACATCGCCGAGATCGCTGGATTGATCCGCTTCGACCGGGTTGTAGATGTTCGCGAGCGCATCTTCCGGCCTCAGCCTCGTGGGATCTGCTGACGATATTGCGTGATTATCGCCCGGGGCTTCGCCAAGACCACTGCCGGTGAGATCGGGCGGGCGTGGCGTCTCTTCCGGGTTGTTGCGCACGAACATCCGATCACTGCGCGGTGGCTCATCGTGTGAGCAACTGTCCTCGTCGTGGGATGTCACATCGTCACGAGACACATCATCCGTTTCGGTCTTCAGAATGTCGCGCAGGTCAAACTTGCCCACCGGTCGTGCTCCGTCTATGCGTCATGCGGATCGTGCTCAGAAATCGATGTTCAGGACGACCGGCACTTCCAGGCCGAGCGTATTGTCCACTCCGAGCAGATGAACCACTTTGCTTTCGATCTTGACAATCTTGAGGCTCACGTCTTCCTTCTCGTCGTAGAGAACATCGCCAACGCGATAGATGTCGCCGTTGATATTGGCGAGCGGCGTCGATCCGAGAAGTGTTGAATCAACTGACAGACGAGCGCCCGCCTGCTCAAATCGCTTGCGCATCGCCTGGGTAATCTGTTCCGGCGTACGACCGGTTGGTCGTGGGTTGTCAGGCGTCGCAGCAAGCGATCGAGATCCATCGAGCACGAATGGGTTTCGCTGGACGTTGTCGAGCGGCACCTGTCGATCCGTGTATGTCTCACGAAGCACGTGCAGAGCTGATTCATCGCCGGCACTCGACGTGCTGCTTCCCTGCTCGCCGGGCGCGTTGCCAGTGATCACATCGAGAAATGCATTGATCTTCTCTTCTGTGGTTGTGTCTGCTGACGCAACATTGGTCATCTTCGCAAGTGTGCGCATCACGAAGAGCCCGCCGGACGCGATCGCGATGACAAGAGCGATCAGCACCGCGCCTGTGTTAATTGTCGATTTCGTCTCAGCACCGGCAAGCGGATCGAGCCCGTTATCACTGCCGAGATCATCACCCACGCCCAGGGGCATCTGCTGCGGTTCACTGTCACTGTTAAAGCTCTGGCCTTCGTTGTTGTTCGGTTCGTCGATCACGTGGACGCTCCCGGTGATTGGGTGTTCAAAGTCGTTGATGCGTGTTCTGGCTCAGTTGTGTGCCGACGCCATCGCACCGTTGCCGCCCGGCTGGTAATAAATACTGAGTGTGAATTCTGCGCGCACCCAGCCTTCTGGCTTGTTATCACCCGGCTTGTTGCTTGCATTGCGCTCCAGCATCATGTTGTGAACGCGCGTGATACGAGGCAGATTTTCCAGTTCCAGCATGAACTGGTAGAAACCGTCGAAGTAGCCTTCCATCACCATGTCAAGCGGCAGTTCCTGATACATCGCGGCAGGCACAGCCTCCCGGCTCTTCACACTCTTAACGGTCAGACCGGCCTGGCTGGCGAGCGACCACACCTGTTCCAGAATGTTCTCTACACCGCCACGAGAGGGAAGTTTGCTTTCCAGCAGTGTGACTGCCTCCTGCCCCTCGCTGATCGCCGCGTCGATGTCATCAATACGAGCGACAACCTCCTGCAGACGGTTCAGCCGATTTTCCTTTTCGGCGATCTCGGACTTTGCATTGCGAATCTCATCATTCCGCGGCTTGAACACGTACACAAATGATGCAACCGGCACCGCAAGCAGCACCACGAAGAAGATAAGTTCTCGAATTCCAAATCTCATGGTGAACGGTCCTCGTCGTCATCGTCTTGCTTGGGATTCACAAGCACTGCGGTTTTCGAACCGGGGGCGGTGAACTCCATCTTGTCTGTCATCGGGTTGCGAATGCCACGCGACATGATGAGCGGATCGACATGGCGTACATCAGCCGCTGGATCAAGCCGCATGTGGATCCGGAACTCACGCATGATGCGTTCGTCAACTTCGGTCTCTTCGGAGTACTCGAGACGAACATCGCGAAGCAACTCGTAGGTGTTCAGTTCGGCCATGTATCGCGACACTTCCAGGTCAGTCGGTGCGAGGCCGATCATCGAGAGTGTCACGAGATATCGTGGCGCTTCAACTTTTGAGACTTCCTGCTCGGCTTGCTGCTTGGTCTTGGCGCGGCGCGGGCGGCCGACTTTCTCGGGCTTGTCATCGCCTTTCTTCGCGCTCTTGATCGCACGGCTCTCCATCTCCAGTGAGATCAGGCCGAGGCGTGGAGGCATGCGATTGATCAACTCGGCAAGCAGGATTGATCGCGGCACACGCTCGACGAGTGCAGCAGCAAGCTCGGCCTTCTCGAGCATGCTCTCTTTCTGCTCTTCGAGTTTTGTCAACTCCTCGATCTGCATTGCCGCTCTCTGGTATCGCAGGTTGATCTGTTCCTGGTCGGCAAGGATGCGCGACCGCTGCTTGTTCGTGAAAAGGAACAATGCAAACACAACAGTCATGACGACGCCAAACAGCGTCAGGCAGATGAGGTTGGTTCTTCGCTCAGCTTTCTGAGCGAGGTAGTCTTCAGGCAGGAAACTCGTGTTGCTCATGATGCTCGTTGCCTTGTTAGATATCCGTCGGTGACGAGCACAGCCCGTACGCGACTGCCCAGCCGGGCTGTGGTTTCGAGAGATCGAGATTCGGGGTCTTCATGTTGCCTGGCTTCTCGAGTCGCGCAAGCGGGTCACCCAGTTGAGCGGGCAGGCCCAGGCGACGCACAATGTGCTGGCACAGCCACACCTGACGCGACTCGCCTCCAAGGAAGATCACCCGATTCACCTTCCGCTCCGGGAACAATCCGTGGTGATATCGCAGGCACATCGACAGTTCATCCGTCATCGTGTCGAGCAGTTCGGTCATGTCGACCGGACACTCATCGAGCGCGGGTGCGACTTGCTGCGCGAGTTCCGGCGGCGTTTCGCCAGTCCGCCGGTTGATGGCGACCGCGGTACCAGCCTCGGTCCGTTTGCTCAGCGCCGAGTCGAGGATTGCATTCCCTCGGCCATCACCCGCAATGGGTTGTGGCTGCACAGTCGTGTGCATGCTCTCTTCCGGTTGCAGGCTCAGGCGATGCTTGCGCGCTGTCTGCACATCACAATGGAGCGACTTGGCGATCAAGTGATCGAAGTGTCGCCCGCCCACTTGAATGTAGCGCGCGAACACGGGCATCTTGCCATGTGTGAGCGCCACGCGCGCGCCGGACCACCCCATGTCTACAAAGAGCGTTGTGACTTTCGAGTCGGCCTCGCGGCGACAGAGATGGTCGAATGCGCGGATCATCGAGACCGTCTCAGTGTGCATCCCGACCACTTCAAGCCGCATCTTCTTCAACAGCGCGATATAGCGCATCACGTTCTGCCTTGCAACCGCGAAACAGATCATCTCCGTGCGCGCCTGACCGCCGCGATTCACCTCTTTGACCTCGTACGATCGCACAACCGTGCTGTTGGGCGCGCAGCTCATCTGCGATTCGATCTGCCCCTTGAGCAGATCGTCCCGACTGACTCCATCCTGCGATGCCACCTGCATGTGCTGGATGAGTGTCTGCCCGCTCGGCACCGCTGTGACAACACGCCTGCCCTTGAATCTGCCTTCCTTCAACAGCTTCGGCAGTTCCTGCGAGTAGAACAGCATCAGCCCGTCCTGATCGGTGCGCAGCGCTTCGGAGATTGGCAGTTCCGCAGCAGCGAGCAACTGCGGGCGTTCCCCCGTCCCGAGTTGGAGCAGCTTGACCGATGACGATCCGAAGTCGATCGCAATCGGCGACACCGCTGCAGAGAACATCCCAAACGCCATCACGTGCGCCTCCAGTGAGTGACACCACGAGCCCGAAAGGGCGTGTGGCCTCGGGAGGCATCGTCTGCATGAGCGGTTGGATTGAGGCGGGGACTTTCGCCACCCGGCGCGGCTGGCCAGACCTTGCGGGTCACGCGGGTATCCGTGTCGCCAAGGTCCGATAGCGCCCGGCCAGAGCGTCATACACCCGTGCTGCCAAAGCCGCCATCACCGCGGCTGGTCGCATCAAGATCATCAACAACCGCGACCTCGCAGTGCGCAACGGGTGCAATCACCATCTGCGCGACTCGCATGTTTGGCTCGACCGTGAACGGTTCCGGGCCGAGGTTGATCAGCGGTACCTTCACTTCGCCACGATAGTCTGCATCGATGGTTCCGGGAGCATTTGGCATCGATATGCCGAACTTGCTCGCCAGCCCGCTGCGTGGCCGCACCTGCGCTTCAAATCCGATCGGCACGGCCATCGCAAAGCCACACGGAATCAGTCGAATGGCGCCCGGCGGCATCTCGATCGTTTCGTCGATCGCGGCATGCAGGTCCATCCCGGCGGCGTGCTCGGTCTGGTAACCGGGAATTGTTGCCAGGTTCGACAGTGGTTTGATCCGCAATGGCGTGGGTGAGCTTGTGAGCGCGGCGTGTTCGAGCGTATTGGTCAGGCCAGTCATGCGTGCAGTGTAACACCTCCCAGCGGCGACTCGGCAAACAGACAACGTGCCGCAGGGCCTACACTGTGCCCTGATGGCATTTGCTGAAATTGATGACATCCTCAAGGACTTGCGAGACGAACGCATGATCGTCCTCGTCGACGATGAGCAGCGCGAGAATGAAGGCGACCTTGTGTGCGCCGCAGAGTCGATCACGCCTGAACAGATCAACTTCATGGTTCGGCATACGCCCGGCTACCTGTGCGTGGCACTGAGCGGTGATATCTGCGACCGGCTCGACTTGCCGCCGCAGGCAATGCAGAACACCTCGCTGCGAGCCACGCCGATGGCGGTTTCAGTGGATGGCCACGGTCGGCACGGCGTCGGCACGGGCATCTCAGCTTCCGATCGCGCCAAGACGAC
>CAZVXI010000168.1:0-6797 GCA_964631295.1 uncultured Isosphaeraceae bacterium
AAGTTCAATCTTTTCCATGTGGCGTGAGAGTTTGAACAGTCGCTCGTCGGCTTCTTCGAGCATCTCGCGGTCATCGTATTCGCGCGCGAGTTCATAGGCCTCGCTCGCCTCGGTGAGGTTTCTGAGCGCTGCTTCGATGCCTTCGGTCTGGGCTTTGAGCAGTTGCTGCTGCGCAATGACCTTCTGGGCCTTTGCCTGGTCCTCCCAGAAGTCGGCCTGATTCATCTTTTGCTGGAGTTCTTCCCTGCGGACGACTTTGGCGTCGTAGTCAAAGAGAGTCGCGGATTGTTGTGATCCGCGCCTCAAGATCATCGAGGACTGGTTGAAGGGTTTCGTAATGCATGGGTCAGATTCGTCCTTGCTGCTGGGCCGCGATTGTAGCACGTGAGCTGCGCCCCGGCATTTCGCCTGCGGCTCGGTAGCGGCTTGTCAACAAAGCACTGCGGTGCGAAGCGAAGCCGCGGGTCGCTACGATCATCGTATGGACCCCGATGATCACGTGTGCCTGTGTTTTCGTGTGAGTCAGCGGAAGCTCGTGACATTCATGAACCGCGAGAAGCCCGTCGTTGCCTCGCAGTTGTGCGATTGCCTTGGTGCGGGCACCGGATGCCAGTGGTGCGTGCCGTTTCTCAAGAAGTTGCATGCCCAGTGGCAGCGTGGCGAGGAACCGAACCTCGATATCGCCCCGGCGGAGTATGCAGAGCGCCGCAAGCGATACCGCGCGACGGGACGGCGCGATCGGGAGGATGACGGCAAACCGGAATCGTGAGTTTCTGATCTCCGCCCTCATGCGCTCCCGCAGGTTGCCTGCAGGGGCGGGCTTTGGCGGTCGCTCGTCAGGCAACGTGAGTCGAGGCGCTGAGACCTCGCGGACATGCATCCGCGGCTGTGTGAGTTGATCTCGCGATTGCGCAAATCAAAGGGCAGTTGTCGCCGGTTCCGCGGGTGCTTCGATGCGTGGGAAGAGGGCGACTTTGCTGGCGTTCGAGCCGGGCTGGAGCCGGCCCCATGCGCTCTCGCCGCACAGGTCGCCTGCATTGGGGTCGATGTCGAGGCTGAGCGCCTGCCAGAGCGATTCCATCTTGCCCGGACAGGCAGGCCAGAGCAGCAGCGATGCAATGCGCACGACTTCGGCACACTGGTAGAGGATCGCGCCGAGTTTTTGCCGGGCTTCGGGTGACTCATCTTTGGCGAGTTTGAACGGTTCCGTGTCGTTGATGAACACATCCACCTTGCGAATCACGTTCAGTGCGCATTCCAGGGCTGTTGCAAGATCAAGCCGTTCAATCGCATTGCTCGCATCGATGACGGCCTGCTGCGTGAGTGCGGGCCAGTCATAGCCATCGAAGGTGATGCGCGAATCTCCGGGCGACTCGCTCGGCACTTCGCCGTTGAAGTACTTGTTGATCATCGCGGTCACACGGCTGGCGCAGTTGCCCACGGAGTTGACGAGATCGCTTGAATAGATTTCGTGCAGGTGCGCGATGGTGAAGTTGGCATCGGTTGCGCCCAGCGGGCCATGTGCCGCCAGGTAGTAGCGCAGGGCGTCGAGCGTGTACGTGTCGATGTGGCTCTGAATTGCTTCGAGGTCGATGAAGTTGCCCAGTGTTTTGGACATCTTCTGACCTTCGCTGATGTAGAAGCTGTGCGCGTAGATTTGCTTTGGCAGTTCGACCCAGTCGTAGCCTTCACAGTTGCGCAACGCGATGAGCACGGCGGGCCAGATAGCTGCATGGAACCAGAGGATGTCCTTGGCGATCACGTGAATGTTGCACGGCCAGTATTTGCGGCGATCTTCCGTGTCGACCGTTGTGAGGTAGTTGAACAGGGCGTCGATCCACACGTAGATCGTCTGTTCATCATCGCCGGGCACCTGAATGCCCCAGCCACCCGCGCCGGTGCGCGAGATGGGCACATCTTCTGCATCCCTGATCCGGTTGACGATCTCGTTGCGGCGTGCATCGGGCTGGACGAATGTCGGGTTGGCCTCGAAGTGCGCGATCAACCGCTCGCGGAACGCGGAGAGCTTGAAGAAGTAGTTCTTTTCTTTCTTGCGGATGAGATCGCGGCGGGAGATTTCGCTCTTGAAGTTGTTGGCGGCGGCCCGACCTTCCGGGACGTATTCCTCTTCGCCCGGGTCGTACCAGCCCTCGTACTCGCCGAGGTAGACATCGCCCGTCTTGAGCAGTGCCGAGACATAGGTCGTCACGCGGTCTTTGTGACGGTCTTCGCTGGTGCGGATGAAGTCGTCGCTGGTGATGCCGACGAGGTCGAAGACCTGCTGGAACTCGGCGGCATTCTGATCCGCCCATTGCTGGGGGGTCAAGCCTCGCTCGGCGGCGGCATCGGCAACCTTGGCGGCATGCTCATCGGTCCCGGTGAGGAAGAAGACATCTCGTCCGAGGAATCGCTGCATTCGCGCGAACACATCGCAGACCGTGGTCGTGTAGACATGGCCGATGTGCGGCCTGTCGTTGACGTAGTAGATCGGGGTGGAGATGTATCGCGTGTGGGTCATGGCTGCGATTGTATCGGCCGGCATCGCCTCGTTCCGTGCGGGAGACCCGCGGAAACCGCCATTGCGACGCGTGCCCGGGGGAGGCGGGGCACTATCATGGCCTGCAGCAGGTATCAGAGGGACGCATGGAACGAGCACAGTTCGAAACCCTGGCGCTGGAGCACATGGATGCGCTGTATCGCATGGCGATGCAGTTGACGCGCCACCCCGATGAGGCGGGTGATCTTGTGCAGGAGACGTATCTCAAGGCGTTCCGAGTGGCCGATCGATATGAAGAACGAGGTGGCGGGATGCGGCCGTGGCTGTTCAAAATCCTGCACAATGCCTTTTATTCGCGGGTGGACAAGGCCAAACGTGCTCCGGCAAATGTCGAGGACTTTCCGACTGCCTCATCCGATGCGCCCGCCCCGGACGAGCCACCAGTTGTCTGGAGCATGTCGTCGCTCGACTGGGAGCATGTGGACGACCGGCTGAAGGACGCCATTGAGAATCTCAAGCCGGAATATCGGTCTGTGCTCCTTTTGTGGGGGGTTGAGGGGCTCAAGTATCGGGAGATTGCCGAGATTCACCAGGTGCCGATTGGAACGATCATGAGCCGTCTGCACCGGGCTCGCGGGCTGTTGGCAGCCGAGTTGGGGGAAATGGCGGAAGAATTGGGCTGGAACGCGGGTTCCTCATCAAAATCGACGCAATAAAAGGAAGACCCAGCAGGTTTGTTCAACGAATACGACCGTACCCCATGAAGAGCGTCGGCCTCGACAGCCGGCCTGAACAAGATGACCGATCAATGGCACAACCAGAGCATGATTCGCCAGTATGTTGACGGCGAGTTGTCGGCAGAGCACACCGCCGAGTTTGAGCGGGCGATGGCCGAGCGACTCGACCTGCAACATGCAGTTGAGTTTGAACGCCAGTTGCGGCAGGCGGTGTCGTCGGCGATGTCGAGCGATCAGGCCCCGGCCGCATTGCATGATGCTGTGCTGCGCGGGCTTGATGAAGCTGAAGCTGCCGGGGATTCGTCGGTCAGCAGTGCTGAGCCGGCCGTTGCCGCCCGCATCAGTGGTGGTGGGGTGTTGTCGAACCCGAGCCGGGCGAACTTGTTCGCAGTTGCTGCGTCGCTTGCGCTGGTTGTGGGAGCGATCATGTTCGGTCTGTGGGTGCCGCAAATCGACAACTGGGGTCGCACGGACTCGCTTGCAGTTTCTCAGCTCGAAGTGCCTTCATACTTCTCCCAGGAACACTGTGCATCGGCTGATATGGGCGGGGAACTCGGGGCCGGCCTTGCGTTTCGCGATGTCGCCTCGGCGACGATCGGCCTCAGTGAAATGCTTTCTCGGCCGGTGACAATCTTTGACCTGACCGACGTTGGCTATGAGTTCACATACGCAGCAGAATGCAAGGTGTGCGAGGGCGATGATCGCGTCACCGGGCGAATCATGTATGAACGAACGACTGCACAGGGGTCGGTGTATGCAAGTATCTTCCTCGTGCCGGTGGAATACGGCATTGGTGCGGATGCCAACTCGGCTGGCTGGGAATCTGCTGCCACGCTCGAGGAGTGCCGCACGCGAGTGGTTCGGCATCGCGATGATCGCTTTGTGTACTACCTCACCGCGTGCGATTTGCGCGACTTCGAACGGCTGGAAGCACATTTGCTGCAGTTGATGAAGGCTTCCGACCACTGAGGCAGCACCAACTGAGTTGCCAGGCTGGGCTGCTGTTTCCCCACATTCGCGATCAATCCGAGCATCGGCTGAGCAATCTCCAGTGTGCTGGCACGTTCTATCTGCATGGCGATTGCCGTGTGTGCCCCAGTTCTCGGACGTCGCTGACGCTTTCCGGCGAACGGCCGCGAACCGGGCGGGTACCTCGCCGATAATGAGATGCACGTGTGTCTCGACTGAGGAGTGTTCCATGCTGCTGACGACCTTTGCCCGATGGTGTGCTGTTCCGTGCCTTGCGTTGATGCTGATTTCGCCAGCCGGCGGCCAGGATGCGCTGAGTTCCGGCAATGCGCTTGATAATCGGCAGGTCACCGGTGGGCGGGGCAACGCACGTGTTCGCTCGTCAATGGTGGATTTTCGTGCTCGCAACCTGATTGTCACCGGCAATGTCGCCGGCGGGCGGGGTTTTCGTGAGTCGGTCGGGTATAGCGCCGCAGGTGACTTCGGCGGTGCGACCGGCTCGGATGATCTGTTCGGCTTCCGTGCGTTCAGTGCACTTTCCAATCCGCTGAGTACCGGAGGCCGCTCGTTTGATCGCACGCTTGGTGCGACGATGGGCATTCTTGAATATCGCAGGACAGCCACTGCATCGACCAGTGCCTTTTCGGTACTCGGCCGCGACGCAGATGCCAGTGATCAATACCGCGGTGTGATTGATTCGCAACTTCGCGTTGACCGTGCAGCTGCGCGAATGACAGATGAACTGAATCGTCGATCCATGGCTTCGACGCTTGGTGCTGCGCGTGGTCGTGATCAGACATACGTGATCGAATCGCTTCCACTGCGTGGTGTATCTGCCCACGATGCGTCGCGTCTGCAACTCGTCACGGGCCTGCCAACCTACGACCGACTCCGTGTGCTGGAAGATATCGACGCCGGCATGCTTGATGCCGAGGATGTTCGCAGACCGTATGCAACGAGTCTCGCAGCCGTTGCCTCACCAAGCGGCCTGATGGAGGACGATGCTGCACCCGGTGAACGCGTCGAAACGCTTGATCGCACCGGATACAACGCGATGCTCAATCGTGTGCGAGGCAGGTTTGATGATGAAGTCGAACTCGATGCCACATATCAGGCATTGCGTGATCGTCTTGCCGAACGCACCCGCGAGCCGCAGTCCGCACCGACCGGGCCGGAAGATGAAAAACCAACCCGGACGGATCGGCCTCGTGAAATCGACACCGGCATCCCCGATCCGCTGCAATCCGATCCGGACCGCAATCGTGGCACAGATGATCTCGATGATGAAGAAGATGATGACCCGCGCATGCGGGAGATGACTGATGACCAGCGCGCTCGCTTGCAGGCACTCACAGAAGCGCTGCTCGCGGGCGGCACAATCGACACGCTGTCGCAGCACAGTGAAGACCGCTTTGCTGAACTCATGCGTCGTGCCGAACAGGCCCTCAAGGATGGTGAGTTCTTCTTTGCTGAGCGACGATTCAATCGCGCGCTTCAGTTGAAACCCGATCATCCGCTTGCATCGGCAGGCCTTGGTCATGCACAACTCGGGGCCGGAATGCTGCTCTCCGCTGCGCTCACGCTCGAGAATCTCATGCGTGAGCATCCGGAGATGATTGCTGTCGACTATGCCGAAGGCCTTATCCCAACCGCGGAGCGCCTCGCCGTCGTGGTGAACATGATCGATCGTCGAATGCAAGTTGAAGCCGATCCGCGCCCGTATGCACTGCTGCTCGCGTATGTCGGCCGGCAGTTGAAGGATCGCTCGCTTGTCGAGCGTGGCCTGCATCGCATGCGGGAATCCGCCAGCGAATCCGCCGATGACGACCTGCTTTTGGAAGTGCTCCAGAAAGCCTGGCTTGCCGATCAGACCGCCGAAGATGCAGCCGCGTCCGAGAATGACGCCGCCGACGATGGCTCAGATGGTTGACTGCCTCGCATCGCGGGCTTTCTTCCAGTGCCGCGCAAGTTTGAGTCGATAATACTCATGGAATCTCATGAGTGTGATCGGCAATCCAATCGATACCTCGCTCCTGCAGGCCGCTCAGCAGCAACAGCAGTCGAGCAAGTCCAAGGATCGCGAGCGAGCGACCATCCACGATCGTGCGCGCCGCTATCAGGACATGGTCGAACTTCGCGTGGCCGGCGTTGAAGCCGCCGAGGCCGTCCGCAAACTACCATCAACCGAGTCCGAACAGGGCGAGCAGGAACAACGCCGCCGCGCTCTGCCGATCCTCAACCAGGCAAACGCCAGCCACAACGATGATGATGCTGCCGCCGAACGCCCGCATATCGATGTCACCGCCTGATTGAGCGATGACGACGATCCGCACCTGATCTCCATACACCCATCTGCACACGCCTGAGCCCACCAACCGGACGGCACGCGCAGTCCGCCCGAGCCGGGGATCACATGCCTTGATATTTAGTTGTCACGCTCATTCCGGAGCGCGCGGTTGTCGTATTGTATTGTCGTTGTCTGACTTGTGATGTCGGGCATCGCCGTGTGCAAGTTCACTCTGGAAGGGCCAAAGGGCTCGCGAATCCCAGAGCGCACGCCGGCATGTGATCCAGCAAATCATACGAACACACCC
>CAZVXI010000169.1:0-6723 GCA_964631295.1 uncultured Isosphaeraceae bacterium
CATGTTCACATGATCGTTCGGATGCACGCCGCCATCGGCTTTGGTCGTGGCGCTTCGTCCGAGCTTCTGATTCGCGAGCGCTGCGATCACCTCGTTGGCATTCATGTTGGTGCTGGTGCCGCTGCCCGTCTGGTACACATCAACCGGAAAGTGACGATCATGCTTGCCTTGCGCGACTTCATCCGCTGCCGCAATAATCGCATCGGCCAGTTGCGGGGGGAGCTTGCCAAGGTCTTTGTTGGCCTGTGCGCATGCGGCTTTGAGATGGCCGAAAGCGTGAATCACCGCTGGCGGCAGGGGGCGATTGGCGATGGGGAAGTTCTCGACCGCGCGGGCGGTGCTGGCGCCGTACAGCGCATCAGCCGGGACAGGCATCTCGCCCATCGAGTCGCGCTCGGTTCGCATCCTCTGAGTGTCGCCCGCCGGGCCCGATGAGGTGGTTGCAGTGGTCATGTGTGAACGGTATCCGGCCAGCGGTCCGTGGCAACTGTCGCGATGACATCGAGTAGGATGTTCTGCGATGTCGACCGCCTTACCCAGCACATCCGGCAACACAAACGATGCAGACGCATCGCAGATGCGGCCGGCTGTCTGCCCGCGTTGCCGATACGACCTCTCGGGCACGACACGCCAGTGGACCGACCGCTGCCCACTCGAAGGCCAGTGCAACGAGTGTGGCCTCGAGTTTGACTGGCGGCAGGTGTACATTCTCACCGAACACCCATGGTTGTTCGAGTACCACTGGCGACAGCGGCCGGCCACGCGACTGGTGCGCACGATCTGGCGATCGCTTCGGCCATGGAGTTTCTGGCGCGATGTGAAGATGAGCGACCCGATCTACCTGAAGCCGGCTGCCGTTGTGTGGCTTCTGTGCCTCGTGATCGGCCTGTTCGCGGGACTCGCCGCAATCGTATCGAGTCGGCACGCGATGTTTTCAGGCTGGGGGGGTGGCAATCGGGCGTCGACCTGGGCGTACTGGGAGCCGTTGATCGTCGAGGCGGCACAGGATGCGCCGACGATCGTGTGGATGCGCGTTTCCGGTGCGTTGTTCACGCTTGTCGGCATGCCGATTGTGTTTGCCTTGTTGCCTGCGACGCTCCGCCGAGGACGCGTGCGCCCCGCCCACCTCCTGCGAATCTGGATGTATTCACTGTCTTTCCTCACGGTGCTGGCGATCATCTGGCTTGCAATGGAGGCCGTGTGTGACTGGCTCGGTCTGCAGCGCGTGCAGGACATCATCGACCCGTGGCGATGGTACCGATCGACATGGAGCCGACCCGGCGAGCCGTTTCTGCATGCGTTTGTACCCGGTGCGGTCGTCGCTGCCGTGTCCACTGTATGGATGGTGTGTTTCTGGTACTGGGCCGTGAAGCGATATCTCAAGCTGCCGCACGCAGCGGGCATTTGCCTGTTGCTGGGGGTCATTGTGTTCTGCATCGCGATTTTTGTAGAGATGCCGAAGTGGTGGACGGGCTCATCCTGACACAAGCTGTGCTGTCGTCATCCCTTCGGACGCTCGGGTTCCACCACCGGCCCTTGTCATCCGTTGTCAGAGAATGCTTTTTTCAGGACTTACGCTCTCTCGGCACCGCGCTTACTGAACAGCTTCGGCACGATGTCGCCGGCATTGCCGAGCACTTCGACGTCCGCGAGATGGCTCGCTTCGCTCGCCTGCGTGTTGACGATGATGATCGATGCGCCCGCCTGCTTCGCGAGCGAGATGAGCCCGGCTGCGGGATAGACAGCAGCGCTCGTTCCGACCACGAGCAGGACATCGCACATACGGCATGCCTCGTCCGCACGCGCCCATGCCTCTCCGGGCAGGGATTCGCCGAACCAGACCACAGCCGGGCGCATGTACGAACCCGGGCTGACGGGACTCTCGCGCAGCCCCGGCGGGTTGCCGAGGTCGACATCTTCCACATAGTCGATCCGCGCGTGACAGCGGTCCTTCGCGATCGTCCCATGCAACTGGATCACATCGCGCGCACCAGCGCGGTGCAGGAGGTCATCAACATTCTGCGTGACGTGCACCATATCGGCTTGTTGCGCCAGTGCAATGTGAGCCGGGTTTGGATGTGATGCTGCAATCTGTCGGCGACGGTGTGCGTACCAGTCCATCACGAGGTTCGGATCTTCGGCAAAACCCTGGGGGGAAGCGAGCTTCATCGGATCGAGCTTCGTCCACAATCCGTCGGTCTGCGCGTCGCGGAAGGTCGACACGCCAGACTCAGCACTGAGCCCCGCTCCGGAGAATGAGGCGATCGCGCCTGCTCGCATGAGTATGTCGCGCGCTGACTGCAGCGATTGATCGATCGTCATCGCTGGCGATGGTAGCGGTCAGCCGCCGACGGTGTTGCCGGTTGTCGGCAGTTGCCCGGACTCATCGCCCACATTCCCGCCGGCAAGCGCGTTGTTGATGCCGCCAAGCGTGGAAAGCTGGGCCTCGGTGAGGGAGTCCGAGAAGCGGGTCATGATGTCGGCATGCAGCTTCTTCGCAAGATCGATCGCGTCCGGATTGGCTGCGAGCAACTGCAACTCTGCAATCCACGCCTCGGCGCTCTTGCCGGTCGCGGCTGCGGCGTCAAATGCACCACTGCGAACCGCAGCGAAGAACCGCAGGTCGGTCAGTTCCGCACTGGACTGCACGCTCCCGTTGAGTTGCGTGAGCAGTTGATGAGCGCGGGCAGCCGCGTTGTTAGATACCAGCAGGCTGGCCAGCCGGACAATGAGCGTCGCTCTTGCGTCGGCAGCAAGTGTCTCTGCTGGTTTTTCGACGCCGCGTTCGAGCACACGGATGCGCACCTGTGCCGGCAGTGGAGTGATCGTCTGCAGGATGTCATCTGCTTCGAGCAGGCTGGATGCGGGCAGTTTGGCTGCGAGATTGGCAAGTCCATCATGCCAGACAGTCGGCGGGACGCCATCGGGCACGCTCATGCCTGCGAGAACTCGGAAGTTCGGCAGATCGCCCGGCCCAGACACAACGACATGAACTGCATGCGGGAAGATTGCACTGTCCTGGGAACGTTGCAGCAATGGCTGGCGGATGCCACGATGAGCGAGTGAAAGCGCCACCGCGCTGCGAACGGCAGCATCATCGCTGTCGAGGAGTGTGACCGCCTCGTTTATGCGATCTTCGGGCAGCAGCCGCGCCCACAACTGCGTGAGTCGGACGTGTGAAGCGTCATCGTCGGTTGTGTTGCGCAGTTGTTCCAGTTGGCCGCGCAGCGTCGCGATGATTTCTGCGTGGTCCGTGATAACTTCACGATGGGTTGCGATCACGCTCCAGAGGCCGTCAAGCGCCGACTGTCTGACTGCTGGATCGTCCAGGGCATGCATGAGACCTTTGAGCGTGTTCGGCGTCTGGCGGCGAGCGAGGACATCAACCATCGCCCGTATCGTGGCCGTGTTCGGCTCATTGGCAATGCGCGCGTTGATCTCATCAACAAGCGTCGGCACATTCATCTGGTCGAGAAGCGCAACGACGCGCGTCCGAACCTGAGCAGACTCGTCGTCGAGCCTTTCGATCAGCGCCTGCTGGAACTGTGGTGGGAGTGTGACAGCGTCGCGCAGGAGAATGGCAACGCGATCGATCGCGATCATACGAATACCAGGCAGGGCATCATCGAGCAGCGCGGGAATGCGCTCAAGTTGGCCCTCGGTTGTCGGGATGCTGCGCAGGTTCTCGCGATAAGCTTCGATAAGCCGCTGTTCGACTGACTGGCGATATTGCTGATGCTCGGCAACTTGTGTTTGCAGGTCCGAGATCTGATTCGACAGGTTGTCCAGCAGCATCTCAAGCCACTGCTCGGCCGGCATCTCCTTGACAGATCGCCACCAGTCCCGCCAGGCTTTGCGATCCTTCCCCAAAGAAAGGCCGGTCATGCGTGTGAGCGCCTGACAACTTGCCGCAAAGACCTCCGGTGACGCCTGCGTGCTGCCATCACCTGGTGAGACGAGTTCCATCAGTTCCAGAGCTGCGGCGCGCGAGCGAAACTCGCTGAGCGCAAAGATCGCACCGAGACGTTCGGCGACGGGCAGCGACTCATCGCGCGCGATGCTTGCGACGGGAGTGATCGCCGGCGACCCGATTTGGGCAATCGCCTGCGAGAGTGACGCGAGTACAGGGGCCGGACATGTACGCAGGGCAGCGATCATGTCGTCTTGCAGGTTCCGTACGGGACGCCTTGCATCGAGAATGGCCTGGATTGCCGCCGACATGATCGTCGGCTCTTCGCTCGCGAGCGCTTGTCGCAAGACAGCGAACGCCGGTTCGACGCCCATCGCGAGCAGTTGCCGAGCAGCGCCGACGCGGGTCGAGCGGGCGATGTCGGCTGAGGGGTTGAGCAGGATCGGCCCGGCAAGCTCGATTTGTTGTCGCTGTTCTTCGGTGAGGTCGTCCGAGCCAGCATTGTCGTTCGTCGGGGGTGTGGCGTCTTGCCCAGACCCCGCGCTCAGCGCACTTGTTACAATCGGACCCCACAAGTGCTGCGACTGGCTCTTCGCGGTCGCGGTCGCCGTCGCCGTTGCCGCGGCCGTGAGCAGTGCAAGAACACCAGCGACCAGCATCGGGGAAGTGAAGGTCAGGTTGCTTGCGGATCGCTTCATGGGGCTGCGAGGGACATCGACCGACGCCGGGCCGATCGTTCTGGGCAAGAAAACAGCAAAATTGGGCGCACTCGCCCGCCGATTCGGTGAGCCGACTCCTATCGTATCGGATAAACTGGTCGTGGTCGTCAGCGAATCCGCAATGAGCGGAACCTGACGGAAAAGCGCGACGGCTCTGCTGATCTGGACACGGCTGGGACCATGAATCGTCCCGAAAAACGTCCGCGAAGTGGCGGTTTCATGAGCGACTGGATTGACGCAGAATCACATGCTGACCGGGCCTTCGAGATGTACGAGCGCGGCCGCTGGGCCGAGGCCGAGGCTGAGCTGCGCAAAGCGATCGAACTGAACCCCGATCATGCGGAGTGGCACTTCAACCTTGCGCTCACGCAGGAGGCGGCTGGGCGGGATGCCGAAGCAGTGGCCACTTACCAGCGCGCAATCGCCCTCATGCCGATGGAAATCGAACCGTTGCTTGCCGGGGCGGCGGTTGCGAATCGACTTCAGCGACATGAGCAGGCCATCGAATGGCTGAGCGAGGCGATCAATCTCGATCCGAATGCCGAAAGTGCCTATGCACAGATGATGGATGCGCTGCTCGGGCTCGGCCGGCACGATGATGTAGAGACGACGCATTACCTTGCGCAGCACGCACTCGAGGAGCAGAGCGCCGCATGCCTCGCGATCATGGCCGACAGCCTGATGGAGCGCGGCGAACTCGGCAAGGCATCCTGGTGTCTTCGCGAAGCGATGCGGACTGATCCGAGCATGCCGCGTCTGCGCGCCCGACTCGGTGCCGTCTTCGCGGCGATGGGCAGCCCGGCCCGAGCCCAGCAGATGTTCCTGCGTGACCTGCGCGATGATCCGGGCAACATCGACACGCTGCTCGAATACGGCGAGTTGCTTCTGGACCTTGGTCGCCTGCCAGACGCTGCAGAAAAGTTCCGCCGCATCCTCGAGTTTGAACCTGCCAACGTGGATGCCCACGCCCGGCTTGGCCACATCGCACTGCGATCACAGCAGGTGGAGCAGGCTGCGGTCGAGTTTGATCTTGTCTACAAACTCGATCCGGAGTTTCCGCAGATTCGGCTGAATCTTGCAACGGCTCGGTTGGAGATGGGCAAGCATGAAGAAGCCCGTCGCTGTCTGCGCGAAGAACTGGAACGTCTCCGCATGGCCCGAGCGGAGCGACAGACATTCCCCACAGACATGCAGCGTTTTGGCGACCTGCTGCTGCAAGCCGGCATGTACGAGGCGGCCGGCGTCATTATCGAGCAGGGCATCGACCGTGAAGGCGAATCGCCCGAAATGCTTCGAACACTCGCGCTGGCTCGCTATGCCTTGAATGATCGCGATGCGGGGACGGCTGCGAGTCGCCGTGCACTCCGTCTCGATCCGAAGTGTGTGCGGTCCATGCACAACCTCGCTCTCGCCGCGCTGCATGACAATCGCCTGCGGACGGCGGCAGGCTGGATTCACCGGGGGCTGGCGGTTGATCGGCACGATGAGGGACTGCGCCGTCTGCGGGCACGGCTCATCCTGCGTGCTTCGGGCCGATTTGCCATCGGCACACTTGCGCGACTCGTTTCGACGTTTCGACGCGGCGGCGGGCGCGCGGTAGAAGAGCCCGCATCGCGCAGGCCCCGAGTCGGATGATTTCTGTCATCTCAGACAGTTGCGCTGGTGTAGGGCAGAAGTGCCATGAACCGGGCACGCTTGATGGCCTTGGCGACCATCCGCTGTTCTGACGCACTCGTGCCAAGTCGCTTGCGCGAATACATCTTGCCGTTCGGGGTCAGGCATCGGCGCAGTTCTTCTGATGCCTTGTAGTCCACATAGAATCCGCCGCGCGTGTCCGGCTTGCGGAAACCGGTCGGTCGACGTTGTTCACCACCTGAGTAAGCCATTGCAGCCTCCGTTTCGTCGCGGTTGCGAGTGAAAAACAAGCAGCCCCCGCGGAGTGCGGAGGCGACGAACTTCATCAGATGGTAGCGAGATAGCCTTCATGGTCAATCTCGCCGCCGACCAATCGCGATGAACCTGTCCGTTGCGATCGCCCGCCGGTGAGATTTGTATAGACTGAATAGACCACTGGATTCGGCATTGTGCATGGAG
>CAZVXI010000170.1:0-6652 GCA_964631295.1 uncultured Isosphaeraceae bacterium
CTCCTGGAAGGCAGGCTCATCGGACTGTTCGCGCGGCTGCTGCTCGGGTTGCTCACCACCGGGCTGCTGGCCGCCCTGCTGATTCTCGCCGGACTGTTGCCCGGACTGGCCGCCCTGCTGATTGTCACCCGACTGCTCGCCTGACTGTTGATTCCCCTGTTGCTGTTGCTGTTGCTCTCGGCCTGGTTGAGCGCCCTGCTGGCTGTCGCCACCTGCCTGCTCGCCGGTTTCGCGGCTGCCCGTTTGACCACCTGGCGCATCGCGCTGGGCTGCATCCGTTGCCGCTTCACGCGATTCGGCTCGCGATGTGTCATCAGCCGCGTCATCGCGCTCACCATCGCTGCGTTCGCTGCGCTGCTGCTCGGCGCGTTGTTCCATCTGCTGTGTGGCTTCATTTGCAAAGCGGCCTGCATAGTTGAGCAGATCGCGCGACTGCCGCAGCACCTCGAACAACTGTTCATCTTCCAGGCGATTCTGTTGCATCGCTGCTTCGAGTTCGTCAAGCCGCTGCGCCTGGTCTGCGATGCGCTGGCCAAGCTGAGCCTGCGCACGCTCGACGCCCGGCTGCATGCCGGAGATCGTCACATCGTCCTGCAACTCGGCCTGCAATGCCTCGATACGGATCGCGTTCTGGCGAACCGCCCCAAGCTGCCGACGAATCTGCGTTGCATAGTCAAGCTCACTGATGACCTGCAACTTGCGCGAAACCGAGCGGGCGGGCGTGTGCTGCTCACCGTCGAGGTCGAACACATCGCTGGCAATCGCTGTGACATGTATGACATCACCTTCGGCAAGGTTGAACTGCGAAAGATCAAGCGATGGCTCCAGCGTGGCCACCGGCGTATCGATGTCGCTGCGGTCTTCGGTCCAGATGATGCGCGGCGTGAGATCGACCGGCGCCGCCCCGGCAGACTGATCGCTCACAGCGGGGGTGAGCTGCGCTTCGAACGACATGCCCGCGAGCGCAACATCGTCCTGTGCTTCAGCAACCAGCGGCACCGTCGCGCCCGGCAGCACGACCTGATCGGCCTCCGGCGTTGTGATCGTCACGCTCGGGTTTTGATCCACCCGCGCGAGGATGCGATACGTAATCGCATCGGTTACACCAAGCTGGTAGCTGTCGACGAGATTCAGATCAAGTGTGCGCGAACCGGTCAGCGGCCAGGTGAGCGTCCAGCGCGTGTCATCCGATGGATCGACTGCGAGTGCAGGCAACGGCGTGTCAGCCGGCCAGTTCAGTGTCCGGCGCAGCCATGTGTTGCGCTCGGCATTGCCGGGCAGCGGCAGAGGCTTGTTCAGTTCCAGCGCGAGTTCCATCTGTGAGCCGATGAGCGCTGGCGCATCAGTCACGGAGCGATCATCCGTGCCTGGCCCGAGTTCACTGGTCACTGGCGGGACATGCGCGGCCGCATACGCAGGTGGTTCCACGTGCAGTGTGGCGCGCACCACTGCCGGCGGCGTGATGATCTCGATGCGCTCTCGCTTGGTGGTCGCATCATCGGTTTCGAAAAACAGTTCAATGGCATCTGCCTCGGCATCAACGAGCCGTTCCTGCATGCCATCGGACTGGTGCGTGAGGAGCACGCGCTTCCACGGCTGATATTCGCGATCGACCTGCAGGCGATAATAGGCATAGACCCGCTGATCATCTGCGCCTCGGGTGATTTGTGCGCGCATCGCCAGCGACTGGCCACGCGGATGCACTGCGGAGGTGAGCACTTCGTACATGCGCGATTCGACGCCTGTTCGCGCCGGCCATGCAGCAGAGCCGAGTGGGAGCAGAACGCGCTGCATGCCGGTTGACATGCCCTGCGGCGAGAAGCCGGTCAGCACGCCGGTCACGGCAATCGCGAGCAGACACACCAGTGCAAATCGCGCGGTTCGCGCCGGGGCCATCACGGCGCCGAGTGATGATCCACTGAGCCGTGCTTCGGTCTCACGCACGCTGCGCGCCGCCATGTCGTTGCGTGTGTCATCACCGTCGCGCGCGAACTCCATCGCCGATGCCAGCCGGCCGCTCAGTGGCGGCATGACGCGCTCGGCGCGCAGGGCAATCTGCGTGAGTGAAGGTCGAAACGTCAGCGCGAGACGCACGTATGTACCGAGCACGAACCCGAGGCCGGCCAGGCCCAGCAGCAGCAGCACGAGCCGGGCTGCACCCGGGAGGCGCAGCAGCCAGTCGATGCCGATGAGCGCGAGCAGGATGGCCACGACCGACGCAAGCACGATCGAGGTGCGCTGGAGGATCAGCATCCGCCGGCTGATGCGTTGCAGGCGCTCGAGATCTTCAATGACATGTCGCATGGGACAACTCCCGATGCCTGTGGGTCGAAGGGACGCGGTGCATGTTCGTTTGTACCGCCTGATATCGGTTCAGCAGCGGACAACGCCCCGCAATGAAACGGCGGCCACCCGGCAAACAACGTCCGGGGGCCTTCTTTGTTATACGAGACGAACGAGTTTCCGGCCGATCCATTCCGCTGCAAGCAGCAATATTGCGATCAATAACGCCAGTGGCGTGTCCCAGATCGACTCGGTAAGCGGGTTTTCAGTTCGCAAAGATCGGTTCGGAAGAAGTTCGGGCAGGCTGGCGACGGATGCTGCATCCAGCACGCGACCGCCGGTGGACGCTGCGAGGTCTTCCAGCACTGCGTGGTCGGCTGCGGGGCGACGCAGTTCATCATCCGGGGTGAAAACATCCACAATCGCCTCATGGTCACCTGGCAGCAGCGGGTCGTCGAGTCGCACGCGCAGCTCGGCGGTACGGTCGGGCAGGTAGGTGGCGGCGTAGCGCTCAGGCTCGTCAGGCGTCTGCAGCAGATCAAGTTCCGCGACCGTTTCGCCATCGGGTGTTTCGATAACCGCCCGGATGGACGCCCGGCCGGCATCGACGAGCTGCGAATCAAGCAGTTGTACATCAACGGTGATCGGCTGGCCCACTTCCACGCGTCGCGGGTTGACACGCAGCGCCAGCGACTCGCCGGCGGTGGTGAGCGATTCGCGGCCGAGCATGCGGATCATCTGCACCCAGAACTGCTCAGTGAGTTCCTCGCCGCGCCCGAATCGCCATCGCCAGATTTCATCGGTGGCGACGTAGATTGATCTGCCAGCGCCGTAGCGCATCATCACGACCAGTGGAAGCGGCATGCCATTTTCGAACGTGGTGACTGTCTCTGCGAGTGTCTCGGCGGTTGGCTTGAGTTGATTCGGATCGAGACGCTGCGCCCACTGCAAGCGTGACCATCGATAGCTCGGGTCGGCCAATGCGCGCGGCCAGCCGGTGCCTTCACTCGTCGTCATCTGCATGATGCCGAGACGATCAGCAAGCGGTGTCGGCACCATGTTGACCGGTCGATCAATTCGCGAGAGCGTGAGCGAGCCGCGGATCGGCAGCAGATCGACAAGGTCGGTCCCACCATACGAAAGCGGCATGTGCTGCTCGCCGCCAATCCAGAGCATTCCCGCACCGCGCCGGCCGATGTGATCGCGAATGATCGTGAGTTGATCCGGGCTGAAGAACGTGCCCGGCACATCGCCGATGATCATCACGTCGTAGTCAGCGAACTCTTCGGCAGTGCGCGGCAGGCGCGCAATAGGCATGTTGCCTTCCTGCGCAAAGTCCCGGTCAGCGGAGAGCAGCATCACCGAGCTTTCGATCGACGCTTCGCGAATCAGCAGGTTCTTGACAAAGCGATACTCCCACCGCGGATAGCCCTCGACATAGAGCACCCTGAGCGGGCGATCGATGAGATCGATCAGCATCGGCTTGCTGTTGTTGTCCGGGATGAGGTCCGGCCGTTCGGTGTCGATGACAACTTCCCACTCTGCTTCGCCGGTCAGCGATGGCGTGGCAGTGAGCGTCACTGCGTCGCGATCATCACCCGCCTCGAGTTCCAGTGCATCAAGTTCCTCGCCGGTCTGCGTATCGACAAGGCGGACAGACATGGCCATGTTGCCAGCAGCGTCGCCGATGCGGTCGAGTTCGACGGTGACGGGCACCTTGTCGCTGACAAACGCCCGGCGTGGCGCTTCGATTCGGCGGATGGCGAGATCACCGATTGCTTCAGCAGACCCGAGCGGAACGGTGTACACGCCGATGCGATCGCCGGCGATGCGCCGCACAAGCGAGCGCGCTGGCGGGTCTTCGGTCCGGCCGTCGGTAAGCACGACGATCCCGCTGACCGGCCGTGCTGCTGCCCGCTGCAACGCCTGCGTGAGCGCCGCATTGAGGCGTGTGCGCTGACCGGTCGGCGCTTCGAGCAGCGGCAGAGCGCTGTTCACGGTGTCGGCGTCATCGGTGTTTGCCGGCTGATCGCGTTGTTCCAGCGGCAAGGTGAACGCGCCACTGTGAAAGCCGAGCCAGACGATGTTGCGATCCCGCGCAAGCTGCGCCCATGTCTCGTTGTTCGATTCGATGATGTCGCGCAACTGCATCTCGCGTTCGATGCGTGAGCCGCCGATGCCGTCTGCATCTGCAATGGTCATCGAGGCGCTGCGATCGACGAGCACGAGCACCCAGTCGCGTTCGACATTTTCGCGCGGCAGTTCGAGCGCGGGGCCGGCCAGCACGACGAGGATAAACGCGAGCAGCGCTGTTCGTACGCCGGCCAGTGTGAAGCGCGCTGCGCGCGAGCCCGACAGACGGCTGTAGCTCCAGCAGGCAAAGCCGATGCACGCGAGGATGATGATTGCCCACAGCCATGCTGCGAGCGGGTGCGTCCATGCGAGGCGCAACCCTTCCGCGTCCGCGGGGATGACATCGAGATCGAGCAGCCAGCGCATCATGCCGTTCATGGGGTGGACCCTCCGGACATTGCTGCTGATGCGGCGCGCTGTTCATCGAGCGAACCAGTGAGCCCGCTTGCAGATTTGCCACTGCCATGCTGCCATGCATGACTGAACCACCGCGCGAGCATTGTCTCAAGCAAAATGAGTCCGAGCACTGCGAACAGCAGCAGCCGCGCGAGGCCGGAACCGCGTTGGATCTCAGCAGCAGCCTGCGCTGCTGATGCCTGCACGCCGAGTGTTTCCCAGCCGCCGCTGGTGCGCAGCCAACTGAGAACCGCCTGTGGATCCTGCACGCCTGTGTCACCTGCTGCCGGGTTGATGTTTGCTGCGAGTTGGCCGAGCGGTTGACGGGCTGCATCCATGATCTGATACAGGCCGGGGCGCTCGATGGGCTGCTCAGGCCTGCCTGCAACGATCGCGATGCGCTCGCCTTGCATATCCATGAGATCGCTCGCTGCATTGGGCAGCGACACGCTTCGCTGCGCGCCCACGAGTGTCTCGCGCTGCGCGCGAATGTCGCTCAAGCCCTGCCGCACGAGTTCGTGAAACAGTGGAACCATCAGTGGTTTGGTCGGCAGGTTGGACCAGCTCAGTTCCGGTGCGGATGCAAAGTAGGCAAGCAGGCCCCGCGCGCTGGTCGTTTCGGCGGTTGATGGTTGCAGAGCGTCGGTGTCGTCGACTGTCGGGGCGGACATGATCGCGTCGCTGCTCAAGACGAGCATTGGCGAGCCATCCGCGAACTGAAGAACCACGCGCGCCTGCGAAGTTGTTGCAGCATCAACAGGCAGCGTCCGCCATGCAAAAACCGGTGCGGTCAGGTCGACAAGCTCGCTGGAGATCATGCGCAGCATCGGCTGACGCGGCTGCTCGGCGGCGAGCCCGAGACCCTGCTCATGCTCGACGACTTCCTTGCTGATCGACCATGGCACATCGAACGTGGCGACGAAAGAATCCACCCACGGGTGCACCTGCAGCTCCCCGGGTGGCACAATGATCGCAAGGCCGCCTCTTCGATAGAACTCAGCAAGCGCATTCCAGCCGCTCACATCAACAAGATCAGGCCGGGCAACGACTGCCACATCAGCAGCGCGCAAGTCAACAGGCGACAGAGCCGCAGGCTCGACCTCCACGAACTGCATCGGGCTGTCCTGAAACGGCTCGAGCGCGAGGCGAATCCACTTGCCCGCCGTCAGATCTTCGATTGAACGATCCACACCGAAATCGCGGCGTTCGACAAGCACAACGCGCACAGATCGGCGCACTGCAAGCACTGCATGGCGGGCGTCGTCTGCTTCGAGGCTGTCGTGGTCGATCATCGCGCTGATGCCGACATCACTCTCGCCGGTGACTGCGAGATCAATGTTGAAGTCGACGTCGGCATCGCTCTGACCGGGCTTCCACTGCACAACCTTCGGCTCGACACCCGCGATTGCATCGCTCACGAGTCGCACGCGCGAGATTTCTGCGCCGAGATCGCTGCCAGTCCGCGCGAGGCGCACGCGGATCTGTTCCCAGCCATCTGCCTCGCCGCGCAGAATGAGTCTGCGAACCGGATCGATCGCAGTGATCTGCACATTGCCGACGGGTTCCTCCGCAGGTGTGGATGCGAGCAGTGTCACGCGACCGGGCTGGCGCAGGTCCATGGTGGACAGCGGCACATCCAGTTGCCCCGAGCCGACACGGAAGTCGCTGAGCAGGTATGCCACGGTCTGGTCTGCCCGCGCGTTCTCAGCGTTGGCGGCAACCTGCAACAAGTCGAGCGCCGCGGGGATGTCTGCCTCGGTTGCAGCGGGCTCGAGGTTGCGGAGGAGGCCGATGACCGAGCTGTGGCTCGTCGACGGCGGAGCCACGATCGGCGATGCGG
>CAZVXI010000171.1:0-6554 GCA_964631295.1 uncultured Isosphaeraceae bacterium
TACGACCTGATTGATGAAGCTGCGAGCAACCACAGTTTCTGGCAGAACCTGACTGGGCAGGGGAACACAGGCAATCGCAGTATCCTCAAAACGCTCGACGAGCGTGCAAAACTCAACGCTCGTACATTGCAACAGCTTGGCGCGATTGTCGGCGATGACCGTCTCCAGGCGCTCGCGGATGCGATCGAGAAGCGCGAACCTTTCCCGAGTGTGGACATGTGGATCTCCGCACCCTGGCCCAAGTTCGAGATCAACCTTGGAGGGATGCCTCAGACGTTCTGGACCCAGCAGTTCGGTGGGATTGCATCGGCACAAGTGCGTGAAGCGATTGTCAGACTCACTGACGAGATGCTTGATGCCTATGCAAGGGTCCTCGAGTTGGATGATGATGGTCGCGATGCGCTCGATGAGCTGACGGGCAATCTGCATCGCGCCCGCGATGATGCCCGCGAGTTCAGCAGGGCTATATATCAGCAACGGCGAGAGCAGCCGCCGCTCTGGCACATTGATCTGGACGGACGGGTCCATCCGCCGGATCGCGAAGCGATTGCGGAGGATCGCCGGCAACTCGACGCCGTCAGCGATATCCGCGTAGACGCCGCTGATAGGTTTGCACAGGGACTGCGTGACCTGTGCGGGAGCGACCTCGCGCAGCAGCGGCTTCCACTTGTGCTGGGCATGTTTGAACGTCATCGCTTCAACGCTCACGAAGTCAACTTCACGATTCAGCAGATTAAGCTCGAGCAATCCAACATGCACGAAACGGTTGATCTTGCCGTGTGCGTGCTCGGACTTGATCTTCCAACCGAGTTGGTGAACGATCTGCTGCCAATCCTCTCCGCATATGGCGAACGGGCAACTGCGCTGATCCACCAGCGCATTGACCACGCACGCGATGGCCAGCGTGAAGCGCTCGAACTTACACTCGCGAACCTCACGTTCGAGGATGGTACAAACCGCCTGGAGATTGATTTGCAATCCGCTGAAGCGCGTGGCCTCAGAAGCGCCATTCGCGGCTTCGTACGTACGCGCGATGCACACGTGAAGCTCAATGAACTCACGCGCGAGCAGATCGAAGCTGTGTTGCCCGAGTGGGCTGTGCGTGAGTTCCGCGATCGGCTCGAACGCATGATGTTCAGCACGATCTATAATGACAACGCCACAGCCGATGAGCAGATTCTCACCGTGTTGCGCCTCGACACTCTTACGGAGCCGCAAAGGAGCGATGTTCTGGAGGTTCAGTCGCATTATCGCGAGGCGTATGACGAAATCATGGCGAGGTGGGTGGAAGCAGCCCGCAATGGCGGGGGTCTGCAATCCGTCTATGCCTTCGATGATGACCTGCGCGTCATCTACAAGCGGCGATCGCCCGAACAGAACGCTGCATCCGATACTTACTGGCAATCCCAGACGGCGCGAGTGGAACTCAAGAAGCGCGTTCTGCAGCAGTTGCGGCACACCCTGACTGATGAGCAGGAAGCTGAGGCAGGACTCGTTTCGCAGCACGCCGGTAACTGATTACTCGTCGGCTTGTGGGATGATCCTGCCGTGCGGGTCTGTCTCCGGCCCGGGCGGCGGGTGCATGGGCATGTGTTCGAGTTGTTCGGCGGTACTGTGTACGTGGTCGGTGGAAAGACCGGCCTGTTCGACGAGGTAGTGCTCCCACAAACGGTGCTTACGCACAATATCGGCGGCAGCGGCTCGTCCGGCGCGCGTCAGTACGATGCCTTGATCTGTTTGTTCGATGAATGCGCGGCGAGCGGCTGTAGCCACGGCTTTCTCTGCGGAGCGGCCGGGCAAGGTATGGCGAAGCTGCTCGAGCGGCATGGTGTGGTTCCCTGTTTCTGATGCGCGGAACAGCGCTGCGAGCAGGTCATCCAGTCCGACACGCGCGGCCAATCTCCGTTGCCGAAGCCAGCGTGTGACAAGACCGTGTCTGGGCGAAGCCATCATTGCAAGCACAAGTAGAGCCCCGGCGGCGAGCGAGATTGTACCGGCCGCATTGACAGCATCCTTGTTCCAGAAGGCAGGCACGGCGGTTGCTGCGATATATCCTGCCACGCCGGAGATGATCGCAAAGACGACACTCCAGATGATCTGTGTAAGCAGTCGATCAGTCATCAGCCGCGCAGTCGCAGCTGGGCAGATAAGCATGGCGATCACGAGGATCGAGCCGACAGCTTCGAAGCTTGCGACGGTTGCTGCTGCGACAAAGACCATCAGCACATAGTGCAATAATGTTTCGTTGTAGCCCTGTGTCGTCGCGAGCGCGGGGTCGAATGCTGCCATGCGCAGTTCCTTGAAGAACACGCCGACGAAGGCGACAGCGACCACGACCATGATAAAAAGCGTTGTGACCTGCCGAGGAACATACTCCAGCGTCGACCATTGAATAAGCTCAGAGAATGTCTCGGGCGCGCCATACCAGGCGAGTGTCTCGAGTTGGCCGTGCAAGACGCATTCGGCATCGAGGTCAACGTGGCGGACGGCAGCGCGTTCGATGAGCAGCACGCCAAGTGCGAAAAGGATGCTGAACACGACACCCATTGCAGCACCCGGTTCAACCCGGCCGAGCTTCTTGACAACTTCAACGAGAACAACTGTGATAATACCTGCAAAAGCTGCACCAAAGAACATCACGATCGGGCTGCGTGTCGTTGTGATAAGAAATGCGATGACCAGCCCGGGCAGCACGCTGTGGCTGATTGCATCGCCCATGAGACTGAGCCGTCGCAATACGAGGAAGTTGCCGAGCAATCCGCATCCAACGGCGGCGAGTATAGCGGCGAGCATCGGGAACAGATCAAGGCCGATATCAAACTGGATGATGATGGCGATCATGTGCGTGGCACCTCTGCGAGCGGAATCGTCACGCCGCGGGTTGCAAGCTCTGCCTCAAGCTGCGCAACAAGCTGATCAGACAATACATGTTCGACCTGGTCGACTGACCAATCGACATGGCTCGGCGCAATGTCTGCATGACTGATGAGGTACTGCTCCCACAGCGCGTGATTCCGGCTGACCCGAGCTCCGCGCGCCCGGCCGCGCTCGGTAATCGTGATCGAGTCAGCGTCTCCGGCCGTGATCATCCCCGTCCAGCGCAGCGACAGCAACACGAACCGACGAAACAGCATCGACCAGCCGCGCGTCTGTCCGAGGCGCTGCATCGCAGCGATGGGAAGATCATTTGTATGCCTCTCGTGCGCCTGCGCGAGAACGTGATCGCCAGCAATGCGCAGCCGCAGCCGCAGTCGTCGAAATGTCGCCGCGATCACACCACGCGCTGGTGCGACAAGCATGCTCACCGCGAACAGCGCGCCCGATGAGAGGACGATCACGGCGCCGGCGGGCTTGCGTGGCAACAGCGCCGAAACGGCCGACCCGAGGTAGCCGCTCAGTGCCCCGATGACACCGGCAGTGATGACCAGCAGCCAGAGCCGTTCTGTCCAGAAGCGCGCTGCAACTGCGGGGATGATCAACATCGCGACGACAAGGATCAAGCCAACGGCCTGCAGCCCCGCAACCGTGACAATCACAACGAGCGCCATCATCAGAAGGTCAATCACTCCGACCGGCCAACCGTCCACGCGTGCGAATGCATCATTGAAGCAGACGAGCGCAAACTCCTTGAGTAGCAGCAGCGTCGCAATGACTGCGATCAGCGCAATCGCGACCATCATCAGGACATCAGACGGTTGCATTGTCGCGGCCTGACCGTAAATAAAGCTGTTGATTCCTGCCGAGCCGCGCGGCACATTCACCTGAATGTAACTGAGCCCGACGATCCCCGCGCCGAAGAAAACACTGAGCACGATGCCAATCGCTGCATCCTCACTCAGGCGCGACCATCTCAGGATTGCCTGAATACACAGTACGCCGATCGTACCAGACATTGCTGCGCCGAAGAGCAACACCGGCAGCGAGCGGCCGTCAATGCCGAGCATGCTTGCGGCGATGAACGCAATCGCGATACCCGGCAGCGTCGCGTGGCTGAGCGCATCGGTCATCAGTGATCGTTTTCGCAAGAGTGCGAACACGCCGATGATGCCTGCTGCGAAACCAAGCAGTGTTGTCCCGGCGAGTACGAGGTTCGTGTTGTATCCCGCATGGAATGAGAGTGTCTCGATGATGCGATCAAATCCCGGCAAGTCATCGGTGACGTTGGTCATCGATGCGCTCATGTGCGTAGCAACAATATTGGCTGACTCGATTGATGTCGACGTTCGTTGCATCACATCATCGACTCCCGGATGCAGCGAGAGCGACTGCTTCGGCTGCCTCGGAAAGCAGTGTCAGGCGCCCGCCATAGGTCTTGTGCAGATTATCCTGCGTAAACACATCCTGCACCGGCCCGGCAGCAACGACACGCATGTTCAAGAGAATCACATCATCAAAATACTCAGGCACTGTCTGCACGTCGTGGTGCACGGCCATAACTGTCTTGCCGCTCAACTTGAGGTCACGCAATACCTCCACAATCGCGCGCTCCGTGGCAGCGTCGACACCTGCAAATGGCTCATCCATGAAGTACAAGTCGGCCTCCTGTGCGAGTGCACGCGCGAGGAAGACCCGTTGCTGCTGCCCGCCGGAGAGTTGGCTGATGTGCCTGTTCGCGTACTCGCGCATGCCGACATGCTCGAGACAGTCGAGCGCAGCCATCTTGTGCTTTCGCGTCACCGGCCTGCACCAGCCAATGCTGCGGTACCGGCCCATGCAGACGACATCGAGCGCGGAAACTGGAAAATCCCAATCGACCGTCTCGCGTTGCGGGACATAGCCAATACGCGAGCGTGACTTCTTGTACGGCTCGCCCCAGAACTCCACCTGCCCGGACGCGCGTTGCACAAGGCCAAGGCAGGCTTTGATCAGGGTGCTTTTGCCCGCACCATTCGGACCGACGATCGCGATCAGCCGGTTCGGTCTGGCGTCGTAGTCCACATCCCACAAGACCGGCTTTCGATGATACGCGACCGTCATCGCGTGAATGGACAAAGGGCTTTCGGGCGAATGTTCCGGCCGGGCTGACAGACCCTGCGCTCGATCAGATCGTGATGACTGTCCAATCGGTGCAGGCATCAGTGCGACAACTTTCCATGCATACCAAGTTCAGGCGTCTTGCCGCCGAGCGCGCGAGCGATCGTTGTGACATTATGATCAATCATACCAATATATGTTCCTTTATACGTATTCGCATCACCCATCGCATCGCTGAACAGTTCACCGCCGATGACGACCTCGTGGTCCCGAGCCTTTGCGCCGGCAATCAATGCTTTGATGTTGCGTTCAGACACGGTCGACTCGACGAAGACGGCTTTGATATTCCGCTCAACAAGCAGGTCAACCAGCATCTCGATGTCCTGCACGCCCGCTTCAGATTCAGTGGAGATTCCCTGGATGCCAACCACTTCGTAGCCAAAGCGCCTGCCGAAGTAGTTGAACGCATCATGAGCCGTCACGATCACGCGCTGCTCTTCAGGAACGCTCGTCAACACATCCTCCGCATACTCGTCGAGTTCCTCCAACTGAGTCATGTATGCTGCGGCATTGGCGCGATAGGTTGACTCGCCGTCGGGATCATGATCTGCCAACTTGTCGCGCACAACATCAACAGTCTTCATCCACGCGGCCGGGTCCATCCACACGTGTGGATCATACAGACCCTCGAACTCTTCGGGCTCGAGCAGTTCGTCTTGATCGAGCAGTTCAGTCACTGCGAACACTTTCTTGCCCGACGTCGCAGCGCGGATGAGCGAATCCGCCATCTTACCTTCCAGCAGCAGCCCGTTGTAAAAGATGATATCTGCGTTCATCAATCGCTGCACATCGGAACGGGTCGGCTTATAGAGGTGCGGGTCAATACCTGAGCCCATCAGGCCGAGCACCTCGGCCCGATCGCCAGCAACATTCCTGACAATGTCGGTCACCATGCCTGTCGTGCAGACAATCGTGTATGAATCGTCGCCGGGCTGTTCCGAGCACGCGGCAAGCGCGCACACGACCGACAACAGCATGACCACGGCCATTCGATGCAGCAAGTTGTTCACCATGGGGTTTCACTCCGTGAGGCGTGCGAAGTTTGTAGTCAGCACTACAATGACCGGAAGATTGTAGCCTGCACTACAAGCAGTTGTCAACGCCATCCTCAGCCGCGGCAGCACACCCGCCACGCCTCGGCCATGGTCAGCGATCAGGCCTCGTCCGCGATTTCCCGAAACCGCTCCAGAGTCGGTCGGCTGACATGGTGTTCGATCCCCTCTGCATCGACAGCGGCCACATCGGGGTCAACACCGATCGCCAGCAGGAACCGGTACACCGTGTCGTGCCGATCCTTGCACTGCCGCGCGAGCCGCTTGCCACGGGCAGTCAGTTCCACCGGCTTGTACGGTTCCGTCTGCACAAGACCGTCGCGCTCCAGCCGCTGCACGATCCTTATGACGGTCACGTGCGTGACACCGAACTTGTCGGCAAGATCAGTCACCCGGCAGGCCCCCTGCGCGTCGATGATGTCTGCGATCGCCTCGACATAATCCTCGGCCGTCTCAGTCGAATGATCC
>CAZVXI010000172.1:0-6538 GCA_964631295.1 uncultured Isosphaeraceae bacterium
CGCACGCGAGCAGCCTGCTGACAACTGCTGCGAGATCGAGCGCGACGGCGTAAGCCTCGGCTGGCTGCACGGCCCTGCCGCTTCGTCAGAACAACTGGGCGCGTGGGCGCGATGGCTCGCCCACTGGCTCGGCCTCGAGCGCGATCACCGCCGATACCGCCGACTGGCATTCGTTGACGATCTGACAGGAGCCTGGAATCGCCGGTACTTCATGCAGCACATGCGAGAGGTCACCGAGGAAGCTCGCAAGAAACGCATCCCCGTGTCGATCATGGTCTTCGATGTCGACAACTTCAAGAACTACAACGACTCTTTCGGGCACGCGGCAGGTGATGAAATCCTCATCGAGACAGTTCGACTGCTGCACTCGGTGATCCGGCAGACCGACAAAGTGTGCAGGATCGGCGGCGATGAGTTCGTGGTTGTCTTTGCAGACCTGACCGGACCGCGCGAGGACGGGTCAACACACCCGGCACGCGTTGAAGCGATCGCACGGCGATTCCAGGAACAAATCTGCAAGATGCGATTTCCGAAGCTCGGCGCTGACGCACCGGGCAGGCTGACGATCTCCGCAGGCCTCGCCAACTTCCCGTGGGACGGCAGCGATCCGGAAGAACTGCTGCGCATCGCAGACCAGAGAGCGCTGGCATCCAAACGCGCGGGCAAGAATGCCATCACATTCGGCCCACAGCCCACGGCGTAATCCCGCCAACAACTCGGTGAAGAGAAATCGTGTCATGTGCTTCATCCTCGTCCAGCCGGTGCCGATAATGCGGATGTGAGCGGAGAACGCACTGTCATCCTCTCGGATCTGCATCTTGGGCGGCCGCATCTCTCGGCACGCTCGGCGAAGATGCTGCGCCCGCTCTGGGCCGATGCAAACCAACTGATCATCAATGGCGACACCGCAGAAGTGCATCATCCTTCGTACTGGGCCGACGCTGCGCGCGAGGTGCTCGCACTGCACGATCTGACAGAAGCGGACGGCGTTGAACTCACTTTGATCTCGGGGAACCACGATGCATTCCTGACCGATCAACGGCACCTGCATCTTGCTCACGGCCGTGTGTTTGTCACGCATGGCGATGTATTGCATCCTGCCGTCGCGCCGTGGAGTATCCGAGCGGATCACATGCGCAAGGCGCATGCGGCAGCCATGGCCGAGTACCGCGATGACCACGATCGCCACTCACTCGAAGTCCGGCTGCGGGCCTCACAGGTCGCCTCCCATGCCGAGTGGACTGATCTCAATGAACAGGCAAGCCATGCAGGTGCCTGGCAGACGCTTGCGCGTCCGTGGGCCGTCGCGCACGTGCTGTGGTACTGGCGGCAGATTCCGAACATCGCCGCGCAGTTCGTCAGGGACCATGCACCCGAAGCTCACTTCCTGTTGCTTGGCCATACACACCGCCCGGGTGTGTGGCATCGCGGCGACAGAACGATCATCAACACCGGCTGCTTCGGCTTTCCCGGAAGGCCGTACGGCGTTGTCATCGAATCCGGCGTGCTGCGTGTGTTACGCATCAAGCGCGTGCACGACAGTTGGCGATTTGCTGATCGTCCGACCGCTGAGTTTGAGATCCCGGCACACACACACACATCTGCGTCTCACGACGATGGCGCACACATGCCGCTGCTGCATCCATCAGCGCGAAAGACACGGCCGGGCAGTTCTCGCCCGAGCGCATCAGCGATGTAACGCGTCGCATCAAACAGCCGCGGCAATGCGATATTCGTCGCGATACCCATGCGCTCAAACATGTACACGATGTCTTCTGTCGCGAGATTGCCGGCTGCACCCGGCGCGTACGGGCAACCACCAAGGCCGCCGGCCGATGCATCGAATCGCCGGACACCAAGTTGAAAAGCTCGTGCAGCACATGCCAGAGCGGTACCGCGAGTATCATGCAAATGCAGCGTTGTCTCGCCGGGCGTGAGCAGCCCATCGAGAGCCTGAAACAGTCGTTCGATATCGCTTGGCGCTGCGACGCCGATTGTCTCGCCGAGGTCGATCTCATCGGTGCCCATCGCGAGCAGTGTCTCCGCAACCTGCCGCACCTGCTCTGGGTCAACAGACCCTTCATACGGGCATGCCACCACGCAACTGATGTACGCGCGGACCGGCACATCGTGCTCTTTCGCGGTGGCGATCACCGGCGCGAAGCGTTCGAGCGTCTGAGCGATTGTCGCGTTCGTGTTCCGTTGCGAGAATGTCTCACTCGCGGCGGTGAACACTGCGATCTTGTCAACATTGACGCCGAGCGCACCTTCGAGTCCTCGCTCGTTTGGCACCAGTGCTGAATATACGACGCCTTCATGCCGGTCGATCTGCTCGAACACATCACGCGCATCGCCAAGCTGTGGCACCCACTTCGGGCTGACAAAACTGGATACTTCGATCTCAGAGACCCCGGCAGCACTGAGCAGATTGATAAAGCCGACTTTCTTATCAGTCCCGATGGGCCGGGGCTCGTTCTGCAATCCGTCACGCGGACCGACTTCAGTAATGACAATCGACTCAGGCATGGGTCATTTCTTTTCACGTGTGTCGCCCGGGCCACCGCCATCGTCTTTGCTCGCCATGCGCAGTATAAAAATAAACAGTACGATGAGCGCGAGCGTCATCACGCCACCCACTGCAAGCAGCACCTTCTCACCTGTACTGAGCCCGTCAGTTGCGGCGATCATCATGTTGAGTCCTGCGATCATGGTTTTGTCTGCCCATCCCCGGCGGTTGATATGAACGGCCGGTCGACCACGACGGCCAATGTCGCCTGTCCGTCGATGAACATTTGCAGTCTCGCGCCGGTCTGTGCGAACTTGCTGCGCACCATCGCCAATGCAATCGGCTGCGCTCCGAGCATCGGGCTCAGCGTACTGGATGTCACAGCACCGATGGGCGTCTCAGGGGATCCGTCTGCGGTCTGCTCGAAGACCTGCGTGCCTTCCACGGGCAGCGATTCACTTTCAATCTTCAGGCCGACGACTGTCTGCTTCGGTCTGCCGCGACTCTCCATTCGTGCGACAATTTCCTGCCCGAGATAGCATCCCTTGGTAAAGCTCACGCGCTCGCGCAGCAGGCCGGACTCATGCGGCAGATGCTCGCTGTTGAAGTCGATATGCATCTGCGGGATTCCTGCTTCAATCCGGGCGATATTAAACGCGAACCAACCAACAGGCCTGCACGATTCGAGCAGTTTCGCCCAGTGGCTCGCTGCTTCATCTGCAGGCACAAACAACTCCAGGGATGACATCGCCGTGTGATTTGCCTGGGCAGCGATGATTGTGTCTTTGAGCACACAGCCCGATGCGTCCGGCCCGAGCAGCGTCATGCGTTCGAAATCTTCACTGGCATCTTCTAGTTCAACATCGTCAGCGAACAGGAACGCATCGAGCGTTTCGATCACGTTGGTTATATCATGACGATCCACATCGATCAGTATCTCTTCATCGCGCTCGAGGAGCAGCAAATCACCTTCGACGCGACCCTTTCGGTTGAGCCAGAATGCTCTGCGGACATCACCCGGCATCATCCCCTTGAGCTCCTGTGTCAACATGCGGTTGAGGAACTCGATGCGATCGCCGCCGCGAACTCGTATTGTCACGCGCTCGGGGCGATGCATGATGCCCGCACCCGATCGAACTGCTGCGTACTCCAGTTCGACCGATCCATATGTGCTCGGCACCTCGATCGAGCTGCCATCCGGCAACGGCGGGCCATACGACAGATACTCGACTTGCGGATCATCGCAGCGACGACCCATCGCAGCACCCGGCCGTGACGTATCGTCATCCGCCTCGCGGCGCGGCAACAGCCGAGCAGCTGCGTCGCTGTGCATCGCCTTCCATGTTGAACGTGCTGTCGTCGACACAATCTGCCTCCGGGCAATGGTAGCGGCTGCGTCGACACGTTCTCTCGTGTGACCGAACCGGCGGTGCTGGCTACCATCCGCCTCGCCCAAGTGAACAGTCCAATCGAACTCAATAAGAGAAAAGTGAACATGACCCTCAACATCGATCTGCTCCGCCTCCTCTGTGAAACGCCAGGCATTCCCGGCCGCGAAGAACGGCTGCGCCAGCTCATCGAGGGTGAAATCGATGGGCTGTTTGATGATGTGCATGCGGACGCCATGGGATCGCTGATATGCACGCGCAAGGCAACGAAATCTGGCGACAAGAATGCCACGAGAGTCATGATCGCTGCGCACATGGATGAAATCGGCTTCTATGTCCGGCATATCGATGACAACGGCTTCATCTGGGTCAACCCGGCGGGTGGCTTCGATGCGCGCAATCTGTTCTCCCGACGCGTATTGGTGTGTTGCGATAATGGCGATCACGTGGGCGTGATGAATCCGGGCGGCAAGCCGATCCACATCGCGTCAGAGGAGGATAAGAAGAAGATTCCGCAACTCAGCGAGTTCTTCATCGACCTTGGCATGGATGCAGAACAGGTGAAGAAGGACGTCAAGATCGGCGACTTCGTTGTCATGCACGAACCATTCCTCGACCAACCCAAACGCGTCGTGTCGAAGGCGCTCGACAATCGCATCGCCTGTTTTGTTGGTATCGAGATGATGCGATCACTCATCAAGGATGGCGGCAAGCACGCTGCGGATATCACGGTCGCGTTCACGGTGCAGGAAGAAGTTGGTCTGCGTGGCGCGACAACCTCGGCAAATGCGGTTGGCGCAGACATCGGCATCGGACTCGACACAACGCTCTGCTGCGACACCCCTGGCGTGCCCGACAATGAACGTGTGACCAAAGGAGGCGATGGCGTCGGCCTGATGGTGCAGGATTCTTCAATGATTGCTGACCATCAACTCGCTGCGGAGCTTGCCGCAGTCGCTGAGTCGAACGGCATTCCATACCAGCGATGTATCCTCCCGCGCGGCGGACAGGATGGAGCTGCAATCCAGCGGTCGGGCATCGGCGCTCGATGCGCCGCTGTCGTCTGTGGCACGCGCTACATCCACACGGTGACTGAATCGATCGACAAGGGCGATCTTCAGGCCACGATCGACCTGATGGCCGCCTGGCTGCCGACCGTGAAGTAACCGCAGCATCGCCGCAAGATCGCTGTGAATGCTCATCTCGCAGATGATGCGTCAGCGACGAGGCCTTGGTTGACACAAATTTCATGTACATATCCACTTTTTGTGGCAATACATCGCCTGCCGAAGTGCGTTGGAGTGTCAGGCTGGGACGAAAAGAGGAGATTGTCATGACAGCAGTTCGCCTGATCACAGTGTGCTCACTGATTGCAGTTGGTACCGGGACATCCGCGGCGGCAGGTCAAGCCGCAAATCTGCGCATCAGCGAAGTTGATCCGCACAACAACCAAATCGAGGTCACGAATGCCGGCTCGGCGTTCACCGCATCCGCCAGTCGTCCGTTCTGCCACCGATTCGCGTATGGGTCAACTGTACCGAGTGGGTCGTTCTTCGGGGCGGGCGAACGACTCGTTTTCGACATCAGCGAAACTGAAGACCTCGACGATGTCGACTCCGACCTGTGGCTGTACCTGAGCGCACCGTTCTTCAGTGGCTCAAACATCATCCACGGCGTGAAATATGGACCACAGGCGAGTGTCGGGCGAACAGCACTCGCGTCCGGGCAGGGGCTGTGGACAGGTGCCGACCAGTTCGCGCCAGCGCCGCCTGTCGGCATGACCCTCGCATGGGACGGCTTCGGCTTCAGCCCGCGCGACTGGTATCTTGATGAAACCCCAACGCTCGGTACCGCAGACTCCACTCCAGATGATGCTGTCGATTCGGCCCTCTCCGAGGCAGGCGGAACACAGGATTTTGAGAACATCCCACTCGGCGATCAGATCACCACGATCACCGATTGGGTGGTTGTTGATGCATCGCCGCAGCCCGGCATGTTTACGGTGCGCGTTGTAAATGACCTGCTCGGCGATCCAACGCCCCGAAGCGGCACATCGACCAAGTGGCTTCGCATTCGCGACCAGGACGATCTGAACCAGAATCGTTTCTACACGAATCCAATCGATCTGGATGAGCCAACGAACTACACATGGACGTTGGCAGTCAACCTTGAACAGCCCCCCCCGGCCGCGGGGAACACGATGCCGCGACTGACAGTGCAGCATCCTGACCCAGGATTCGGCAATGTGTGGGGAATCGAGTTCACGGAGACCTCAGCAGACTTGTTCGTCACCGGCAGCGGAGGCACGCCTGCTTCCGTACCCCTGTACGACATCGACGGATCGACGGGCGTTGGACAATGGGTCACTATCGCGTTGACCGTTGATTTCAACGCGCAGACAGTGACAGCAACCTTCAACGGTGGCGGCGATGTGTCACTGCCGATTGAGCCGGCCGGGTCGCTTGACACAACACGATTTCGCCTGTGTTATCGCGGCGAAGGGGCAGGCAACGTCATGACGATGCTGCTTGATGATGTTTCTGTGGCACTCGACGATGTGTGCGCGGGTGATGCGGATGGCGACGGTGATGTCGGGCTGGCGGATCTGCTGAATGTTCTCTCCAACTGGGGGGCAGGGCCGGAA
>CAZVXI010000173.1:0-6525 GCA_964631295.1 uncultured Isosphaeraceae bacterium
CGCAGAGTCGCCGTGGCGATGAGGGGGTCAGGGGGTGGGTGAGACGTGCGTGATTGATGCCCATCCGTAGCTATGGGCTTCGCTCGTGCGTTCCCCCGGATCGCCGAACGTTCTGATCGCGTGATTCACACATCTGCCGACCGCGAGTCACCCCACGGCAAAGCCGTGGGCTACGGATGATGGCTGCGCTTTGTGGAGTCTGCCTGTCGTGGCAGGCGGGCATGACGGAATTGCAGGCATAACGATGCCCGCCGATGCATCCGGCGGGCGCGCGCTGTCATTCATCACGCAACCCGACCGGCGACTGCACTTCGATCTTCAAGTGACCGCGTCCCAATCACCCCACACTCACCCAAACAGTTTTTCGGCCCGCTGAACGTCACAGTTCTCCGCTCAGTTGCGTGGTTCTCCGGCTGATGCGCAGAGGAGTTGTTGCGCCGATCGACGGCTCCCGCGAGTGTGACCGGTCCGGAGCGCGCGAGATGACGCGCGGCCGGGCTCAGTTGAGTCGGCAACATCAGGGCATGGTGATCTGCCGGCGCTGGCTCGGACTGCCGTTTGTCTCGGCATCAAGACGCTGGCATGCCGGCGCTGGCTCGGACTGCTGTTTGTCTCGGCATCAAGACGCTGGCATGCCGGCGCCATCCCAGTTCACAACCGAACAATCCCCGTTTTCATGCTTTCAGATCGTATTTTTCCGGACGCAAGCTTGACATTGCTACATCTGTAGCTCAAACTGCGACAACCGTAGCAGATGGGATGCTGCCGGCGAGAGGAAGGTCAGATGCACCTGAGCAATACCGAGTGGAAGGTGATGAATGCCTTGTGGCGGATGGATACCGCCACGGTGCGTGATGTCCATGAACAGTTGCACGGCGAGACGCAGTGGGCGTATACGACGGTCAAGACGATGCTGATGCGGCTCGCCGACAAGAACGTGGTGACGGTCACGCGGCGGGGGAATGTCAGCCAGTTCCGCGCGGTGCTCTCCCGCGAGGACGCCCGACGGTCGGCATTGCGTGCGCTGGCAGATCGCGCTTTTGACGGCGCGTTCACCCCGCTGATCCAGTTTCTCATGGTTGAGGAATCTGTCAGCGAGGAGGAGCTGGCGCGAATCCGCAGCCTGCTCGAAGCCGAAGACGCTGACACCGATGTCTCGCCGGAGGGAGGGTTGGACGACAATGACGGGCGGAACTGAGCATTTTTCTGATCAGATCATTTCGTGGTGGTCAGGGTGGATGTGGCCTGTCACGTGGCAGTTCGCCGCGCTGTTCATCGTGGTCATGACCATTGATTTCGCTGTCCGCCGCGTTGCCTGGCCACAACTGCGGATGGCATTGTGGTCGCTGCTCGCTCTCAAGTTGATTCTGCCACCATCGCTCAGCGTTCCATTCAGCGGTGCGTCGTTGCTTTTCGACGTGGCTCCGCGCGCGAACGCGATCATGTCGGCTGCATCAGATCCGACACCATTTGTGTCTTCGACGGGTGTTGCCGGGCTGTTTGTGCTCTGGATCGCTGGCGTGCTGGTGTTCGGTTGGCTGTTTATTGGTCGAACCATTCAGTTGCACCGACTCCTGCGATGCGAAACGGTGCGGCTCCAGGTACCACATTGGCTGAGCGCCATGCATTGCGACATCGCCGCTGACCTGCGTCTGCGCTGCACGGTTGATCTTGTCGTCACCGACCGCGTGACCAGCCCGGCACTCATCGGTGTGAGGAATCCCTGCATCCTGCTGCCGTCGACAATGGTTGATTCGCTCACTCGCAGCCACATTGGGAATGTTCTGCGCCATGAAATGATGCATGTCAAACGCGGCGACGGAGCTTTCCAGGCCCTGCTTGCCGGGCTGCAGATCGTGTACTGGTTCAACCCGCTTGTGCATCTGCTTCGTCGTCGCATGAGCATTTTGCAGGAACTTGGCTGCGACGCAGCCGTTGCGCGGGGCAGCGAAGAGCGCGCAATCGCCTATCGCGGGACGCTGCTTTACATTGCGCGTGTCATACTTGATCAGTCGCGCTCGAAATCCATCGGGCTCGGGTTTTTTCAGCGGCATGCCGACCTGAGTGGACGAATCGAGTCGCTGCACCGCGGAAGCTGGAAGCGCGGATACGGACCGACTGTCGCGATGATCATGCTTGCCATGAAAGCGTTTGTGTTTCCGATGGCACCCGCAGGCGACGTTGCCGTCGATGCGCGCACACTTGTGGGCGAGCAACAGCAGGACCATCGGCAGCATGCCCACCCACAGCGTGACATCACGCATCCTCAGACAACGACATGACGACTCACTTACAAGGTTCGGCTGACACGTGTCGGCCGGCAATATCCAGCTGTCAACAACAACCATGACAGCGCACAACTCGAGACAAGGAGACAGAAGAGATGAGAAAACCAACGATTGCAGTTGCTTTGATCGGCATGGGCACGCTCGCGTGCGGCGCCTCTGCTGATGTTGTTGAAGTCAACGGCGGGCAAACCAGCGTCCTGCTTGACACTGACACGATCGCCAGTGCCGCAGGCCTCACACTCAGTGGTGTATCCGGCAGCGTCATTGCACCGGGGAATCTCGGCCCGGATTCCGTCGCGTTCGGAATCAATCCGCGAGACGGCGTCCTGCCAACGACCTTCGCATATGACCCGAGCGATTTTCTCGCGACGTTCAGTGGCACGATCGAGCATTCCGGTTCGGTCTTCTTCGACTCCGCACTGGGCGAAGTTGAAGTTGGCGACTTCACAATCGGCTTCGACGCGGCTCGTGCCGGCAGCCTTGGCGGTCTCGCCAGCGGCTTTTTCGTGGAGAGCACAGTGGGAGTCGCAGCCATCCTCTTCGATATTGAGAATCCCTCAACGCTCAACCCCACCTCCAGCGATCTGACCATCGAGGCCAACCTGCTCGTGTCTGGCGAGTTCGCAACGTTCCTTCTCGATAACGGCCTCGCATCGAGCGATCTCGCCGGTGCTGACGTCGGCGACGCGCTCGTCGAGGCAACGATTCCCGCGCCCGGCGCGATCGGGCTGATGGCTGGCGCGGCCGTGTTCGGGCGACGGCGTCGACGCAGTTGAGTCGCCGGTCTGATCAGTCTGGATCTTCTCACCAGATTCACAACGGCTGAGGATTCTCATTGTCAGCCGCGGGCGGCGCTTCCAAATGCGCTGCCCGCTTTTTTTTGCTCAGTTCGCGCGAAAATATGTTGATCGATGTCCTGCCAACGCTGAGCAGCACGCTTCAGCCCGTCATGTTCCCGGCACCCGCGAAAGAATATGACAACGACCTATCTTACTTACCCTGGCGTTTCACGCCGCCGCCGGGCTTTTCGCCTTTGTTGACCGGCCGCTTGCTGCCCGATCGTTTGCGGATGCGTCCACGTTTGGCGATCGGCTCGCGTCCGTCGTCGGCTGCGCGGGCGCGCGCACGTCGTTTGCTGCCGCCCGTTGGTTTTGACATGCGTCCATCGTTTGCAGGGCGGGCGAATCCCCGTGCTGCGCCGCGCGCATGGGTTGGCTGGTCATCGAACCCATCGATGGTGCGGGCTTGCAAAGACACACTGCACGTGCGTTCGATGTCGCGCCATTCGGTGCGATCTCGCGGGTCGAGCAGGGTGAACGCCTCGCCGAATCCGCCACCATGCCCAGCCCTGCCGATGCGATGGACGTAATCTTCGCTCTGGTTGGGCAGGTCGTAGTTGAAGACATAGCGAACCTTGTCGATGTGGAGCCCGCGCGATGCAACATCTGTGGCGACAAGCACATCGAGCGTGCCGTCTGCAAACTGTGTGAGCGCACGCTGCCTCTGCGCCTGCGTTCGATCGCCATGGATCATGCCGACTTTGAGATCATGCCGCTGCAGCGCAGCGCCGACCCATCCCACGCGTCTGCGTGTTCTGCAAAACACGAGCACGCCTCGACGTTTGTCGTCTTTGATGAGCTTGATCAGCAGCGGCAGCTTCTGTTTCTGCATCACCGAGAGCAGGTGTTGGCGTACATGATCGACTGTGGTGGTGTGCTGGCCGACTTCGATGCGCACCGGGTGATTCAGAAACCGCTGCGCGAGCTGCTCGATGGGCTCGGGCATTGTTGCAGTGAACAAGAGTGTCTGGCGATCGCGCGGCGTACGCTCGAGGATGTTCGCCACCTGCGGAAGGAAGCCGATATCGAGCATTCGGTCGGCTTCGTCAATCGCGACATGCCTGATGTGATCGAGCGCGATCAGGCCTGCATCGAGCAGTTCCAGCACGCGCCCCGGCGTGGCGATGAGGATGTCCGAGCCGCGGATTGCTCCAGCCTGCGGATTGAGCCCGACCTTCCCGAACGCGACGGCCGATCTGAGCACGCTGCCACGAATGATTGCTGCCGTCTCTCGCTCGACCTGCTGGGCGAGTTCGCGTGTCGGGCAGATGACAAGCGCGCGCAGCCTTGATTTCGGATCGGTGCGCTGGCCTTTCACTGCAGGGCGGTGTTCGAGCAGTTGATGCGCGATCGGCGCGATGAACGCACACGTCTTGCCGGTGCCTGTCTGTGCGAGGCCGATGAGATCGCGACCATCGAGAATGGGCCTGATCACCTGCGCCTGAATAGCGCGCGGCTGGCGATAGCCCATCGCGGTCAGGTTCTCGATGATGATGCGGCTGAGGCCGAGTTCACTGAAAGACATTGCTGCGATGATGGTAGGGCAACAAAAGCACGAACAGCCGACGCGTGTGCATCGGCTGCCCGGCTTGCGCAACTCTTCCTCTCCATCCCTCGCCCGCTCCACCTCGTCGATCAGCACCTTCCGGAGTGCAGCCCGGAAAACATGGCAAGACAAACATCACGCATATGGAAGGTGGCTGAACATGCTCCGACCTTGACGCACGTCGGGGAGCGAGTGTCCCTCGGCCAGTCGCTCCGCAACGAGACAGCCATGGTCTTCGCACGCGGGTCTGGGTGAGGCCGCTGTAGAGTTACGCTCGAATCACGGCCTCGCAGGAGTATCCGAATCGCGACGGGGCGCGGTTCCGCCGTGCCTCAGAAAAATCGCTGCCCCCGATGCCGCCACCCGGACAACTGTCTGGTCGCACTTGCAGCCCGGCATACCCGCGCGATACGCTCGCAGCATGTTCAGCCGCATTGGCATTGCCATTTCCGCAGGATTTCGCAAGACAGCCCCGGACCCGTTCGTGCTTGCGATCCTACTGACGGCACTCACGATCGGCCTGGCGATCTGGCTCACGGAATCCTCGGCGACTGATCTCGTCGATTACTGGGCAGGCAGCGCGCCTGCGGGCAATGCAGGCATATGGACACTGCTCGCATTCGGCATGCAGATGTGCCTGATCCTCGTAACAGGCCACGCGCTGGCGAGCAGCCCGCCGGTTGCCGCGCTGTTGCGCGGGTTGTCCTCGCTGCCGCGCACCGGGCCGCAGGCCGCAGCGCTGGTTGCGGCGATTGCTGCCGGGCTGGGTGTCCTCAACTGGGGGCTCGGACTGATCGCCGGCGCACTCGTCGCGAGGCAGGTGGGCATCGTGATGGCGAAGCGCGGCGTGCCCGTGCACTATCCACTGCTTGCAGCGGCCGGCTATGTCGGGCTGCTCGTCTGGCATGGCGGGTTCTCCGGCAGCGCGCCGCTCAAGGTCACCACCACAGCGCAGATCAACGACATCTTCGGTTCGGATCCGCCGATCGACTCCATCCCGCTCACCGACACCATCCTCAGCCCGATGAACTTGGTCATCACCGGCGGGCTGCTCATCATCGCGCCGCTGCTGATGGCAATGCTCACGCCGAAAGACACGAGCGTCATCGAGCCGATTGACCGGTTCACATCGATCGATGACAAAAGCGGGTCGCATGATGATGATGATGAAACTGCTGATGTGCCGGTACGCGAGTCTGAATCGAAACCGCTGCTGCCACGTCTTCTGGAAGACACGCCGATCGTTTCGCTCGTGCTCGTCGCGCTCGTTGGCTGGTGGGCATGGACGTACTACTTCCCGGAGGAAGGCTCGTCAGGCATCACCGCGCTCACGCCCGATACCGTCAATCTCACCATGCTGATGCTCGGCCTGCTGCTGCACGGCACGCCGATGCGCTATGCGAACGCGATCTCGGATGCAGCCCGCGCGTGTGCCGGCATCATTCTGCAGTTCCCCCTGTACGCGGGCATTATGCAGGTGATGAAGTACAGCGGGCTCACTGCGCTGCTGGCTGAGCAGATCACCGCATCAACAAACGAAACCACGCTTCCACTCGCGACGTTTGCGTCAGCCGGCCTGGTGAACCTGTTTGTGCCATCCGGCGGCGGGCAGTGGGCCGTGCAGGGACCGATTGCCATGCAGGCCGCCGTCGATGCGGGCGTCAGTCCGGCAAAGATGGTCATGGCCGTGTCGTACGGCGACCAGTTGACGAACATGCTTCAGCCGTTCTGGGCGCTGCCGCTGCTGGCAATCACCGGCTGCAAAGCTCGCGACATCGTCGGCTACACCGCGCTGCTGATGCTCATCGCCGCCGCGTGGATCGTCCTCTGGCTGCTGATATTTTAGATCCGT
>CAZVXI010000174.1:0-6446 GCA_964631295.1 uncultured Isosphaeraceae bacterium
ATATAATACGACAACCGCGCGCTCCGGAATGAGCGTGACAACTAAATATCAAGGCGTGTGATCCCCGGCTCGGGCGGACTGCGCGTGCCGTCCGGTTGGTGGGCTCAGGCGTGTGCAGACGGCGAACGGCGAAGACGAGCGGTTGCGATGGTCCAGGGTGGATCAGTAGCGGGTTTCTTCATCGGTCGACAATGGTGAGTCGCACCGCGCGGCATGGCGGACGGCCTGATGCTGACCGCCGGGGCATGGAAGGCCGGGGCCGCGCCAGCGTTTTCCATCGTAGACGAAGGCGACGAAGCCTCTGCCCTGCCGATCGGTGGTGTTATCGGTGATGATCGCAGGGACGAAGCCAAGACGGATGGAGTTGACCTCTGCGGTGAAGCAGCGTTGATCGCCTGAATCTTCGGTCGGCTGGCGGACAGAATATCGGTAGCGCATCTCCCGGAGGTGCATGCTGGTTCCGCGCATGAGTTCGCGGCGGCGGTCGACGGGGACTTGATCCATGTGATCGGCTTCTTCATCGCGCGTGGAAGACCATGGGCGACTGAAGCTGACGACGGCGAAGCACCCGCCGAGGCCACCGAGTGCAGTGAGCAGGCCGACCCAGCGTGTGCTGGACGGCAGGGCCGCGATCATGGTGATGCCGGCGACGATCACGAGGATCGACAGCCAGAGGAACAGTTGCCTGCCGGTGATCAGCATGGGCTCAGTGTAGTGGCTTCCCGGCCCGGGCGGCCAGCCGAGCGGTTTGTGGATGATCAGATTCGTGTTTGCAACGAGCGACTACCATCTGCTCATGCGGAGCGCGGGTGTGCGAGACATCGAGTTCATCATCCTCGGTTCGGGGACATCGGCGGGCGTGCCGATCATCGGATGCGATTGCAACGTGTGTTTGTCTGATGACCCGCGAGACAAGCGAACGCGATGTGCCGCGGCGATTCGATTCACTGATGCATACGGTCAGGCGCGTGTGATTCTGATCGACACCTCGCCGGACTTGCGTGAGCAGGTGCTCCGACACCGGATCGACCGATGCGATGCGATCATCTACACACACAACCATGTGGACCATACGTTCGGTCTGGATGACACACGGCGGTTCAACGCGGTGATGCAGGCACCAATCGACATCTACGCAGATGACCACACGATGCGGCACTTGCACCGGGTGTACCAGCACATCTTTGAGAAGCACAACAACGTGAACGATTCATTCGTCGCGACGTTGATCCCGCACCTGATCGACCCGGCGAGTTCGATTGATCTGCATGGCCTGCGATTCACTCCCCTGCCATTGCTGCACGGCCGGCTGCCTGTGCTGGGATTCAGAATCGAACAGGTTGGACAGCGCGGCGAGATCGCGGCAGACCAGCCGGGGCCACTGCCACTTGCGTACTGCACGGATGTCTCGCACATTCCGCCTGAGACCTGGCCGCTGCTGGACGGGCTGGACACACTCGTGCTCGACATGCTCCGGTATCGCAAGCATCCGACGCACCTGACGGTTGACGAGTCGCTGGAGATTGCAGAACGCCTCAGCCCGCGGCAGACACGATTCATCCACATGACGCACGACATCCTGCACAGCGATCTTGACGCGAAACTGCCTGAATCCATGGCACTCGCCCACGATGGCATGGTGATCCGCGAGTAGCAGCCCGGAGTGTGGAAGAAGGACCGCAACGCGCAAGGTCGGCACCCTCATGGAACCGCACGATCAAGGCGATATACTCTCTGGATGGGAGTCACGAGACGCTCATCTGGAGTCTGAGAGCCATGACGAAGTCCGCAAATGCCACTGCTGCCACCGCCAAATCTGCCGCTGAAATGGCCGAGTTTGAGGACAGCCACTTCGATCAGCCCCAAGTCGAGACAGTCGATCTTGCGGTCATCGCGAAGGGTACCTGGCTGATGGGCAAGATCATCGTCCCGCTGCTGATCGGCTGCTTTCTGGTGACGCTGCTCGTCGCGACGGTGACCGCAGCAATCGTGGCAACATTCGTGGTTTTCATGCTCAGCGTATTTATTTCCATTCCGCTGTTTTTGGCATGCGTGGAAGATGAGATCCACGAACCGGAAGACCACTGACCGGCATCGCGAGCAGTCGAGTCAGTCGAGCGCATCATGCAGTTCGCTTGCGACCTGCTCAACGGACCTGCCGTTCACATCGATTTGCATGTTCGCCTGCCGCATCTGATCGTCATCGATCAATCCGATCAGCGGCTGCAACGCGTTGATGAGCGCCTGATCATCGGCAACATTCGGGCCAAGCAGAATCACCGCATCATACGGCGGGAACACGCCTCGCGGATCCTCGAGCACCACCAGATCATTGGCAGCAATACGGCCATCCGTTGAGAATGCGGCAATCAAATCGATATCACCAGTCTCAACCGCTGAGTACATCAACGTGCCGTCCATCCCGACAGTATCGGCAAACGAGAGGTTGTACGCATCGACAAGCCGCTGCCATTCAGGCCTGCCAAAGAACTCGTAATCGCCGCCGATGGTCATCTCAGATGAATGGCGGAACAGGTCGTCGATCGTTTCAATCTCAAGGCGCTGCGCATCAGCGCGTGGCATGGCAAGCGCATATGTATTCTCAAAGCCGAGCCGACCCAGACATTCAATGCCGTGCTCGTCTTTCAGCCAACTGGTGATTTCAACAAGCACCTCATCGGCATCTGCCTGGTCTTCCCGATTCATGTAGTTGGCCCAGATCGTTCCCGTGTAATCGACATAACAATCAACTCGCCCCGCCACGAGCGCATCGAACACGATCGTCGACCCCAGACTCTTGAGCACTTGCGCACGATAGCCCTCCGCTTCCAACTGCTCGGCAAGCAACGCAGAGACAATGTACTGCTCGGTGAATGTCTTCCCGCCGATGACGACCGTCGGCCGTTCATCGGAACTCCGGGAGAGAACAATCGCCGGAACCAGCCCGCCTCCGACGACGAGCACCAGCCCGACAACCGCCGTGATCGCCAGCGGACGACTTCTGCGAATCGACGCAATCTGCATCAACCGAATCAAGCCATCGAGCGTGAGCGCAAGCACAATCGCAGCCGCACAGCCGACATACACCGCCGTGTCATTGCTCAACTGCAAACCACTGAAGATGTAATCGCCGAGGCTCGTCTGCCCGACCGGCGTGGAAAGTGTGGCAATCCCGACCACCCACACAGTCGCGGTACGAATCCCGGCAATGATCACCGGCATCGCCAGCGGAATCTGCACCCGAAACAGTAACTGCGTCGGCTTCATCCCAAGCCCACGGCCCGCCTCGATCAGATTCGGATCAACATCTTCAATGCCCGTCACCGTGTTGCGCAACACGGGCAGAATCGTGTACAGAATCAACGCAATCACAGCAGGAAGGAAACCAATTTGCCCGAGCAACGGCACCATCAACGCAAGCAATGCAATGCTCGGGATCGTCTGAATCGCGCCCGCCACTGCAAGCACCGGCCCCTTGAGCACACCCACACGCAGCACCAGCAATGCCAAAGGCAGGCTCAGACTGATCCCGATCGACAACGCAGTCAGCGTCAGAATCAGGTGCTGCCCGAGATACTCAGCCAGCAGCGAAAGTTGCTGGCGCAACTCATCGCTCATGTATTCGCCCCTGCAATCGATTCAATCTGGTCCGCCTGCCGCTTGGGCATCGACATCAGCGATTCCACATACTCATGCCCCGGGTCGCGCATCAACTCACTGGGCGAACCCATACCAACGATGCCACCTTCCTTCATCACCACAATCCGATCCGCCAGCAGCAACGCTTCGGTCATGTCATGCGTCACGAGGATGACCGTCAGGTCGAGCGAATCCTGCAACCGTTTGAGTTCTCCCTGCAACTGCTCCCGCGTGATCGGATCAAGCGCACCGAACGGCTCATCCATGAGCATCACCTTCGGCCGGGCCGCGAGCGCCCGAGCCACACCGACGCGCTGCTGCTGCCCACCTGAAAGTTCACCGGGCATGCGCCCTGCATGCTCATCAGCGTCCAGCCCGACCATCTTCAGCAGCTCGCGCACGCGCGTGTCGATCTCGCGTGCAGACCATTGCAGCAGTCGCGGCACCGTGCCGATGTTCGCCGCAACCGTCATATGCGGAAACAGCCCGATACCCTGGAACACGTACCCGATCTTTCGCCTGAGCATGATCGGATCCGTCCGTGCCACATCCTCGCCGCCCACATGAATCCAACCGCCTGATCGCTCGATCAGACGGTTGATCATTTTCAGGGTTGTTGTCTTGCCGCAGCCCGATTCGCCAAGCAGGACGACGACTTCGCCCGCGTCGACTTCGAGATCAACATCACGAACTGCCAACGTGCGCCCGTGGTCGTACGACTTCGACACCTTGCGTAACGAGATCATGCAGCGACCAGATTACTCGCTGATTACTTCAGCATCAGGTTGCCGGACTCATCTGCATCAAGCGTGCGCCCATCGCAATGCTCCTGCAACGCAGGGGCGAGGACAAGCACCGTATCGCCAGCGTGCGCGTACTCGGTATCTTCAGGCGTAGGCTTGTCCAGCGTCAGCCCGAGCTGGGTGCCGTCTTCCTGCGGAACGATCCGAAAACACGCGTCTTCCGGCTTCGGCTCATCGACTTTTTCGAGGGCTCCAGCGAGATGTTCAAGCGCGGTATCTGTCACTTTGAGCATGTTGGCCTCCTACGGCCTGGAAAGCAGTGCCGACACCGAACCATGCGAGGCGCCATTGCGTGTCACAACTTCCGCCGCGGGTGATTCGCTGATGTCAGCAGTCTTGCGGGCAACAAGGCCCACGTAGAAAAGTTGCTCACCGCTGATCGACAGACGGTGGCAATATCGATGATGGGACTGAATGTCGATCGTCTGATCGTTGATGCATGCTCGAAGCAGTTGTGCGAACCCACTGTCATCAGACTTCGGATTCAGAAAATCCTCTTTGATCGTCATCGCGATCCAGCCGCCATCTTCGATGGCGTTGAATGCTTCGGCGAATGCTTCGGGCGGGATGTCGCCGAACCCCAGCGCCGCAGCCGTCACGAGACAGTTGAGCTTCGCGCCGTGCAGGCGCTTCTCGTCATCGGGTGTGAGTGCCGTCAGGTCCGCGACGATGTAATCGTCGTACACATCAGGTCGATCGCGCCGGGCAGCCATCGCCGCCTCAGGCAGCAAGTCAAGCCCGACAACATGATCAATGCCGATCGATCGCAGCTCTTCAGCCATGATCCCGTTGCCCGCACCAAGGTCGAGCACGCGAAGATCGCTCGGCTTCACATCCCAGTCAGGCAGAACAGCGGCAATCAGCCGCGCCAGCCGTGGCGGAGACTTACACTGAAGCTTGTCATACACCAGCGCTTCATACAAACCTGGCACTTTGTAGAGTTCGTCATAATCGTGAATGCGCAACTCGCGCTGCTCACCCTCGTGCATGAAGGTGAAGGACTCTTCGTCCTGCTCGTATCCTTTGTCGCCGGCTCGAAACCGAATCTGGAACTCGGCGGCTGCCGCGCGGTCAATCGTTGACATGGTTGTATGTCCTCCCTGTGGAGTTGCTTCGGAAGTATACGAGTGGTCACCATAGTCGAACGATCGATCCATGTCTAGTCATCCGGCTCAAATATGACCAACTGGTCATATTCGCACGCCACGGCCGAACATGCAACAATCCCCACATGGCACACAAGCCTGTACAGCCCGAGGAATCGTCAGTGCAGCCCGCACAAGCCGAGGCAACGCCACCGCTCGGGCGTCGTGCCCGCAAAGCGCAGGCGGCCCGGCAATCCCTCTTTGCTGCCGGGCTCGCTGCCTTCGAACGCCAGCCGATCGGCCTCGTCTCCGTGCTCGATATCACCGAAGCGGCCGATGTCGCCAAGGGCGTCTTCTACCTCCACTTCCGAAGCAAGGATGAGTACCTCATCACCCTGCTCGAGTACGTACACAATGAGTTTCTCGATCACGTGCGCCGCGCCACCGCAGATGCACGTTCACGACCAACTCGATTGCGCTGCGTCGTCAGCGAGTTCGCGCGCTACCCGGCCGACTCATCCGCCGCTGCCCGTTACTGGGTGCGCATGTCCGGCTACTTTCCCGATGAAGTCGGCGAGCCCGGCCGCCTCACCTGCATTCATCAGCAATACATCGAGCAACTCGCTGCCATCATCGCCGGCCGCTCCACAGAACACTTGACGCGCGAAGACACGCGAACCGCAATGCTCGTTGATGCAACCTGCTGGGCCGTCCTGCGCATCAACATGAACATGGCTGCCGGCGAATCATTCTTCGATGATGACACCATGATCCGCATGATCAGCACATGCGCGAAACTCATCGATTAGACTCGCCGATCGCGCTTGTCAGACCACAACGCCGAAAGTCAACTGCCGTTGTTTCGGCCGTCATCCGACACCGAGACGTTTGTCGCAAGGTCTGTTCGCAGACGATGCGC
>CAZVXI010000175.1:0-6441 GCA_964631295.1 uncultured Isosphaeraceae bacterium
TCCTGGAACCTGATCATCATCGTCGTCAGTTTGGTCATCGGTTTGATCGGAGTCGCAGCGACAAGGAGCAGCGGATGCGTGCATGGCAGATGATGATTCGCCCGAACGCCACGCGCAGGACACCGAGCGTGTTGCCGGCGGCGTTGCGAACGAGTGTATCGCGTCGATTGTCGCGCACGCAGCCGCCGGAGGCATCGACTGGCTGACCCGACTCGGCGCGATGTTTGATCGTGATGCAGATGGCCGCATCATGCTCGGCCGGGAGGCAGGGCACAGCGCCCGACGGATCGTTCATGCCAATGGTGATGCGACCGGCGCGGAAGTCATGCGCGCACTCGTCGCGGCAGTTCGCGCTCGGGCCGACCTCGATGTGCTGTCTGACATGGTCGCAGTCGATCTGATTACCGATGGCGTGCAGTGTCGTGGAGTGCTGTGTCTTGATCGAGATGATGAACCGCTCGCGATCATGGCCGACCAGGTGGTGCTGGCAAGTGGCGGCATCGGTGGGTTGTATGCGCACACAACGAATCCGCCTGAGGTCGCAGGAGATGGCCTGGCAATGGCGCTGCGTGCCGGCGTTGAGGTGGCAGACCTTGAGTTCGTGCAGTTTCATCCAACCACGCTCGACACAGGAACCGATCCCGCTCCATTGCTGACCGAAGCGCTGCGCGGTGAGGGTGCGCGGCTGGTTGATGCCAATGGCGATCGCATCATGCAACATGTGCATCCCGATCTGGAGCTTGCGCCGCGCGACATTGTTGCGCGTGCGATCTGGCGTGCGCAGCGCGCGGGTCGGCAGGTCTTGCTGGATGCGAGAAGCATCGGCCCCGATTTCCTGCAGCGGTTCCCGACAGTGTGGGAATCAGCGCGCAAGGCAGGGTTTGATCCCTGTAGCGAGCCGCTGCCTGTGACGCCCGCAGCACATTATCATATGGGTGGCATCGCCACCGATGCGCACGGACGCACTTCGCTCGTCGGACTCTGGGCGGTGGGGGAGGTCGCATGCACAGGCTTGCATGGTGCGAATCGACTGGCGTCCAACTCGCTTCTTGAAGGGCTCGTGATCGGAGCTCGAACAGGCAACGACATGCTGTGCAGCACGCGTCCGACCGACAGGCAACGCGATGTACGCGTTCCATTCGATGCGCTGCGCGTGACGCGAGCCGATAAACAGTCTGCTCGCAGGATGTTGCGCGATGCCATGTGGGAACATGTGGGTATTGAACGGGATGCTGCCGGCCTGCAACGGGCAATCGATTGTTTACGCGAGTCAGGAAGCGGCGATGTCCGGAACCATCTTGCAGTTCGTAATATGTCGCTCGCGGGTATGACGATCGCGGAATGTGCACTGGCGCGGTGTGAATCCCGGGGAAGTCACTTTCGAAGTGATTTTCCGAATGAACGCCCAGATTTAGCGCAGCGCATCCTCGTACGCCGAGTTCCCAGCGAACAAATGCGATTGCTGCTGCGCTGTGAGATCAGCGTTGCGTAAACTTTAGGCAATAAGATGCCGTATCTGTCGAGCGGACCTTCAGTGTGTCTCTTATGGAAGAGATTCTTCGTATTCTGATAAAACAGTGGTCAGCCTGTGATGGAAGAACTCGGTGTGGAAGTTGCGCGTTCATTGAATGAGATGCCATGTCGCTCAAGTGCCTCACGCAGTGGATCGAGCAAGTTGCCGAAGCGCGATGCCCGCCCCATTGCAGTCGTATAAATCGGCTGGCGAACCTGATCGTAACTGAGTGTCTTGTCGTTCCGTGCTGTCTTGTGAAACTCCAGACACCGATCATCCCATGCCAACTCGCAGAAGCTGATAATCTCCCGCGAGACTGTTTCCTGCTCGGCAATCAGCTGTTCGTACGAGACATCCATCATCGGTACATCTACAAGATCGCGAAAATGATTCACGACGCGCAGGTATTCTGCGTGGCTGAATGCGAGATCTTCAAACGAAGACGCCCAAGGAATGTGCGTGGGGAGAAGCCGCTCGAAAAAGCATGATACGCAGGTGTCGAGTGCATCTCGTGTTGTATGCAGCACATGTGCACCCGGAAAATACGCATGAATGACACCCAGATGTGGATAGTTGCCAAGATGCTTATCGACAACGCGGTGAGCACCGCCAGCGTTGCGAGCGACGGATTCGATGTATGCACGAGATTCAGCTTCGACGACGCGCGGCTGCAGGTGTTCGACACATTCAGGGTAGGGGTGGGGTGAACCGATGCGAATCCCCATCTCCGAAGTCATGAGAGCGAGCGTGGGAAGTTCTCCGGCGCCGTGCACGTCCGGATGAGCGTCGAGGATGCGCTCGGTCAGTGTGGAGCCACTGCGAGGCCTGCCGACGATAAAGACGGGCAGTGAGGTATCGTGTGAATGTGTGCGCGGCAGGGTCTTGAAACGGTTGTCGTCAAATATCGTGAGCAGACGATCATTGAGTGCACGCTCCGCGTCGTGATCGTAACGGACTCGCAGGACTGCGTTGGCTGCAGTTCCCCATTGCAATGCATCTTCATAGTGGCCAGACTTCTCACACGCGGAAGCCATCGCAAAGAGAAGGTCGCGCTTGTGTTTTGTATCGGGCGGGTCGTTGCGCAGGGAGCGCTCACCAAACTCGACAGCTTCTTCATATTCAGCATCACTGGACAGCAGGCGAGCATAAATTGCCGCCACTTCGATCAATGGCTCATCACAATCAACAAACCTCCGGAGAACTTTCCTGGCGCGCTTGCGGTTGCCTTGCAGTTCATATGAGTTTGCTTTTCCGGCAATGGCATGTGCAAAAGTGGGGTCCTGTTTCAATGCTTTGTCGAACGCTTGAATCGCCCGTATGTGATCGCCTTTCGTCAGGAATCCATGCCCGAGCGCGTTGAGCGTCCATGCATTTTTCGGCTGGAGCTTCACGGCGTATTCGAGGTTCTCAAGTGCTTCTGATATATATCCGCGTGCGATCAGCGCCTGACCGCGCAGCACCCAGCCGTTATGGTCACGCGGGAAGTCGCGTGTCAGTGTGTCGGCACGTTTCATGGCAGCTGCCACAAGACCGCGAGTCAATGCTTCCTTGCCGGCCTGATAGAGTTGTTTGCTCGTGTGCTTCGACATAACGCTTGATCACGATCCAGTCGAGTCCGGGTCGTTCACGGTCACACCGTACTTGTCGAGTGTCTCGCGCAGCGGGTCGAGAACGTCTCCGAACTTCTTCGCGCGTCCGACAGAAGTGTCGTAGATTGGCTTGCGAACCTGAGCGTGGCTGGCTGTTTGTGCGGAGCGTTCCGTCTCGAAGAAGCGCGAACACTGATTATCCCACGGAAGGTCGCAATGCTCGAGAATCTGTCGTGTGATTCGCTCTGAGTCTGACACAAGCGACTCGTATTGTATGTCAATCATTGGCACATCGACCAAGGGCTGGAAGTGTTGGATGATCCGTTCATGCTGGGCGTACATGAACGCGATGTTGTCGAGTGAGAACGCCCACGGCACATGCATCGGGCTGAGCATCTCGAAGTAGCAGGACAGGCTTGTGTCGACTGGATCACGACGTGAAATGATGACATGCGACTGCGGAAGAAAACTGGAAATGATGGGAAAATACTTGTAGTTCGTCAGAAATTTGTCGACGATGCGCAGCGCTCCGTTCGCGCCTGTCGAGACGAGTTGCAAGTACGCCTGTGCAGCGTTGTTGGCAATCTCTCTGGTCAGATCATTGATGCACGCCGGATACGGCGTGTTACTTTCAGCATTGATACCGATCTGATGGGCGAGCATTTGGAGCGTGGCATGCTCACCGCGGCCGACAGCATCCGGATGGGCGTCAATGATTCGCTCGATCAATGTTGAGCCAGTACGCGGCATGCCCATGACGAACACTGGCAGCGAGGTATCGAGGCCTTCAACTCGTGGCAGATCTCTCATACGCTCTGGTGAGCATGTCTTGAGCAGGTCGTCAATCGCACGCCGGGTGTCATCCTGGCTGAACTGTGTCGTGCTTTGTTGGTTCGCGCGATGTGCGGAGTCGAAGGCCTCGGAATATTGCCCGAGGTTCTCGTGCGCTTTGGCGATCGCGGCGTGGATGACTGCAGCGGCTCTGCTGCCCGCGGGCGCGCGCTGCGCGAATCGCTCTCCCAGTTCGAGGACTTTCTCGTTCTGGCCTCGACGCGCGAGCAGGTGGAGATATTGACCAAGCGCATCGAACGATGCGGCTGGTCCCTCGGCAAGTGGCTGCAGGACCTGCTCAGCCTGATGTGCGTCGCCCTGATAGTCATGCGACTGCGCCTTGCCAATGGCGGCATGGACGAGATTCGGATCAAGCTTGATCGCGTCATCGAATGCGGCAATGGCGGCCTCATGGTTGTTGAGTGTCTGCCAGCCGTATCCGACGGCCGTGAGAATCTGCGGCTCGCTGGGCATGAGGCGCAGCGCACGCTGGAGGTCGTCCATCGCGGGCTCGGGCATGCCGAGCGGCGTGCGGACCTGCGATCGCAGCAGCCAGCCGTTGGCGTCACCAGAGTCTCGCTCGATCATTGCTTCGGCATGCTGAAGCGCCAAGGGCAGGTTTCCGGAGCGGAAAGCGCTCATCCCCTGCTCGAACAGGTCGCGCATTGATGGCTGGCTGGTGACGGTCATGGGAGCATCCTATGAAGTAGCCCTCCGGTCATCGACAGACTCTGGGAAGGTCATTTGGCTGAGACGTCAGAAAATGCTTGCTCATCCCGGCCAGATCGTTACCCTTATCGGAACTGAATCCATCGGTGGACTTTCCCTCACGAGAGAACGAGAAGAGAGAGGGGGTTGCCGAGCTGAAAATCTCGCTGCGAGAAGTGAGGGAGAGATACTTCATGCAGTCGTCAACTGATTTGCGCGCTGTCGCTTGCTGTATTGGTGCTGTGGTGGCAGCTGGGCCGGCCATGCCGGTACTTGCTGACAATGTGATCATCGACCTGGGGACGCTTGGCGGGCCAGCCAGCCAGGCTGCGGGAATTAACAACGCCGGCCAAGTCACCGGGTTTGCCCACAATACCGGGCCGCAGCCACAGGAAGCGTTCATCTGGGATGGCACGCTGACTGGCATCAGTCAGTTTGGCGGGTCTGCGTCAACCGGGACGGCAATCAATGGTGCGGGCGTGATTGCTGGCTTCTTCGAAGACAGCAGCTCGCTTGCGAACCAGGCGTTTATCTGGGATTCAGTCGACGGCATGACACCGCTCGGCACACTGCCCGGCCGATTGCAAAGCGTCGCACGCGGCATCAACGACATGAACGAAGTGGTCGGCGTCTCCCACAGCGGGATCGGGCCGACCGCCCGGGCATTTTTCTGGGATGCAACGAACGGCATGATCGATCTCGGCGTGCTCGACGGGTTTGACGCGAGCTTCGCACTTGGCATCAACAATTCGAGCCAGGTGGTTGGGTACAGCGATGGCGGCAGCGGCGAACAAGCGTTCATCTGGGATGCATCCGACGGAATGGTCGGCCTCGGAACGCTCGGCGGCGCAACAAGTGAAGCCAGCGCGATCAATGATGACGGCACCGTCGTGGGAATGTCGGACAACGGGTCGATGCACGAGGCGTTCATGTACACCGACGGCGGCGGTATGGTCGGGCTCGGCACGCTTGCAGGGCACGTCAGCAGCGAAGCCAACGGAATCAACGCGGCGGGCTGGATTGTCGGTCAGTCGAACAGTGGCAGTTCGAGCGAGGCGTTCATATGGGCAGATGGGTTTGGCATGGTCTCCTTGGTTTCCCTGCTGGAGCCGGGCCATGGATGGGATGCGCTGCTCAGTGCAACTGCGATCAACGACAACAATGATGTCGTCGGATACGGCGTCATTGATGGTGATATCCACGGTTTCGTGATTGAAAACGTCCAGATTCCTGCTCCAGCAACGCTTTCCTTGCTGGCATGTGCAGCGATTGCAGGTCGACGACGACAGCGTGTCTGAGCGTCGCATCAGGCGGGCTAAGAAAAAATTCTGCCCAAATCCTGCTGATTCACAAGCACATCACCATCGGTACACACGCGCGCAAGTGCATTGCGATACGGCGGTTACGTACCGCGCCGCGCATGATGGTGACACGTTTGACACGCGCGATACACAAAAGCAACAGACCATTGCATTGCCACGCCCGTTCACTACTCTGGTTTACGGTTGTTACGCGGGTGAAAGCTGCTTGCGAAAGCGAGCGTGTGATCGAGTGCGTGTCAGCCTGACAGCCGACCTTGGGTGCCATCCTTCGGGTCGGTTGAAGAGCCGAGTTTTCTCGGCGATGTTCGCAGGTTCGGTTGGGACCTCCACGTGGCTCGCTTGCGACTCACGCTCTCAACAGGAGTTGCGAACAGTTCGAGGTGATCGCCGGACATCCTCGGACAATGCGTCATCCTCGGATGACGGCCACACGATGTGTGGCTGAAATCTTGGGATGACTCGCATGGACCTTCGCAAA
>CAZVXI010000176.1:0-2941 GCA_964631295.1 uncultured Isosphaeraceae bacterium
AAGTATCTTCGCGCCCAGTTCGCAAAGTATCGCGAACGGCTGCGCGAGATTGACGCTCGAGCCTTGCTGCGGATCGACACCGATTTGATTGATGAACACGAACGAATCCGTAGACAGGAAGCGAAAGCGACTCAGAAATGGATCCGGGATGTGAATGCGGGTAATCGCGACAGCCGCGATCGGCCGCAGCCGAACCAGCGTCGACTTGAGTTGGAGGCGATGATCAGTGAAGCAAAGATCGAAGTGATCGCATCGACGGATGTCATGGCGAGGCATGCGATGGATGAACTGTTCACGACGGTTGATGCAGCCATAGCCAATGAGCAGCGCGAGCAATGGCTTTCGGCATGGCGTGCTGCTGTCCGTGATACGGCGTTGAATCTGGATTATGAACGGGTCAAGGCGCAGGACTTTCTCCGGTTGCCAGACCCGGTTGAGATTGTTGAGGATCGTGTGTCGGAACTGATCTTACCTGATGACGTTGCGGCGTCGATCAATACGGCCACCGCGGAGTTCTCCGAGGCATTTGATGTACGTGTTCAGACCGATCGGTTGAATCAGGCAGTCAGACGGCTGAAGTCTGCGAGAGTCATTCGTGACGGTGATGAGCAGCAGTTCGAGCGATTGTTCAAGCAGTCGCGTGATATGTGGCTCTCACAGTATCGCATAATGGAAGCGTACATCACGCAAGTTGTGCAGCACCTGAACGGTGATGCGATGACTCAGGCCCGAGAAGTTGAAGAGGCGTTCTGGCGTGTTGCATTACCCGACACTGTCGGAGTTGAAATGACGCCGACTCTGGTTGGATTGGTGGTGGCGCAGGGGATGATTCCGGATGCCCAGCAGGATGTATTCAGGGTCACAGCTGATGAATACGCTCGCGCCCGTCATGAATCGTTGAGGCAGGCAGTGTTTTCAGCGATTCGTCACTACGCGAGTAGTGAGGATCCGTTCGCTCTCATGGAGGCGTCAGGTCTGTACTCCGACAAACTGTGCAATATTCAGTTGCAGCGTATCGAGCGCGGCTTGCAGATGCAAGACACGATGCGACAGATGGTCGGCGATGATGCGAGTTTCGGGCGTCTGGTGGCGGAATCTCTCACAGCCCAGCGTCGGGCGAACAAGAATGTGGGCTACATTCTGGATAGTTCTGAGTTTCGAAGTGCAGTCGAAAGGTTCTGTTCATTAAGGAGTCGGCAATGAACTTGACATTTGTGTCGTCGATCATAGTTCTTGCAGGATCAGCATTGATTGGGCTGGGAAGTGCGTATGCACAGATTGGTCCTCCATGTTGGACGTCAAGCGGGTATGTGGATTGTGTTGCCGGAGGTGGGGCAGTCTGCAACCCCAACTGTGGGGCAGCTGGAGCACCGTGCGGATCGGGCTCTATTGGCGGTACTCTCTGGTGCGATGCGGCGAGGTCGCACGACCTTTGCGATGAGAACGTTTCTAGCCAACTGCAATGTTGGACCGCAACTGTTCTGGCAGGAGCGTTCCAGCCGTGTGGAAAAACAACCTGGCGTGATGACTGTGGAGCCGATGTCACTGGAACCTGTATGGGTGGTGTGTGCATGGGATACTCGAACACGTCATGTTCGCGAACTGTATGCGGTTCAACCCAATGAAACCTAGCTTCTGCGTTCCGCTCAGTGCCGTAGTACTGGCCGTGATCGGATCGACCAAGATCGCCTGCGGCCAGGATACAATCTCCGTTGCGGAGGTAAACGAATACCTTGTCGCATTGGGTGATCGCGGTGACATTCATGCGGCGTGGAGGGTATGGCGACGGACCGGTCACATCGATGGCGCAGATTGGAGTGATGAAACAGTCGTCCGCGACGTCGCACTATGGACGACATCCGACGCGTTCGCTGCTGATGTCAGCCTGGCGGGCGAAGTGAGGTCGATCTGCTGGGAGGATGGTGTTCTGTGCCTGCGCGAAGGCGAGTTTGTAACACTGTCCAGCAAGGAGGCGCGGATTCCAGGGCGTGTCAACTTGATCTGGGATCTGCTCGCTGACAGCGTGTACCGAAATCCGGGCAATCCCGCTTTGCTCAACAAGTGTATCCAGTCCGGGCAAGTTCTGGATGTTGTCTCGTCCACGAGGGAGATTGAGGTTGTCGGTTTCGCCTTTGATCCGGAGATGGATCGATTTCGGCTGCGGTTGACGAGGCACGGAAAGGGCTTGCGGATCGAATCGATTGCCTACGAGCAAGCGGTGTTGCCTGCTGACAGGCCGTTCGAGCAACGGGTTCTGCTCAGACACGATGCGCGCGTCCTCCGATGCGAATCGTTCGGTGGGATTGACACCCCAGTTGAGGCCATTATGGAGACAAGAGCAGGCCCGGACTCGATGGACCATCCCGATGTCAGGCACTTCTGGCGAGATCGAGAACCGTTGTCAGGACGGTGGGTGCTGGAAAGCCTTGTAGCGATAAATGATTCAGCAACAGTGCCCAAGCTGACGGAAGGCTTGATGCCCCGCGATGGCGACATTGTGACTGATGAGCGCCTCGGATTGACGTATCGAATAGGGACGAACCAACTCGGTTATAATGGCGTTCAATACGAACTCCAACAGCCGATTGAGCACGTGTTGGACGAGTCCGTTCTTGCGACGCTGGAAGATCTCCAAGTCCGTTTGCCTGTCGTTCCAAGCGAAGAAGAACTCGGACGACCGAGTCGTTCATTCTTTCAATCACCGTGGGTTCTGGCTGGTACGGGCGCGACGTTGATTATGTTCGGGGCGCTCGGTCTGCTCTGGCGGAGGAATACAACATGAAACGTGTGCTGGCGCTACTTGGTGCGTGCTGTGTTACGGCAGGCATTGTCTTCCTGCTCGCAGCCATCACTGCTCCGTCATCGGCAGTCCCCGTCGAAGGAGAACTGATCCATGATCGGGGCATCGTGCGCTACGATGGCGCTGAGACGACGATCGAGC
>CAZVXI010000176.1:3041-6418 GCA_964631295.1 uncultured Isosphaeraceae bacterium
TGAGTTGGCCGCACCCAACGATGCAAAGCGCGTGGCGGTGACGGTTCAGGTTGCCGGTGCTGCGCTCAAGCGCGTGTTCTATCGCTGACGCAGCAGCCGGGCAGTGCGATCGGCATGGTCGACTACGGTCGTTGCGCCTGCTGTGAATCCTCAACGCGCTTGCACGATGATTGAACATCCCTATACTGATTCATGAAACTGGTGCTCTGAGAGGCCTCGGCCTCAACGAGTGAAAACGGGAAGTGTGGTGAGAATGCTGCCGGCATTCGATTCCACCGCGGACGCGCCGCCGTAATTGGTACTGGTGATCCATTCATGTGATCACCAGCGCGTTCGGCATTCGCCACTGACTGATGCTAAATCAGTTGGGAAGGCCGCCGAACGCAAGAGCCATAAGCCGGAAGACCTGCCAGTTTCACAGTGTTGGCGCCCTCGCGTAATGGGCGGTCAGCGGTGCACGCCACCTGGACCCACGGCCGTGTTCCCACTGATCATTGCGAGAGCGTCGTTGTGATCATCAGTGGGTCTCCTCGCACGCGCTTTGCGGGGCATGGATTGGAGTTTGATATGTTGCGATACGGAACACTGCTTGCTGTTGCTGCGCTTGTGGTTTGCGCAGCGCCGGTGCGGGGCGATCTGATCATCGATTCGGAAAACAATACTATTCTGGATGTGACCGCTACGGTCGGTGCGGGGGCGAATACTTCGTATGTTATCATCGATTTCGCAGAGACAGGCGGCGACTCATGGGCTTTTGCATTTCAATGGGATACGTCAATGGCACCCACGGACCCGCTCACAAGTACCGACATGCTCAACGCCATCGATGCGGCGACGCTGCTCGATGCTGACATTTCCAGCAGCGACTTCGGCTCGTTCGTTAACAACTTCTCATTCGATGGCGATGTTGGCAACCCAGACAACTTCTGGAGCTTCACGCTCGGCGAAGTCATCGACCCCGGGATTGAATGGACTTCATCTCCGATCGGGATCGACGGCCGCGAGCTTGCTGACGGCTCGCTCGATGGCTGGTATAACGGCTTCACGGATGAGTTCGATTCCATCCCGCCATCCGTGCCGACGACACAGATTCCAACGCCCATGTCGATCGCAGCCATTGTCCCGGCTTTGCTCTGCACGCGAAGGGGACGACGCGCTGCAGTTGCATCACGCGCGCGGCGCGTCTGATCGAGGGATCATCTGAATCTCTGGCGCTACCGAACGAATGTGCAGATCGCGCTGCGGGAAGGCAATCTCAACATCATGCTCGCGGAACCGCTTGATGATCGCGTGATGCAGTTCATCGCGCGTCGTCAGCCAGACCTCCGGGTGCCCGATGAAGATGCGCAGTTCGAAGTTCAGCGTACTGTCGCCGAAGCCCAGGAACAGCGCACGCGGCGGAGGATCGCGCAGCACGTGCTGATTCTTGTTCGCCACATCAAGCAGGAGATCGCGCGCCAGATCCGTATTACCACCGTAAGACACACCGACAGGAATAATCACTCGCAGCACCGTATCCGAGAGCGACCAGTTCACGATCTGTCCAGTTACAAACTCCTTGTTCGGGATGATCAGTTCCTTGCGGTCCCAGTCAACGATGGTCGTTGCGCGCATGCGAATGCGCGCCACTGTGCCTGAGATGTTGCCGACGGTAATCGTGTCGCCAACGCGCACCGGGCGTTCGAAGAGAATGATGATCCCTGACACAAAGTTCGCGAAAATCTCCTGCAGGCCGAAGCCAAGCCCGACCGTCACAGCAGCCGCGAGGAACTGCACATTCGACCACCCGATACCAATTGCCTGGAACGCCACGATGATCCCGATAATCCCGAGGATGTACTGCGTGATCGTTCGAATCGCGTAGCGCCCGCCTGCGGAGAATGGCAGCTTCTGCAGCACCACGATCTCAAGCAGGCCCGGAATATTGCGTGTGACGACGATCGTCACGAGCAATATCAGAAATGCCACCATGATCTCCCGCAGCGTGATCGGTGTCCGAGTTTCCACCGGCTGCGAGTTACCCTCTGCGGTGATCGTCGTCGTCACCTGCCATAGTTCAACTTCGCGCAGGATGCTCAGCGCGGGGAAGATATTTGCCCAGATCAGCGCCACACCGATGATGAGCACGAACGTCACGACGGTGCGCAGCAACTGCCGCGTCTGCGTTGAGATCGCGCTTACATCCAGCGCCAGTGTCTGGTCGGCCTGCTCTTGTTCATCGAGTTCGGCCTTCTTCGCCTCGTATTCACTGGTCTTTGCCGGCTCGGCGGCGCCTTCCTTCTTCGCTTTCTCACGCATCGCATTGAGCGTGGCCGTTCGCCGCTTGCGCGACTGTTCATACGCGAGCCGCCGCTCGGTGAGGTAAATCCAGCGCACGAGCAGTGCGTTGATGATCACGACGATCAATATCAAGTCAACCGTCCAGAACACCCGCTCTCGCAGCTCCAGCGCCGTGTACATGTAGCCCAGGCCGCTCGCCACCGCCAGCGCGATCGGGATCACCACAATCAGCGGGAACCACAGCCAGCGCAGCCGAGAAAGCCAGCCCTGCGAGTGCTCACTGAGATATCTGCCGGGCACACCCGTTTGCGGATGCATCACAAAGTATGTGAACGCAGCAATCACCACCGCGCCGATGATGAACCCGACGCGCCCGATGGAGTTGCGGTACGCCACTGCCTCCGCGCTCGCCGTCAGTCCCGTCAGGAACGCCAGCGGCAGCGCCAGCGGAATCAGCCATCGCAGGTGTTTGCGCAGCAACTGAATCGTCGTATTCCTCCAGCGGAAGTGCGCGTCTGCCAGTCCATTTGGCCTGAATATCTGCCGCAACATCATGAGTGCAAACGCCGTCATCGCCAGACGTGTCAGCCCGTTGGCGATGTTCTCGGCAAACGACACCTCGCCGATCACATCATCCACCTTCACCGCCACGATCAGAATCAGCAGCGGCCACGTGCCCGCAAGCAGCACCGTCAGTGTTGTGACTGTCAGCGTATCGCCCACAAAATTCGTCGTGATGCGCCCCGCCCGCTCAGATGCCCGGCCGATGAACGCCGTCATTTTCCGCCGTGTCGCCAGCAGGGCCACAAATACAAACAAGGCGATGATGGGCAGCGCTGGTTGGCGCACTATATGGCTCCATGTCGCTGCGACAAGCTCGTGCCAGAGGCGGCCACTTGTGAACCACGCCACCGCATCGCGCACACCTTCAACGTCTGCCGCCCCGATCGGTCGTGTACTTTGAATCCACAGAATGCGCTCATCAATAAAATCGCGATACTCGCGCGTGACCCGGGCAGTGCCGATTTCATACTCAAGCAGCGGCACGAGCACCGTGTTGATGTAGTTGTCATACGCTTCGATCAACCTGGCAATAT
>CAZVXI010000177.1:0-6415 GCA_964631295.1 uncultured Isosphaeraceae bacterium
TGGTCGCTCGTCGCGCGTGTGTGCTTCCACAACGGCACTCATGCCGGGCAACTGATCGACCTTCGACGCGCACTTGGTATGCAGCCGGTTATCGTGCCGAAGTGATCGTCTGGCGCTTGCCGCGCCTCAGCCGAGCAGGCCGGGCGTCAGAAGCACGCCCAACAGATGCGAGCCATCCGGGGTGACGAGCGGCGGATTGATCACATCCTGGTTCAGCGCGAGCAGCGAGAGCGACCATACAACCGGGAATGCTGAGATCGCAATCATCACGCGCGATAGAAAGACACCCGACGAGTACCGTGCACGTGCCACAATCTCACAGATGATGATCGTCAGCAGAATGAGGCAGAACTTGAAGACTGTCGCGCCAGCCATGCCCCAATGTTCGATCACGCCGGCGGCGATGCCGTTGATCTCCTCACCTTCAAACCAGAAGATGATCATCCACGTGAGTATGACATCCATCGCTGAAAAGAACACCGTCCACACGTAGGCGTTCTCGAACATCATCGGCGGAAGGCTCAACAGCCCAACGGGCTCGCGTTGCGTCTGCTCGGGTGTGAGTGTTGGTGAACTGGGCATGGGGCACCTGCTCGATACGTGATCAACCTCCGTCGCGCGGCCAATATTCCCGACCAGTCCGGGTTGTCAGCCATCATTATTCATCGGCCCAAATCGGCCGGGAACCCACACGCCCAACCCGCGAACTCGGCAACTTGATCGACTGAGCAGATTCCGGCAACCGGTCTATCTGGGCAAAGCTCGCGCACGGCAGTGGTCCCGCCATTGGACCGACCTGCACGATTATTCGGACCTGCCCGCGCACTGGTCGCATCATTCCAGCAGATTTGCCACCATCCAATCGGCACATGTCAACAAGGCTCAAAAATCCTGCGACCGAGGCGGCTGACGCTGAGTCGGGCGTATCCCGGCCGGTCAGTCGCGTCGCGTCGCGTCGCGTTGTGAGAGCCACTCACACCGTGGCCGCAGTTGCAATGCGCCGAGCCGTATCCTCGACCGCCGCAAGCATCGCGTGATGCAGGTCCGACTCGGGCTCGAACCGCGCCTGGTACAAGCCCGCCACGCGGTTGTTCTTCACGAACGACCACGCTCTGCTGCGATGCTCGGCACTCATCGGACGATACACGCCAAGCGGCGTGCCACCGTAACTCTTCAGCAGCGCAAAGCAGGGCACATCGGTGTGGCCGTCGCCAACGAAGATCATCTGGCTGAATGGGATGCGGAACGTACGCACCCGCTCATTGACCGCAAACGGATTGCCGCGCGCTGAAGGACCGATCTGACCCTTGCTCACCTTGTACATGAAGCGAGTCTTTTCGGTGAAACTGACGATGTTCTTCGGGAAGACGATCTCCTCTCGCGCGTTGGTTGCAAACTCACAGGCCCAGATGTCATGAAACTCATGGGCAATCGGGCACGCACGCAGTACGTCGCCCAGCCCGCTGCTGATCAGATAGAACTCGACATTGATTGCCGGATCGATCATGTGAGCAGCACCGCGCAGCGAACCAAACAACTGCGACACACCCGGGAACAACTCGATCCGCTCACCCCAGGCTCTCATGCTGTCGCGGGTGATGCGGCTGCCTGCCTCGCGCGACTGAGACTCTTCGAGCAGTACATGCAGATACGCCGGGATCGGATCCCAGTCTTCCGCGACAAGCGGATGCACGCGCTGCGACCAGAAATGATCAGCATCCACGCCAATCGACTCGAGAAACCCGCTCGTCGAATCGGGCGCGAGCGTGTCATCAAAGTCAAAGACGATGCCGATGCGCGTGCTCATCCGACGATTCTACACTGCAGTCGACATGACCGCGCGCTCACACCGGCGAGCCTCAGGAAGGCATACTTCCATCAGCCTGCAAATCATGTGATCACCCATCGCCACGCTCGACCGAGCGCCCAATGATGTCCCGGCTCGCCGGCGAGGCGCGCTCGCGTCCTGCCGACACCACCTTTCCGCCGGCACGTCTGCTCGGGCCGGCTGCATATCCGACTCTGACCTGAACTGAGAACAGCATGGCCAACATCATTGTCGTCGGACCACATCCCGATGATCAGGAGATCGGCATGGGCGGCACGACCGCCCGACTGCACGAGCAGGGGCACCGTGTGCTGCTGCTCGACATGACCAACGGCGAGCCCACGCCGTTCGGCGATCCCGAGACGCGCGCACAAGAAGCGGCCAAAGCAGCAGAACTGCTCGGTGTGGAACGCGAGATGATCGGCCTGCCCAACCGCACCGTCGAGCACACGATTCAGGCTCGGCATCAGGTGGCAGGCGTTATCCGCCGATGGCAGGCAGACATCATCTTCACACCCTTCTTCCAGGATGCCCACCCGGATCACATCGCAACGACGCGCATCGTCGAGGATGCCCGCTTCGACTCCAAACTCACCAAGACTGATCTTCCCGGCGAGCCGATCTACCCCAAGTGGCTGTTCTACTACTACGCGAGCCACCTGCGATGGGTCGCCGACCCGAGTTTCCTCATCGACATCACCGGCTACACAGATGTCAAACGGGAGGCAATCGTTGCGTACGAGACACAGTTCGTGAAGCCCGAGAAGAACCGCCGCGTCGTTGAGTGGGTTCTCTCTGCAAACCACTACTTCGGCAGTCGCATCGGCGTGGAGTACGCTGAGCCGTTCTTCACCAAAGAACCCATCGGACTCACCGGGCTCGAATCACTGACGCAGTTGTGACGCTTCACTCAGGCTCGCGCTGCTGGGCGAGATGTTCATCCCAGCGGGTATTGAGCGTGTGCTGCACGCCGACAAGATCAAGCAGTTTCCCCGCCATGAAATCGACGAGGTCATCCACTGACTTGGGCAGCAGATAGAAGCCCGGCGCCAGCGGGGCGATGATCGCGCCTGCCTCGCTCAACTTGAGCATGTTCGTCAGGTCGATGTGCCCCGCAGGCGATTCGCGATACGCGAGCACGAGTGTCCGCCGTTCTTTGAGAGTCACTGATGCTGCACGCTGGAGCAGATTCTCAGAGATCCCCGCAGCAATCGCGCCCATCGTGTTGCTTGATGCCGGCACCACGACCATCCCATCGTGCAGGAACGAGCCCGAGGCAATCGTCGCGCCGACGTCATTCTCGCTGTGAATCGTCAGGCGATTGCCACGGCCATTCGTCAACTGTTCTGCATCGAGTCTTCGGATGTCGAGTTCATCGAACAGCAGCCGCCGGCCGTACTTCGTGACGACCAAATGAGTCTCCACATCAGCTTCGGTGAGCAAATCGAGCACCCGAAGCGCGTACGCAGCCCCGCTCGCTCCGCTGATTCCCACGACAATCCGCTTGGTGTGCATCAGAACATCCTATTCAGCCCGGCCCCTTCGCAAGCTGTGCAGAGTTCGCCGGTTGTCGGGCGTCGGACGCATGGCAACCTATCATGCCTCCGGAAGGCACGGAGGCATATCGCATGAGAAGCCGTACAAACCGCTCGTTTCTGGCCCCACTTGCCGTGTCGATGGTCTGCATCGGCGTGCTGCTGGCCGGCTGCGCACCGTGGGCAACCTACCCGCCTGTCGAACATACCGAGGGCCTCGCCCGCCCGGCCTACGAGCCTGTTCCCACGCTCATGGCCAAGGCGATCACCTTCGCCCACGATCGATACATGGCCGCAGATGAAGTCGTCATTAACCTGCCCGAAGGTGTCACGCCCAACGTCTACAACATCGTCCTGCGGAAGATCGGTCGTGGCCGACCAATGACCGACAACGATGAAAACGCCTACACCGTGCAGGAGATTCGCACGCGCGGCCCGGAAGCGCAGGTCGACCTTGTCTACCCGCGATCGGACGGCCTCCACGAACTCGTGACGCTCTACTTCAAGAATCATCTGATCGACGGCTGGAAGATCGAAAGCACACGCCTCTGGCGCATTCGCGTCGAGCGGCCTCAGGCCAACTACCCAATGGTCGCGCCTGATGACACTGCCGTGGCGTCCGAGCCGGATGCATCGTCATCATGACCACCGACGCCGACCTTGCTCGGTTCTATGCGAAGCGTCGCGTGTGTGTGACAGGCGGCGCAGGTTTCATCGGCTCGCACCTCGTGCATGCGCTTGTCGACATGAATGCAGAAGTCGTTGTCATCGACGACCTCTCCAACGGCCTGTTCAACAACATCGCGCCCTGGCATGATCGCCTGTCGTTCCTTGAAGACTCAATCCTCGAAGCGGATGCGATGTCCGAAGCAGTCGAAGATGTGTCTGTCATCTTTCACCAGGCTGCGATGAGTTCGGTGCCACGCAGCGTGGAAGAGCCGGAACTGTTCGTTCGCGTGAACACGCTCGGGACAACGCGCGTGCTGGAATGCGCGCGGGCCGTGGCAGATGATGATGTGCGCGTCGTCTATGCCTCTTCCAGCAGCGCCTATGGAGATCAGGCAGTTTCTCCAAAACTTGAGACGCTGCCGAACGACCCGCGCTCGCCGTACGCTGCCTCGAAACTTGCCGGAGAGGCATTGATTCAGGCCTACGCACACAGCTACGGCATACGCGCTGCATCGCTCCGGTACTTCAACATCTTCGGCCCGCGGCAGCGGCCCGATTCGCCCTACGCAGCAGTCATCCCGCTCTGGGCAGATGCACTGCTCGGTGGAGAGCAACCGGTGATCTTCGGCGATGGTGAACAGACTCGCGACTTCACACACGTGCGCAACGCCGTCCATGCCAACCTGCTTGCCGGAGCAACCGACAACATGCTGCGCGGCCAACCGATGAATATCGCATGCGGCGGTGCGATCTCACTGCTCAACCTGCTCCAACGCATGTGTGAGATCTACGAAGTTGATGCGACGCCTCAGTTTGAACCAGCACGCACCGGCGATGTGAAACATTCGCTCGCATCCATCGATCGCGCCCGTGACCTTATCGGGTATGAACCGATCGTCCCTTTGGACGAGGGCCTCGAAGGTGCTCTTGCCCACTATCGCAGCATCGTCGGCCAGAGCTGATTTTGATCGAACAGGCCTCGCGTTTGCTGTGATTGTGGCGACAATGACAGCAGGCAGGACACTGTAAGCGGGAGGCTGTATGCCTGTTCGTCGGATCATCATCGCATTGCTGGTCGGGTTCGTACTCACGGTTGGCATCTCATGGCTTGCGATGTTCCTGCCGCCCGGCAACGCGTGGTACGGACCGCCAGCCACGGACGATCTCGGCGTATGGCGTGAGGAAAGCTCACCGAAGATCCCGATCTGGCCCGGGTTCATTGCAAACATGTTGATTTTTGCGTGCATCTGGCTCGCAGTCATGTCCCGCGTGCGCGCAGTTCGTGCATGCTTCCGCAAACAGAGGAACCGCTGTGCAATGTGTGGCTACCTGTTGACAGGCCTTCCCGCAGGCGCCACCTGCCCGGAGTGCGGGAAAGACAGCGTGGCCTGATCAGGCGTAGCTGTGCAGGCCGACAATCACGAAGTTGATGGCAATCCAGTTGAAGAGCATCACCGCAGCACCGATGATCGCGATGATCGCTGTCCACAGCCCCTTGTCTCGTACCTTCATCCGCGTGTGTATGAGCACGACGAAAACAATGAAGGTGTTGAGCGCGAACACTTCCTTCGGATCCCATCCCCACGGCCTGCCCCACGAATGATCAGCCCAGATCGCGCCCATCGCGATGCCTGCCCACAGCAGGACGAAGCTCATCTCCATCAGGACCATCGTCGTGCCATCGAGTACCTGGCCGAGCGTCGTGCGAGGTTTGTCGATATAGGAGTGGCCATCCGGCCCGACCATCAGCAGTGATGCGGCCCCGCCAACCCGCGCAAACTCGTGTGCGCCCTGCTGGCCTCGCACCTTGCGCAACGCACGGTAGGCAACATAGAGCCCGCCTGTCACGGCTGCCATGAAGATCAGGCAGTAACTGAAGATGATCACGTTTGTGTGAATGTACAGCCAGACATCGTGCAGCACCGGCATCATGTTGCTGACGTTCGCATCCAGCGAGAGCGGCATGAAGTGCGCACACATCAGCGCGACCATCGATGCAACCGCGCTGCACAGCATGAACAGGCCACGCATCGGCGTGCGCAGCACAAACGCTTCGAGCACAATCGCCCCGCACCCGCCGAACCATGCGGCCGTCGTCACCGCCTCGAACATATTTGAGTTCGGCCATCGCCCCGACACGTACCATCGCAGAATGATCGCGCCGGTTTGCAGCGCAAACGCAAACAGAAACATGCCGAACCCCGTCCAGAACGCGCCCGGCCAGCGGAAGACAACACCCAGCAGAAGCGGGATCATCGCAAGTGCGTAGAAGACCCACAGCCACGTGAGGTTGCCGAGACGGCCGTACACGTTCTCCCATTCGATGCGAGTGGCATCCGGGTACAGCGCGGGACTAATCTGCCGAAGAGATGCGTTGAGCTTT
>CAZVXI010000178.1:0-6378 GCA_964631295.1 uncultured Isosphaeraceae bacterium
CCCGACAACCTCGGGCCGGTGGGCGTTACCCACCACCGTGTCCTGCGGTGTTCGGACTTTCCTCCATCCCTCACCGGATGGCGGCCGTCTGCCCGCATCGACATGATACGATCAACTCAGCCGACTGGCATGCTTGCGGCATATTCGACCTGGCCGGTTCTGCAACTGAGCCAGCACGCCAGCCACGCGGCGAAGATATCACGCCGATGCGGCGGCGGCTCGGCCGGCTGATCATCAAGAAGGGCAAGCATCCGATCGGCGAGATGTTCATCGATCGTGCTCGGATTCGTCGGCTGCTGCAGTTCGCACGTGTCGTGTTCGCGCGGCTGCCAGCGTGAAGTGTGATCGTCGGCTGTGATGATGCCTTCATCACACATGAGAAGGCAACCGCGTGTCCAGGGCCCGTTGACATTGGACACGAACAGATTGCCGATGATGCCTGATTCGAGTCGGAATGTGGCCGTGATGCGGCCGTCGACCGCGGTCGGAGAATCGGGCAGTGAGCCGCGCACAGTACCGTTGAATCTGCCGTGGATCGACTCGATCGGACTGCCCGCGATGTGCACGATTGCATCGAGCGCATCGTACAGGCGCGCGCCGATGGAGCCGGCAGTGGGATCGCTGAGCATCACCATGTTGATTGCGCGCGGCTCGCCGAACTCTTCGATCGTCTGCCGCACCTGGCGCAGCGCATCGGAGCTGCAGTAACGCGGCGCGAAGCGCACATCCGAATCATCGAGCGATGCAACGTGAATCGCCTCGGTAACGAACGTCGGGCGCGATGCACGACGCAGCGACGCCCACTCGTCATCGAGCAGCGGCTGACGCGACATGATGCACACCGCATCGAGATCATCGCGCGCGCCTGCTGCGCGCACATCTGCAATCGTCGGCAGGCCAAGCGCATCTTCGAGCGCAGCGAGCGCTGCCTGATCGGGCGAGGAAAGCCAGCATGTGTCAATGGGCAGCTGATCGAGCAGGCGGCTGATGACCTGCTCGTGCGATTGGTCAGCCACGATGAGCAGACGCAGTGCCGATGACATAGATGCAGTGTAGGTCGACGGTGGCTGATGGATCAGTCGCTGATGACGCCGAAGCCGAGTGGTTTGACTTCAACCGTGGGCTTGGCGAGCGTGCCGCGCACCTGATAGGTGACCAGTTTGTCGGTGATGCGGCCGATGACTTTGCCGATCTTGCCGAGCTTGTTCTCTACTGATTCGAGCGGGCCGGCATTGAGGCGCAGGTTGATGGTGCGGTCGAAGTTGATCTCGCCCTGCCCGCGTGCTGCAACGGCGGTGCTGCGCAGATCGATGTCGCGCAGGCGCAGTTGCTTCTCGCGGATTGTGAAGTTTGTGGTAAGTTGATCGCTGTACCTCGCGCCCGGTTTGAGACCTGCAACAACGCGGATGATGTTGCCGATGACGGGCAGATCGCCGAAGCGGCCTTCGCGCGCCGCGAGCAATCCCTGGCCGAAGACAGATTCGATGGGTTGCCGCGTCGCGCCACCAAACGCGCCGCGCATATCGACTCGGCCAGCAAACTTCGGGTTACCCGTTGAACCGATGCGCGTTGTCAGGGCCTCCTCGATGCGCATGCCCATGGCGTCCATGTTAATTTCAAATGCGCCCTCCGGCGCGAGATCGACTGTTGCGTCTGCCGAGGCAGTTCCACCAAGCGCAGCCAGAACGCACTGGTCAATCGTCACAATGCCGCTGCTCATCGCGACGCTGAGATCGAACGACTGGATCGGCATCGTGTACTCGCCGGACGTTGCGAATGCGTTCAACAGGCTTGCATGCAGCGACATCGTCGAGTTCGGGATATCGCTCAGGGTAATCTGTCCGTCGAGCCCGATTTCAAGAACGCCGCGCACCTTGTGCTCAGCAAGAAAAGTCTGCAGGTTCGGCGGGAAGAGCTGATACGAATCTTCATCAATGCCGGCACGCAGCATGACTGATTCGAGATCGAGCGTGAAGCTGTCGAGGTTTACACGACCTTCGATGTCCATATCAAGCAGGTGGTCGCGCTCGAGTTCGGTTGAGATGCTGTGCCAGCCGCCATCATCGCGCTCGCCGTCGGATTGCAGATCAAGCGAGATGCCATCAAGCCGCATGGGCGGTTTCTCCGCATGTTTGTATGCGATGGAAGCATCGTTGATGAGAATGCGATTGATGGCAAACACATCGCTCAGGCGGGTGGAGCCGCCATCGGGTTTGACTTCACCCGCGCCGCCTTCGACGAGATCCTCCCAGCCGAGCAGGCCATCTTCGCGCTGAAGGAACCGCAGCGTCGGCGCATCAAGTGTGATCGTTTCAATCACGATCGGCCTGCCGACCCTGGGAATTTCCGCGAGCGTCACAGTGAGTCTGTCCAGCGCGAGCAGTGTTTCAGCTTCTGATACGAGCGTCACATCATGCAGGAACACGGTGCCGGGCGCTTCGTACCGAATCTGCGTGAAGTGCAGTTCGGGCTTGAGGTAGTCATTGGCGATTGCCTTGAGTTGCGTGCCGATCCATTGTTCTAGTTGAAGCTGTGTGGAGCCGATGATGCCGCGCAGCACGCCGATGCGCTTGCCCTCCGGCGTGATGATCTGCCAGACGACAATACCGGTGGCGACAAGCCCGAGAAGAAAGATGATGATGATGATGCGTTTGATCATACTGATCCCGTCGGTGGATCGAACTGTTGCGACATTGGGTCTGGCCGCATCATTGCGCGTGATGCTATGGCACCCTGCAAACCAGTCCACGCACCGTAACCATTCCACGCAGCGAAAATCAGAAGCAGAATCGGCGCGATGCCGCTGAAATACACGCTTGAAAAATCCCAGATTGCGACGGCAATAAACAACGCCGCTCCGACTACACCGATCGCGCTGTACAGAAGGTTGCCTTCTACCGTGCGTTGCGTTGTGATCAGGCCCGCGATAAGGAAACCGATGGCTGATGTTTTGAGTGTCCATTCGAGCACCGCCACCATGATGAGCAGTTGGGGCGGGTCGTCCGTCGTCATCTTATGAACCCATGATGACGCGAAGCCGAAGTATCCGAAGATCGCGGCACTGAGAAACATGATGAACGGGCCGGCAAGTGCAGCCGACGCTGCTGGGAGTGTTCGATCGACTGTCGTCATGCGGAGGTCTCCCAATTTTTGACGTTGTAACATGATAGGGAACCGGTCTGTCGCGGGCACAAATCGCCACGACGACGTACCATGTCTGCACCATGCTCACCGACGCGATGCGACAACGCCTGCCCAACCAACTGACGATTCTGCGTCTGCTGCTCGCTGCGGGGTTCTTCGCATCGCTCAATGTGTATCGCTACCCGGATGAGAACACGACCTGGGTGTGGATTGCTCTGGGGATGTTCATCCTCGCGGCCATCACCGATGCGCTCGATGGCTACCTCGCGCGACGATGGGATGTCATCAGCACGTTCGGGCGCGTGATGGATCCGTTCTGCGACAAGGTGCTCATCCTCGGGGCGTTCATCTACCTCGCCGGTCCAAGGTTTGTCGTGCCCGACTGGGTGGAGCAGGGCAACTTCTTCACCATGGCAACGGGCATTTACCCGTGGATGGTCGTTGTGATCTTCGCTCGGGAGTTGTTCGTCACGGGCATCCGCAGTGTCGTCGAATCGCGCGGCGTGAAGTTCGGATCGATGCTTTCAGGGAAAGCGAAGATGATTCTGCAGAGCATTATTATCCCGATCGTGCTCGTGCTTGTTGTCGGCTTTGAAACCGGCAGCACCCCGTGGGCGATGTGGACCTGCCACGTGCTGGTGTACGCAACCGTGATCGTCACTGCATGGTCAGGCCTGCCGTACATCTTCGGGGCCCGCAGGGCGCTGCTCGAGGCGGAGGCGAGTGCGTGATGGCTGACAACGATCATGCAACTGCAGATGTGCGGCCCGGCGCGATCGCGCTTCTGACAGTCGGGGGCCTGGGCCTGCTGCGACCCGGCCCCGGGACGTGGGGATCGTTGCCGCCAGTGGTACTTGCAGCAGCGATGGCCACAATGAACCTGTCAACTGTCATCATCACTGGAGTCATGATTGCGCTGGCAGTTGTGTTCACGTTGCTGTGTGTCGGTCTGGCTTCGATCGGGGAGCGGCATTTTGGAAGGAAAGACGCCCCGCAGATCGTGGCAGATGAGGTGGCCGGCCAGGCGATCGTATTGCTCTGGCTTCCATGGCGGAGTGCCGATGAGCCCAGTGCCATGGGCTGGAACCTCATGCTGGCTGCGGCAGCGTTCGTCGCCTTTCGAGTCATGGATATCACAAAGCCCCCGCCAATCGCTCAGGTGCAGCGCGTGTCTGGCGGCTGGGGGGTTGTGCTCGACGACCTGCTGGCCGGCGTGGTGGCGCTGGCGGCAGTACAAATCGTCTTCAGGCTGCTTATGTGAGGCTCGGCTCGCATCCGCATCATCCTGGCAGCAAAGTGAGCCATCGATGGACTTCATCACACAGAATTTGCTCGGGGCAGTGGCTGGCCACGCGGTCGCCGGGAAGTCACGTGATAACGGCGGCCTCGGCCGACTGGCCATGCTGGCCGGCGCCCTCGGCGGGGCGTTGCCCGACTTCGACTTTCTGCTCAAGCCGCTCGCTGATCCCGCACTTCCATTCGAGTTTCACCGCCATCTCACACATTCGCTTGTCTTCATCCCGATTGGTGGGTTGATCGCTGCGACTCCCTTTTTGATCGCATCGCTCGGACGACGACACTTCGGCACGGTTCTGATTGCGTCGATTGCCGGATGCGCGACGCACGGCCTGCTCGACAACATGACCAGTTACGGAACGCACTTGTTCTGGCCGTTTATCAGCGAGCGGACGGCCTGGGATTCGATGAGCATCATCGACCCGATCTTTACAGGGCTTCTTCTGCTGATCCTGTTGGTCGCACTGGTTCGCGCTGGGCCGTCCACATCGCGAGCAGGGTTCGTCCTCGCCTGCCTGTATATGACGTTCGGTTTTGTGCAGCACGCGCGCGGAGTGAACCTGCAGCAGGTAATCGCTGAGAAACGCGAGCACACGATTGAACGCGGAAGAGTCATGCCCACGCTCGGCAACGTTGTCGTATTTCGGTCGCTTTATATTGCAGACGGAGTCATGTATGCCGACGCGATTCGCATACCGCCATTCCGGCCCGCGACCGCGCGGCAGGGTGAGTCGCTCCGGGTGCTCGCAGAATCTGACCTGCCCCATCCGATCGAGACGCGCGTGCGAGAGGTGATCTCTGGTCTCGATGCGTTTGCGTCCGGCTTCGTCGCGGTCGACCCGAAAGATCGTGGCGACGATCGTGTATATGTCGGGGACATGCGACTCTCAATTGCAACCAGCGGATTCAGGCCGCTCTGGGGCGTTTCGCTCTCGACAACCGGCAAGCCCGACCCGCAATGGGCTGCGTTCGGACGCCGCGAGGCAGACCCCGGTGAACTGCTCGGCGAACTGCTCGACGACCTGTTCGACCGAGCCGGCATGTTCAGGCCGGTGATGGAAACAAAATGATCGGCGTTGGCTCAGGCGGGGCTGGCCGTTGGGGACTTCGTGAATTGAAGTACGAAGTCGGTTGCCAGATATTGCCCCCGCACCTATTTTGACGCCTCTGGCCGCGACCATCTCGGTGGGCGGCTGGTCGTATCGCGGATTCTTGATGCAACCATCGCTTCTTTACATCGCCTGCGTCGCCAGCAGTATTGCGCTCTATCTGTTGCTGCGCCCGGGCAGAACAGCGTTGCGTGTGGTCGCTGGGCTCGCCGGGCTCGGTGGATTTGCTGGTCTGCTGGTTGGGCTTGTTGTCACAGTCGGCGATGATCATGCCAGACCACCGCTGTTCTTTTCGGTATTTGCGCTGATCGCGGTGGCTTCTGCTGCGAAGATGATCACGCACTCCAAGCCGGTCTATTCGGCCTTGTACTTCATCCTGGTGGTGCTCGCATCGGCAGCACTGTTCTTGATGATGGAGGCCGAGTTCCTCGCCTTCGCATTGGTGATCGTTTATGCCGGCGCGATTCTGGTGACCTACCTCTTCGTCATCATGCTTGCCCAGCAGGCCGAGGAGCCGCAAGACTTGGAAGACACGCCGGCCTATGACCGGCTGGCCCGCGAACCTGCCGCTGCTGCAACGGTCGGGTTCATTATGCTCGCGCTGCTGTGCTCGCTGATGTTCTCAGTGGCCGATGAGCCGCCGAGTCGTGTGAGCGAAGCGCAAGGCCATGCAGCAGCATGGGCGGAACTCGAGCAAATGCCTCAGCAGTTGCGTGCGACAGTGGAAGATGCGGCAGACAGTGAAGACATCGAACTCGGTTGGGGAGATGGGCAGCCGATCATTCATCCGTCAGACACTGGCCGCACCGCCATTGCGCGCATCGTCGAT
>CAZVXI010000179.1:0-6374 GCA_964631295.1 uncultured Isosphaeraceae bacterium
CCGATTTGTTCGACGATAAGTTTCGCCGTGTCGACATCGAACGAACCGGCACCTGGCTTGACCGCATTCTGATGTATAAACCCTCCCTGACTGAGCCACTGCCAGGCTTTCGCCGGGCTGAGCTTGAGCCCCGCTTCCCGCGCGATGGATGCACAGTGTTCCTGCAAATCTGTGAAGCAACCATTGGATGAATACCAGAACTGCGCGAATCGAATGTGCTGCCAGACATTCTCGCGCATCTGCGTGTCGTAGCGTTCGCGCAGCCACTGTGCATCGCGCTCGCCGCGTTCGAGTTCAAGAATAACATACGCAAGATAGCGTGCAGCACCCTGGTGTAATGTCATGCCGGCAGCCAGGATCGGGTCCGCAAAGCCCATGCACTCGCCTGCGAGGAACCAGTTCTCGCCATACAGACGATCAGCGACGAAACTCCAGTCTTTGGTTGTCTGCACATTGCCTTCAGGCGTTGCGTTGCGGATGAGCATCTCAACATCGCCCTGTTCATGGACCGCTTTCTCATACAACTCAGCAGGCGCCATGCCGAGTGTCTTGTAATACTCCGCGGGGCAGATCAAACCAATGCTGGTGCGCGTCGGCCCGAGCGGGATAAACCATATCCACCCGTATGGCAGCGATCGCACCTGAACACGTGTCGCGCCGACGCCGATCTCGACGGCCCATTCTGCATTTGTCCAGTAATCCCAGATGGCAATATTGCGAAGCTCCTTTGGGGCTTCAGCTTCGACGCTCATGTGCCTGCGGACGAGGCCTGCAGCGCCGGAACAGTCAATGTAATAGCGTGCGGAGATGACATCACCTGAATCGAGTTCGAAGCCTTCGATCCGGTCGCCGGTGCTGAGGATCTTTGTGACCCTGGTTTCTTCACGAACATCGGCGCCGAGTTCTTCTACGTGGCGCAGCAGGATGTTGTCGTAGATGGCTCGGTCGACCTGGAACGCGGTGCTCTTGCGCTGGCCTTGGTAAGTTGCGGGTCGCGGCTCGTCAACCCAGTCTTCCAGCGGGTAGAAGTCGAAGTCCCAGCGATCCTGGCTTCCCCCCCATGTATAGGATGCGCCGATTTTGACAGGGAAGTTGGCTGCTTCGACCTTGTCCCAGCAGCCCATCTCATCGAGGATGGCGCTGATGCCCGGCAAATGGCTCTCGCCGACATGATCGCGCGGGAACTTCGCCTTCTCAAGCACGACGACGTGCAGTTCGGGGTTGTACTTTTTCAACAGTGCTGCACACGTGCTGCCGGCGGGCCCGCCGCCGATAATCGCAACATCACAGGAGAGGTTCGCTTTCGCTGCCGACTGTATCATCTTGTATTGACCTGCCCTTTTCAAACCGCCCGACCCACGCATGAGACCGGGGATAAGTATAGATCGGCAGAACAGCCGGGCGACTACGCCTCCTTCAAGGCCTGGGTCAGTTCGAGAATGGCGACTTTGCCGTCGCCGAACATCATCAGGCAGTTGTCGGCGGCGAACAGCGGGTTCGGGATGCCCGCAAAGCCGGGGCTCAGGCTTCGTTTGACCACGACGGCCGTCCGCGCCTGGTCGACATTGATGATGGGCATGCCGGCAATCGGGCTGCTGGGATTGGTTCGCGCATCGGGGTTCACCACATCGTTGGCGCCGATGACCATGGCGATATCAATCTGCGACATCATCGCGTTCGACTGTTCCATGTCGAGCAGCCGGTCATATGGAACATCAGCTTCTGCGAGGAGGACGTTCATGTGCCCGGGCATTCGGCCTGCAACCGGGTGGACGCCGAAGTACACCTCTGCGCCGCAAGATTCGACGATATTCATCAGATCCCGAACTGCGTACTGCGCCTGGGCGACAGCCATGCCGTAGCCGGGCACGATCATCACCTTGCGCGCTGTGTCGAAGAGCATGGCAAGTTCATCGGGCGTTGTGCTCTTGACGCGCCCGGCATACACATCATCAGCACTGGCAACATCATCTGCTTCCGCCATGACGCCGAACAACACATTTGTGAGTGATCGATTCATCGCTTTGCACATGATGGCAGTGAGAATCAAACCGGATGCGCCGACGATCGCGCCGGACACAATCAGCACAGTGTTGCTGATGACAAACCCCGTCGCAGACGCAGCGAGCCCTGAGTAACTGTTCAGCAGTGCAATGACAACCGGCATATCTGCGCCGCCAATTGGTGTCGTCACAGCGACTCCCAGCGCGAGTGAGATAATGACGATGAGCCAGTACAACCAGGGCGAGGGCAGTTCCGAGCCAATCACGAACCATGTTGCAATCACAATCGCTGCGATGGTGATCGCGCCGTTGAGAAAGGTCTGGCCGGGCACAGTCCACTTGTCGAGAAAATCGAACCCCTGGAGTTTGCCGAACGCGATCAGCGAACCGGAGAATGTCACGGCACCGATGATTCCTGAGACCGCCGTGGCAATGGTCGACTCGGTCGTGATGATTGCATCTTGAATCACGATGACCTCGTGCATCACGGCGCCGGCAACAAGGAATGATGCGACCCCGCCGAACCCGTTGAACAGTGCCACGAGTTGGGGCATGGCGGTCATTTGGATGCGCCACGCGAGCACAATGCCGGCAATCGAGCCGATCGCAAGCCCGGCGATGATCCATGTCCATGACATGACATCGCTGGCAATAAGCGTGACGACGACGGCGAGCAGCATGCCTGTCGCGCTCAGCATGTTGCCACGCACAGCGGTGCGCGGATGCGTGAGCCCCTTGATCCCGAAGATGAACAGGATCGCAGCGGCGAGGTAGAACAAGTTGAGAACGTCCGGGGACATGCAGACCTACTGCCTCTTCTTTCGGAACATGCCAAGCATGCGATGGGTGACAAGAAATCCGCCGACGACGTTCATGGTCGCAAAGATGACTGCGAGCATGCCGAGCACGAGCGTGAGTGTGGTTTCTTCTGCTGCGACCGCGATCAGTGCGCCCACCAGCGTGATGCCCGAGACCGCGTTGCTGCCGGACATCAGCGGCGTGTGCAGCGTGGGCGGCACCTTGGTAATGATCTCAAAGCCAACGAATATCGCGAGCACGAACACGGTCAACAGGAGAACGACATCCATTTATGTTGCCTGCCCTTCTGCGCTGGCTGTCTGCAATGCGGGCATATTGAATGTCTCGCGGACACGGCTGTGCATGATCTCGCCGCCTTGCGTGAGCAGCGTCTGTTTGATGATCTCATCATCACTGGCCGGCTGCGGCGTTCCGGAATCATCCATCAACACACCGAGGTAAGCAATGATGTTGCGCGCGTAGACCTGCGATGCGTGGTACGGAACCGTGGCGGCAAGGTTGGTCGGGCCGAGCACGGTGACGCCTGACTCCTCGACACGTTCATCGGGTTTCGAGGGTTCGCAGTTCCCGCCACGCTCCGCTGCGAGGTCGATGATGACCGAGCCGGTGCGCATGCGGCGGATCATATCTGTCGTGACGAGAACGGGCGCGGTCCTGCCGGGCACCGCAGCGGTGGTGATGACGATGTCGGAGTCAGCAACTTTGTCGCCCATCTGCTTGCGCTGGCGATCGATCGCATCATCGGCCATCGCCTTCGCATACCCCCCCTTGTCTTCTGCGTCTGCGGTGTCCATTTCGATTTCAAGGAATGTTGCGCCGAGTGATTCGACCTGTTCCTTGACGGCCGGGCGAACATCGAACGCGGTGACGACGGCTCCGAGCCTGCGTGCGGTTGCAATCGCCTGCAAACCCGCGACACCTGCCCCGATGATGAAAGCGCGCGCTGGTGTAATCGTGCCGGCGGCCGTCATCATCATCGGCATCATGCGAGGCAGTTCCGACGCGGCAACGAGCACGGCTTTGTATCCGGCAATGTTCGACTGCGAGGACAGAACATCCATTGCCTGGGCGCGTGTGATACGCGGGACAAGTTCGAGCGCCATCGATGTTGCGCCAGTCTGCGCGAGCCGCTCGATGGTCGCTTGATCGCCGAGCGGGTCGCAGTGCCCGATGACGATGTGGCTGTCGGTGAGCATGGCGAGGTTGTTGTCGCCAAACTGGGGATTAGCCCCGTAGGTGCGAACCTGGCAGATGACCTGGGCAGCATCGAAGACACGCGCGGCATTCTCGACGAGTTTCGCGCCGGCCTGTTGGTAGGCGTCGTCGCCGTAGCCGGCCCGCTCACCCGCGCTTCGTTCCACAATGACCGAACCATCGCCGTTGATGAGTTCCTGCACCGCATGCGGCGTCAGAGCGACGCGGCGTTCATCAGGCCTGGTTTCTGAGGGCACGCCCACGATCATTGATCGACACCACCCTTTCCATCATCATTCTAGCCTCTGATGGGCAGAGCCGCCGGGAATTGCATCGCAGATGTCGCGGCAGATTCCCGAGTTCCGAAGCATAGAACGCAATGAACTCGCCGGGAGCCTGCAAGCCGCGGCAACTGGCGATACAATGTGGAGCGTTCGGCCCGTCGTGGCCGGCAGCCCTTGTGGAACCTCTCAACCCGCCCGGTTCGGGCGATGAGCGGCCTTGGGGGTGGGGACAACGCACGACTGTGAAGGATTCGCGCACCGCCCGATCACGTGGTGCCTCAGGGGTTGCTGCATGCCGTTTCTCGAAGTGAAGACACCTGGCGGAAAGAAACGCCTGGAACTCAAGGGTAAGCCGATCACGATCGGTCGCCATCCGGACAATGTCCTCGTCATTCGCGATGACTTGTCGAGCCGCCATCACTGTGTGATCGAGCCGGGTGACGCCGGCTATCAGGTGCGCGATCTCGGGTCGCGCAACGGGACGCGGCTGAACAGCAGTGCGCTCAAGGAGCAGTCGATCCTCTCGAATGGGGACATTGTTCGCATCGGGAAGATTGAACTGGCGTTCATTGATCCGGAAGAAGCCGACCCTTCCAAGCCGCGCCTTCGCAACACAGGCGACTACGCCGCTGCTGCTGCTGAAGCCGCCCGCAACACGCGCGATGTACTCCAGCAGGACACGCTCGATCTCGACTTGAATCAGGCCGTCACGGATGCGCAAACATCGTATGAAGTGAAGCTCCGCGAGTTGTGCAATGCCGCGGAAGAAAAGCCGTTCGATGTCACCGATATTTCGCTGGTTGACTCACGTGGCGTGACGGTCCACCAGGCGACGAGTTCCGGGCTCGAGAGCGGTGTCATGAGCGATGAGGAAGAAGACGTTGGCGAGTCGATTCGGGCGTTCCGACTGCTGCTGCTGTCGTGCTTCCGCACCCGCGCGACCGACATGCATATGGAGCCGCGCGTCGAGAAGGCCGTCGTGCGCCTGCGCGTGGATGGTTACATGATCACCGCCGTCGAGTTCTCGCTGTCGCTGTTCAAGCGGCTGCTCGGCGTGATCAAGATCCTCTGCCAGATTGATACGAGCGCGAAGAACCAGGTGCAGGACGGCCACTTCTCTGTGACCGCCAAGGGTCGCCGCGTGGATTACCGTGTCTCACTCACACCCGCGATGGCCGGGCAGAAACTCGTGATTCGTGTGCTCGACTCAGCCAACGCGCCAAGCCGGCTGCACGAACTTGGCCTCCTGCCGTGGATGTACGAGAAACTCCGGGTGATGGCCGTCCGCGATGCGGGCCTCCTGCTCGCCTGCGGTCCGACCGGCTCGGGCAAGACAACCTCCCTGTACTCCTGCCTTCGCGAGATTGATGTCGACCAGCGAAATGCCATCACGATTGAAGACCCCGTCGAGTACTACCTGGAGGGTTGCACGCAGATTCCCGTCGATTCCAAGCAAGGCAACACGTTCGGGAATATTCTGCGGTCCGTGCTGCGACAAGACCCGGATGTGATCTTCGTCGGTGAGATTCGCGACATTGAAACCGCCACCGTCGCCATGCAGGCCTCCATGACAGGCCACCTCGTGTACACCACTGTGCATGCCAAAGATTCGATCGGCGCGATCTTCCGCCTGCTCGACCTTGGCGTGGAGTCGTACCTCGTCGCCAATGCGCTCAACCAGATTCTCGCCCAGCGACTCGTCCGCATGCTTTGCGACACATGCAAAAAGCCTGTCAAGCCCACGCCCAGCCAGGCGATGGCAATGGGAAAATCAATCGGTGGCGTGCCATACATCTACGCACCCGCCGGCTGCAAACGCTGCCTTGGCACCGGCTATATCGGTCGGCAGGCGATCTTCGAGCTGCTCGAGATCACAGATACCATGCGAGATGTCATACTCAAAACACCCACCATCTCCGGCATCCGCTCACTCGCCGAGCAAGGACTGTTCACCACGCTCACCCAATACGGCCACCACCTGGTGATCGACGGAAAAACGAGCATGGAAGAGGTCGAACGCGTCGCCACGATGGACTAGGTCCAGAGGACAGACCTTTCGCGATCAGAGATCAGA
>CAZVXI010000180.1:0-6215 GCA_964631295.1 uncultured Isosphaeraceae bacterium
GCGATTCCTACCATCGCCCATCATGAGCGAGACGCAGACGACCATGCCCGACCCTACCAGCCAGATGCCTGAGAATCACGCCCAGCCGCAGCGCTCTGTGCAGGAGGATGCGGCACTCGTCAAAGTGCGGCGAGAAAAACGCGAACGCTGGCGCGAGCAGTTCGGCATCAATCCATATGGCCAACGCGTCGATGGGCTCGTCCCGCTCGCGGAGGCCCGCAGCCGCTTCGATCAGAACGCCCACGACCGCTTCACCGAGACACAGCAGCAGCATCGTGATGATGACACGGTCCAGATTGTGGATGATCGTCCAACCGCGCTTGTTGCCGGCCGATGTGTGCAGCACCGCGCGATGGGCAAGCTTGTGTTTCTCGTGCTGCGCGACTATTCCGGCGACTTGCAGGTGAGTATTTCCAAGGCCGCCGTCGATGCCGATTCATTCAAGATGGCTGCCAAGCTCGACTACGGCGACATCGTCGTCGCCGGCGGGCCGGTGGGCATGACGCAGAAGGGTGAGGTGTGCATCTGGGCAGATCGCTTCGAGGTGCACTGCAAATCGCTCGCGCCCCCGCCGGAGAAATACCACGGGCTGACCGATGCGGAACTGCGCTACCGCCAGCGCTACGTGGATATGTACGCCAATCCGGAGACGATCCGCACGTTCCAGTTGCGATCGCGCATCGTGTCGGGTGTTCGGCACTTCATGGATGCGCGCGAGTTTCTCGAGGTGGAAACACCGGTCATGCAGTCGATCGCCGGGGGCGCTGCTGCCCGGCCGTTCACCACGCATCACAACGCGCTTGACATCAATCTGTTCCTGCGCATTGCGACCGAACTGCCGCTCAAGCGTTTGCTTGTCGGCGGCATGCCGCGCGTGTATGAGATCGGGCGCATCTTCCGCAACGAAGGAGTCGACCGCACGCACAATCCCGAGTTCACCACGATGGAGGTGTACGAGGCCTTCGGCGACTGCTGGACGATGCTTGAACTCACCGAATCGCTGTTGCGCGATCTTGCCGCAATGGTGCGCGCCGAGCGCATCAATGAACGTCTGGCGGATGGTGAGCAAGTCGGCCGCGCCGAGCGCGAGGGAGATGTCATCCTGCCGTTCGGCGAGCATGAGATCAACTGGTCGCAGCCGTTCGACCGCGTGGCCTACGGCGATGTATTCGCAAAGCATGTCGGCTTCGACATGTCTGATGAAGACAGAGTCCGCGAAAAAGGACGCGAACTGCACATCGACAAGGCAGACACGCTTGACCACTGGCTGCTCGTGAATGAGGTATACGAACACATCTGCGAGCCGGCGATCGATCCGGCGAGGCCGACGTTTGTCACCGAATATCCTGCTGCAATCTCGCCACTCACGCGCCCGCTTGTTGATCAGCCGCATCTGTGCGGGCGCTGGGAGTTGCTTATCGGCGGCATGGAGATGGGCACCGCGTACACGGAACTCAACGACCCGGACATTCAGCGCGAGAAGTTCACCGAGCAACTTGCCGGTGCGGATGATGAGGAGTCAACGTTCCGCACGCTGGATGAAGATTTTCTCAATGCGCTCAACGTCGGTATGCCGCCCGCCGGCGGACTCGGGCTCGGCATCGACCGCATCGTGATGCTGCTGACCAATCAACACACAATCCGCGACGTGATCCTCTTCCCGCTGATGAAACCCGAGTAATCGTCGATCGGTCTCACCGTGGAGTCGCGGAGAATGAGGCAATGCAGATGTTGGTCCCGGCCTGGCTAGCCGTGACGCGGAGCGCGTGCGCGGCATGATCGTTAGCACTCAGCCTGTCGGACCTGCCGGTTATCGGAGGTCGTCTGCCCCTTCCATTCCAACCAAGTCAAACCCGACTAACTCCGACCATCGTTTGTCTGCATGCAGATCGAGCCAGTTCTGCAATTCAGTCGATTTGTTCAGAGAGGATTGACCAGCGAAAAGGGGGGACTATGAGCGGGTCAGAAACGAAATCAAAACTGCTATCATGGCTCCCGGTCATTCTGAGGAGTATTGCCTTCGTAGGGATTGGCTTGACGACCAGTATCGCGGTGGCTTGGGGTTGTTCCATTTGGAGCTACATGCCCGAAGGCAACCTCGACGATCTCCTGTCCATCGACGGGGAATCCGATCCTGGGGCCTTCGATGCATCGAGCCGAACTTGGGACCAAGGACGCCCCACTCACTTCCCGGCTCGTCCGGAGTTGATCACTCCGTACAAGCGAGGCTTCGGTGTCGGGCTGACTGAACTCGTGGCATGGAGCGGCCCGTATCCGACGCTCGAAGAAGTCGAGAACACGCCGGAGGATGAACTTGAGTGGCCGCGGTCGTATGAGCAGAGCGTCATCACCGCGGGGCTGCCGATCCCGTGCATGCAGGTATCAGTCTGGGATGAGGTCGGCACAGAGGGGGACGAGTTCGTCGAGTTCGATCGAATCGCCGGAGGGTTCGCGATTGGGGGATCGCTCGACGAACTGCACCTGCTTCCGCTCACGCCGCTGCCTTGGGGGATGCTCGTTGGAGCGGTGTTCTGGGGCGGATTGGCGTACCTCCTGTTCGCCCAGACCATTCGAATCGCACGACGTTTACGGTCAGGCCCAATGCAACGGCCGATCGCGATGTCGCAAGCTTCGGCCACTGCGGCTGTCCTCGCCGTAAGCCTGCTCGCGTGGGGGTGCGACGACAATCAGCGTGCACAGTATGGCACCGCCCAGCCGAAACGTCAGCTCTCGGGAGCGCAACTTCAGCACGCTGCGCTCGGAGGCGACGTGCAGCTCGTTAGACGTTGCCTTGAAGCAGGAGTGGATGCGAACGGGGGGGAGCACACCGGGGGCGCCGCAACACCTCTGGCCTGCGCGGTGATGGGCAAGCACGAGTCGATCGTCGAGCTGCTCCTTCGTGCAGGCGCCGACCCGGAGGCGCCTGCCGATGCCCTTGGGCGAACTCCGCTGATGCTCGCCTCAAGCAATGGTGACGTAATCGCCACGCGCCTCTTGATCGAGACGGGAGCGTCAGTGAACACAGCCGACGAGGAGGGCGTGACGGCGTTGATGTGTGCTGCGGCAAGCAACAGTGTGGCCTGCATCGAGATACTCCTCGAGGCGGGGGCCGATGTGCACGCGGCTGCTTCACCGAAATGGGGCAACGGAACAGCGCTAGACTTCGCTGGCAACAAAGAGCACTTCGAAGCGATGGAGGCGCTGGTTGGCGCCGGAGCGCGCATTCCCAATGGTGCGAGCCTCCTGCACATAGCCGCGGCGCTTCAGCAAGCGAATGTCGTAGATCGATACGTCGCGCGCGGAGACGATGTAAACGCCCGAGACATCAACGGAATGACTCCTCTGCACTACGATGCGGCATCCAACAGCATGCCGGTTGAAGCTGTCGAGACGGGCGGAGACATCAAGTTGGTGGGCGTCGAGGCCGCAGTTGCCAAGCTGCTGCTCGATGGTGGTGCAGACGCCAACGCACGAGATAAGCTCGGGCAGACTCCATTGCATCACGCGGCCATAACCTTCCACGAAGACCGGATCCGCCGCCTCATCGCTGCGGGCGCCGATCCATCCATCAGGACGGAAGGGGGGCTGACGGCCGCGGAGGTCTTTCAGCGAGCGTGGGAGAGTAACCCGATTCCGACCCGCGCGTCTGCCCGTGATCGGCTCGCCAGCCAACTCACGTACCACACACAATTGGCGCTGCTCGAAGGGCGCGATGCAGACGCGGTTGCGCTGGCGATTCTCGAAAGCCAGGGTCGAGTGCTACAGCCTCCATCCCTTGAACTGAAGGCAGTTCTTTCCGGTGCGGACGGGACCAAGGTGCTGATCAGGGAGCAAGTCGGACGGTGGGCATCTGAAGATCGCATGGTCGGAGACGACGACATCATCGAACTCTCGGGTCTGAAATGGAAGGTGGCCGACATTGACCAGCGGGCGCGGTCGATGGTCGTGATGCATGTGTCGTCTGGCTTGACCCACGTCATCGCTGTCGGTCCGTGAAGACGGATGGCTATTCCTTCAGCCCCAGGACGCGATAAACAAGGAACACGCAGATGCCTCATCAGCACGAACCGTCTTCAAGTGTAGCGCCCGACTCTGACGATGCGGCGATCCACACCGAATGTCCCTACACAATTCGGAAAGCACATTTCCGACACGAGGTGGCAATCAAACAGATCGCGTGGTTGAACATCATTGGAGGAGGCTTCTTCGTCGCGATTGGTGTTCTCGCCGTTGTAGCCGCCTTCAACCGATACGAGACCCAGCCCGGCGAGCCGGCGAACATCACTATGGCGCTGGTGGGCCTTGTCGGAGGCGGTGCCGGTCTGTGGATAGGCATCGCCTTACGACAACTGAAACCATGGGCACGCATTGCGATGAGCATCCTCTATGTGCCCAACCTGCTCCTCATTCCGATCGGCACGATCATCGCCGGCTGCATACTCTGGTACCTGCTGCACAGGAAGTCCAAATTCATCTGTTCGGATGAGTACCAGGACGTGCTCGCTGCGACTTCGGAAATCAAGTGGCGGCGGCGATGGAGCCGGCAAGAGCACCTGGCATCGCCGCAGCACAATGAGGCGCTCAAGAAGGCCGCATGAAGCGACGCACGATCGAGAAGGTCGCATTCTACGATGGACTGGTTCGCGATTCTGCCAACACTCTTCACTGTCGTCACTGCGCTGTTTGCAGCATACATCGCATGGTTGCAGTATTGCGTCAGCAAAGCCCAACGAGAAGATGGACTCTACGGCCGACGGATACGCGTCTATCACGCCACGACCGAGTTGCTCTCCGACGTAGTGCGTCATGGTTACGGGACGGATAAAGCGATCGAGCGGTTTCACGTTGAGATCTCTGCTGCCAGATTCCACTTCGGTAACGATGTTCGCCAGTTTATTGATTCCGTGCGCGATGACGCCTTGAAGCTGGCGGAATTGCGCGAGTCCCTCGACGAAGAGCACGGCTTGCCCGTTGGAGACGAGCGAACTGCCGCCGCCGCTGAGAAGAGCCAAGTGTTTAAGAGGGTCAGGAGCGAGTACTGGCCGCAAGTTGATGAGAGATTTCGGCCGTACCTTGAGTGCAGATAGCACAGGCCGATGACTCGGATCATGCTGTGCGCCCGAGGATCCGATCGTAGTTGTCTGGATCGTTTCGGAGCAGGGCGACCATCTGCCGGCGCTGATCAGAGTCCATCTCGTTGAGCTGCGCGCGTTCCTCGGGCTGGGCCTCCTGAATCAGCCGGCTGAACACGATATCCACGTCGTCCGCTTCGGCTTCCTTGGCCGGGTCCGGCTCGCGTGATTGCTCGGCGTTGTTCGTCACCACGTCGTTGAGGCTCGTCGCGCGCGGCCCGCCCTTCGCCTTTGTGGTTCGCGCCTGCCAGCCCTTGAGCTTGGCCGAATCCTTGATGGCCTTCTGAACCGTGGCGTTGGCGCAGCCAAGCTGCTGCTCGATGGTGGCGCAGATGTCAACGCACGAGATAAGCTCGGGCAGACTCCATTGCATCACGCGGCCATAAGCTTCCACGAAGACCGGATCCGCCGCCTCATCGCTGCGGGTGCCGATCCATCCATCAGGGCGGAGGGGAGGCTGACGGCCGCGGAGGTCTTTCAGCGAGCGTGGGAGAGTAACCCGATTCCGACCCGCGCTTCTGCCCGTGATCAGCTCGCGAGCCAACTCACCTATCACACACAATTGGCTGTGCTGGAGGGGCGCGATGGTGACGCAGTTGCAGACGTGATTCTTCAGAGCCAAGGACGTGTGTTACAACGTCCTCCCATTGAGTTGAAGGCAATTCTATCGGGTTTGGATGGCGTTAATGCGCTGGTCCGCGAACAAGCTGACAAACGAACATCCAAGGATCGAATCGTCCAAGTTGGCGACATTGTCGAACTGCGTGGGCTGAGTTGGCGAGTATCAGGGATTGATCAGCAAAGTCGATCGATCGTCATCACGCACACCGTATCCGATTTTGCCTACGTCATCACAGCAGGCTGTCCGGGTTGAGTTTTGGCGAAACAAGGCATTTGGCTCGCGCGTGACCGGATTCTCTTCAACGAGAAGTGATGGCAAGCGTTCGCCTATGATCCCCGCTGAGAGAGAAGCTGCTGCGCCCATGCGTTGCGAGGATCGAAACTACCTTCAACTGGAGCACATAGCTGTATGGCTTTGACTGCCGAACAACTTCACGATGCACTTTCGACCGTGCAGGACCC
>CAZVXI010000181.1:0-6213 GCA_964631295.1 uncultured Isosphaeraceae bacterium
CTGATGGATGTGATCCGGTCGCTGGTGACGATTGATAAGAGACCTTCCGACGAAGAGAAGTTCGTACTCGAAGAAATCGAAGGCATGATCGGCCACTTCCTCAAGCAGAAAAACGAGCAGCAAGTGCACGCGGTCATCGTCGTGCCACAGAGCGAGCAGCAACAGGATGCGTTCCGCACAATCATGCCAAGTGCAAAGCTCACACGTCGCAGCGGCGGGGATGTGTTCATCGTCGACGAGTTCTACTCAAAGGTCTTCGCTCAAATGATCTGCGAGAAGTACCGCAATCTGCGGTTCTTCACAACATTGGAAACGACCAAGCAGGTTCCGGCCGACGACAACGACAAGACCGACAAGACATGATTATCGATCGCGCAGCCCGGCCAGGAAAGCCGATTCCTCCGCAAGCAACGCCGGCGAGGAAACACCACGGAACGCGTCACGCTCGACCGTGAACCCCCAGGACCGCAGCACAACCACCGCGTGATCATCAGGACGATGGACAACGGTGTGCCCGCCGGCACTCGCCGCATTTGCAATCATCGCGATCTCTTCATCCGATACGTGCGGGTCCTCTGATGGCAGAATGACGAGCATCGGAATCTCCGTCACCTCGATTGACCAGAGCATCTCGCACAATCCGCTTCCGAGCGGCCGACGATAGAACGGCGCTGCAAGCCCACCAAGCAAACCGCCGGCTTTGCGCTTCGCGCCGTGGGCGACGACCGTCTCCGCCCGGATCGGCGCGATCAGAACGACACCTCGCGGCCTCGAACCACGTGCAAGCAGGTCGACCGTGAGAAGCGACCCGAGAGATGCCGCACGAATCACGACCTGATCGGGGCTATCGGCACGGCGTACGGCCTCGCGCCACATCGCCAGCCCATCGCTGGCGAGCCTGCGCCCATCGCGCCGGCCATCGGACTCGCCGATGCCTCGATAGTCGATGACGAGCGACGACCAGCCTGCCTCTGTGAACGATCGCAGTGTTGGCGCGAGCGGGTGCCGCCACAACCCGTTGGAGATACCGTGGGCAACAGAGACACTTGACGAAAGCAGATGCAACACAACCGGCGCATCAGGTGACGCTTCAACGAACACGCCTCGCAGCACGATACCATCGTCGGTGACAACCTCCACATCGTGAGCATCCGGCAGCATGGCGCGAACATGCGGCCCTTCGCCGCCATCATCCTGAAGCAGCGGCGCGTGGCAGGCACCAATCGCAGCAACCCACGACACCAGCAGCAGCCGGCGCAAAAATGTCACCTCATGCCCACCGCGCACCGGTTTGGCCCCATCTCGAGATCGATTGGATCAACTGATGCATGCACTTTGCCTTCATTGAGTTGAATGATCGCCGTATAGCTCGGCGGCTTCGCTCCGATGCGTTTGACGATCTCGCGAACGAACGTCTCTTCATCCGCATCAAGTAAATCAGCCGCCGCCTTGCGCACATCACAGAGTCGGGCGGCGATCGGCTGACCGTCGAACGGCACACCCGGGTTCGTATGCGCAGGCAGAATAAGAACATCGTCGCCCAGTTCCAGCACGCGATCGTGCAGCGACGTAAATAGCGCCTCAGCACCTGCAACGGCGCCTTCATCGCCTCTTTCAAGATCAGGCCTGCCGACACTGTCCACGAAGATCGTGTCTCCCGAGAACATGATCTGCTCATCCACGAGGTAACACACACTCTCGCCGGTATGGCCGGGCGTGGCGATCACTCGAATCGACACATCACCGGACGACATCTCATCGCCATGCTCGACGCCCTCGTAGTCGAATGTCACACGATCGTTCACAGGCATGAAAAGTGTTGCATTCGCGAGCTGCGCGAGTTCACGTGCACGCGACACGTGATCCGCATGCACGTGCGTTTCGATCACACGCGTGACTGTCAGCCCCTCACGGCGGGCAATCTCCTGATACACATGCGCTTCTACCGAAGGATCAACGATGATGGCCTCACCATCGCTGCCCAGCAGGTACGACAGGCAGCCCTTCGCGTTCCTGCGGATCTGAATACAGGTTGCATCCGGGGCCGAGTCAAGCGGAATCATCGCTTCACTGTGGATGATGCTCCAATCGCGCATGCCGCCCGCGAGCGAGATCGACTTATGACCGAGTGCTTCTGCCACGTGGGCAGCCTTCATTGATGACACGCCGACATTGCAGACAAACACAAGTGGCCGACCCGAGGGCAACTCGCCTGCGCGCTGCTGCATCGGCGCCGGGTCGTTCATGCGCATCGCCTCGATCACAGGCAAGTTCTGCGCGCCGGGAATGTGCCAGTCCGCAAATGCCTCGACCGGACGGATATCGATGATCGCGACGTCCTTCCCCGCTGCGATGTCATCACGCAACTGTTCAGCAGTGATTTCTTCGATCATGTTCGCGCCCTCCAGTGAGTCGATCAACGATTGGGCTGCGGCGTGACACGCAGGTAAGGCTTCACTTCAACGAAACCCTTGGGGAACTTCTCCGCCGCCTGTTCGTTTGTCACGGCAGGCACAATGATGCAGTCGTCACCATCCTTCCAGTTCGCCGGCGTCGCCACCTGATGCTGGGCAGTCAGTTGCAGCGAGTCAATCACACGCAGCAACTCATCGAAGTTCCGACCGGTTGATGCTGGATATGTGAGTGTGAGTTTGATCTTCTTGTCCGGGCTGATGACGAACACTGACCGCACGGTCATGTTGTCCATCTCATTGGGATGGATCATGTCGTACAGGTCGGCAACCGTGCGATCAGGGTCGGCAATGATCGGGTAGTTCACCGTTGTGTTCTGTGTCTCGTTGATGTCGTGAATCCAGCTGTGATGAGAGTCGATCGGGTCGACACTGACAGCGATGCACCTGGTGTTCCGCTTGTCGAACTCGCTCTTGATCTTTGCGACGGTGCCAAGCTCCGTCGTACAAACAGGCGTGTAGTCCGCCGGGTGGGAAAAGAGGATTCCCCAACTGTCTCCGAGCCACTCGTGGAAGTTGATTCTGCCCGCGGTCGTTTCGGCTGTGAAGTCCGGGGCGATGTCGCCGAGGCGAAGTGTCATGACGATGCTCCTTGGGGTTCTCTTGATCAGGCCGCAATCCTTGGGACATTTGAGGATATGCAATTGATGAATCAGATGACATCACGATCAAGCAGAATCAGCCGCTACGATGCTTGAGATCGCTCCCGGACATGCTTGTGAAGAAACCAATCCAGAACCATCGTGGTGTGACGCTGCTCGAACTGATCGTGGTGATCTCGATCATCGTGATCCTCGTCGGCCTCGCCGTTCCCGCCCTGCGTGGTGCCCGCGCACAAGGCCGAAAGACCGGCGAACTCAATGACCTCCGGCAGATCGGCTTCGCGTGGACAATGTACGCGAATTTGAACAACGAGGCCGCCCTGCCGGGATACCTCGAGCCGCGCGTGCAGCAGCAATGGAAGGTTCGGTATCACTACTACAAGCCGTCGGGTGAACACAACAGCCTGCCGGTCATCCCGCCAGCACCCGACTTCGAGCCACACTCCGAAAATACGGCCGGCCCCTGGCCATGGCGCGCGATGCCTCGCATGAACTACGACACGGCCGGGCTTCGCGGCTACATGGATGAGCCCGTGCTCGATGCGCAGGCGATTATTGGCGAAGCGCACACCATCGCGCAAACACCTGCCTTCGGCTACAACGGCTACTACTTCGGTGGGTGGTGGGCCATGACCGACATGGGCGAGTTGACGCGACCATACGCACGCATGTCCGAGTCGCGCGATCTGGGAACCAACGCTCGCATCCGGACACTGCAAAACAGCGTGTCGTCTGTCGCGCGGCCGTCGGAAGTGATCGTCTTCGTGTCCACGACCCGCGTCGATCCTGGCACATACCGCAGTGAATCAATGCCTGATGATGCGCGCGGCTGGCACATGGCTGTCCCTCCGTTTCTTGCGGAAGAACCGATGTGGGATGCCAACCAGCTTTCTATCACTGCGCATGCGCAGACGCCGATTCCGATCGGCAGGTATACCGGCCAAGCCGCCATCGTCTATGCAGATCTGAACACAAACTCGCTCGATCCAGCGTCACTGAGTGATCAGCGCATGTGGATCGGCTCGGCGACGTCGGCAGATTGGAAGCATCGCGAAGTCGTGCCCGGACAGGAATAGTCTGCAATCATCACTCCGCGGCAATACTGCTGTCGAAAGCACGCACAGCGACGAGCTCCGCTGAACACTGCGTTCTCGATCAGCGCATCTGCATCTGCATCGACTGCTTGACCATCCTGCGAATCATGGCAATATCGCGCTTCGTCACTGCTGATGCATCCAGATCAACCGCCATGGCCGGCAGCCATCGCTGACTGGTTTCTTCGAGACCAAGCTGGTCTGAGAGCCGCTCGGCAAGATCGGGCATATGACCAGCACCGTAGAAGATTGCGATACGGTCATCCTGCTCAGCCTTCGCGAGCGTTTCCACAAGGTCATCGACCGCGACCTGATTTCGCTCGTTGATAATCACTTCCTCGAATCCTGCACCAAGCTGGGCGAAACTCGCCTGTGTGATTGCCGGATCGCCGAGGACTTCGATGAGCACAACTTTGAACGTGTCGGCAATGGTGTTGTCGAGAAACGCATCAGCCAGCTTCATGACGGAAAGCAGAATCTTCACAACCTTCGCGGGAAGCGATGCGCCGTCGAGCGTGGCACCGAGCACCTCGAAGTTGCTTCCCTTCTCTGCCAGCGACCGCTGCACCTGATCGAGCGACATGTCGCTGCAAATCCAGTCCGGGCGATTGTAGTTGATCGCTTCCAACTGAAAGGCGAGGTTGAGCGCTTCGGCGAGTTGCGCCTGCAGGTTGTCGTCGCCTGCCTTCTCCGATGCGAGAATCACATCACGTATCGACTGCACCTTCGCATCGTCATGCGCAACGATATCCGTTGCCTCACCATCGCCGCCAACGCTGCCATCCGCGCCCGTCGACAGCAAAATGTAGCCGTCGCTTGTGTCTGCCAACTGGTATCGAACAGGGTTCCCCCACCCGTCAGTTCGTGCCCGGCCGACCCACCCGCCGAGACGAGAGTCATCGGTCGTGATGTGGCTCTGAAGCGCATCAAGCGACTCGGGATACGCGCCAGAGCGATCCTGCAACGCTTCGATCTGTCCAGCGAGAAAGCCCAGCACCGCACGCGTGCTCTGGGCACGCTCATCAGCAGTGTCTCCCCCGGCACCGCCTGCGCCGGGCGGCATCACCGATTCATACAGCACGACATCGAACCCTTCGAGTTCACGCTGCAACTGCTCGTAGTAAGACGCATCAGAGATGTGCGCAACACCCACAAGCGATACAACCGGGCCGCCATCAGGCGACTGGTAATCCGTGATCGCAATCTCCAGAGAGACGACATCGCTGTCATCGCTCACACGGAGAAACTGCGTTGGCTGGGCATCATTGGTCGCGGCTGCGTCCTGCTGCGCAATCGCTCGCGCAGCCACGCCGGATGATGCCGCGGCAATCATCGAAAGCACGCCGAGGGTCAGGGGGTTGTTGCGGAAGCGATGCATGTTATCTCCGTTCTGTGTCCGTGTGTGATTGCCAACGTCTTACCGAGGAGTCGTACCGGCTGCCTCTCGTTTCGTTCGTATTTGTGAAGCGGTTGCCTCAGGGTCTCCAGCATCCGCTGTTCTGCCGCGCTCGACGCGCGGCCGGGGCTCCTGATCGCCGGTGCGGACCTTCTCCCCTTGTTCGGCAGCGGCAATCAGCGATTCCAGCCGTCCCATCATTCGGTCCGCGTTCTTGCGGAACGCCATATACGGGAACAGTGTGACCAGCGCCACGATCAGGCCCAGCGCCGTTGTCAGCAGCGCTTCTGCAATACCCTGCGAGACAACCCGCGGGTCGGTCAGCGTCGTCTGTGAGCCGAGCAGGTTGAATGACTGGATGATCCCGATCACCGTCCCGAGGATGCCCAGCAGCGGCGCAGCCGTCACGATCGTCGACAACGCGATCATGAACCGCTCGATGCGCGGCCGCTGCCCCTCCACTGCTTCCAGCGCGACCGACTCGTTGATGCCGTGTTCCAGAAGCGCCGTTACCACCCGCCCATATGGAGATCGGTCATCGGCGGCTATCCGCGAGGCCGATGATCGCTCCCCCCGTCGAAGCGCCCTGCCCAGCCGGGTGATGCGGTTGTCCTGCCTGCTCGAGGACATGGCCAGCCAGAACCAGCAAC
>CAZVXI010000182.1:0-6123 GCA_964631295.1 uncultured Isosphaeraceae bacterium
TGCTCTCCGAGGCTCGATCCGAGATGCGATCGCTCACTGCCGAGGATGCGTGGCAGAACGCGTGGACGGGCGCGGGCCATCTCCCCGATTACAGCCGGCTGGAGAAACGGCTGAGAACACTGCTCGATCACGGCCACGCCGACGCCATCGTGCAGCTCGGCGAGGAGCTCATGCAACGGGGCACCGATCAGATCGAGCAGTCGCATGACGAAGGCGAGACGGCGCGCGCGATCGGCGACTGCATGGAGATCGTCTACGAGGCGTTGCTGCAATCGAGCCGTGGCAACGCGGACAAGATCATCTATGCCATCGACATGGTGCTCGCAGATGAGTACGGGATCTGCGACAGCTTCGCGGCGGTCAGCGGGCGGAAGTGGAAGAAGGCGATATGGTCTTCCGTCGCGGATCGATTGCGGGAACGGCTCGGCGACAAGGGCGCGACATCGGACGAGCGAGACGATTGGATCCGGAAGTACCGGCGGGAACGGCTGAGCGATTGGGTGATCGCGGCGCTCGATAAGGCTGGTCGGATCGGCGAAGCGACCGAGCTGTGTGTCGCGGAGTCTCGCGCCTCGAACAGCTACCCGCGAACCGTTCGACGTTTGATCGATGCGGGAGAGGACGATCGCGCGGCGGAGCTGGCCAGGGAGGGCCTCGACGCAACGGAGCCGCGATACGCCGGTGTCGTCAAGGAGCTGCAGGACTTGCTCTGCAAGATCGCGGTGAGCAAAGGGGACTGGATGCTGCCTGCATCCGTCGCCGCCGAGCGCTTCTTCCGGCAACCGAGCGTGTACAGCTATCGCGAACTGCTCCAGGCGGCAGAGAGGACAGAGCACATTCAGACCGTCCAGAAGTCGGCGCTGTCGTTCCTCGAAAGCGGACGTCGTCCAGATAGAAGCAGCGATGCCGGCAGATCGAAGAAACGCGGGACGCCGCGCTGGCCGCTTCCCGAGCCACCTCAACCAGATGCGCAGCAGGATGAAGGGCGACCGGAACGAGACGGCCCGCACTTCGATGTGCTCATCGACCTGGCCATCGACGAGAAACGCCCGGATGACGTGCTCATGTGGTTCGACAAGCGCGACGCGAACAGTCCACCCACCGGGCGTCGGCGGTATCGCTACGCATTTCGCGACTACGCGAGGGTGGCGAAGGCGGTGGAAGGGACGCATCCGGATCGGGCGATCAAGATCTACGTGAGCCTGGCCAACGCGGTCGCTGCGGAGACGAACCCGAAGACCTACCCGGAAGCCGGCGCGTTGCTGAAGCGCGTCAAGTCGTTGCTGAGGAAGTCGGGCCGCGAACAGGAGTGGCCGACGATAATCGGTGACTTCCGAACCGAGAACCAAAGGAAGCGGCGCCTGATGGAAGTGCTCGACGACATCGAAGGCCGACCGATCGTCAAGCGTGCTCGCAGGTGATCAGCGGATTCACACCTTGCACACCCACCTGCACAGACGACCGTCCACCCGCGTCACCCGCCGTCATCTCCGGGCACGCGGCCGCCGGTTCGGCACCCCGCCAGCGTCATCGCCGAACTCGCCAACCGGCGTCAACGGCGGTCAGTGATTCCGGTGACATCTCGGCCAAAGCGGGTGACCGGATTCGAACCGGCGACATTCAGCTTGGAAGGCTGACGCTCTACCATTGAGCTACACCCGCAGCATGTCGTTCGCGGCATGGGTGACAGTGTATCTTGCGACTCGCTCGCCCGCCAGGAAAAGAGAGGCGGCCAACTCAGCCCGTGGGCTGCCGGGTCAGCGTGTCACGGACGCGTTCGAGCAGTTTCTTCGTTGCGATGATCCCGTCGCGTTCGCTGATCGAACTACCCTCGTATTCGATGCCGACATGTCCCTTGTAGCCGGCGTCCAGCACGATTTTCATCATCTTGAAGTAATCCGTGTGTTTCTCATCGCCGTCATCGTTGAAATCATGTGATTTCGCGCTAACAGCCTTGGCGAACGGCATGAGTTCTGTAACGCCCTTGTAACGGTCGTAGGTCTTGCCTCCGCCAAGGTTGAAGTTCCCGAAATCCGGCAGTGTCCCGCAGCGATCGTCATCGACGAGTTTCATCACGCCGGCCAGCCACGTCCCGTTGGAAGACAGCCCTCCGTGATTCTCAACGATAACGTTCAGTTCATACGGCCTCGCGAGTTCAGTCAGTCGGCGCAGGCCATCAGCTGCGAGTTTCTGCTGCTCTTCGAACGTTCCCCTGCTCGACGCGTTCACCCGGATGGAGTGGCATCCGAGTGCCTTGGCAGCATCGAGCCACTTGTGATGGTTGTTGACTGCCTCCGCTCGTTTCGAGTCATCCGGATCCCCAAGGTTGCCCTCACCATCGCACATGATCAGCAGAGACTGAACCTCGAGATCTTCGCAGCGTTTCTTCAACTCGGCCAGGTAGCGTTTGTCGCGCGCCTTATCCTTGAAGAATGAGTTGACGTACTCGATCGCGTGGATGCCGAAGTCTTCTTTGGCAACGCGCGGGAAGTCGAGGTTGGTCATCTTCTGCCCGTACAGTTCTCGATGCAGCGACCACTCGGCGAGTGAGATGCGAAACAGCGGATCGACGCAGAGAGACTCACTTACCGGTATATGGCCTGCGAGTGGGGCGAGACCGGCGAGGCCGAGCATCTTCAGTGCGCTTCGACGATTCAACGGCATGGAATCCGACATGACTGCCTCCGTAGCGAGAGAGAAACGCACAGCGTAGCGATGAGCGTTCGATTGTGCAGCCCCGGAAGTGTGTCTATTCGCCACCACCCTCTGGAGAAACCTTCCAGGAGAAGACCGTTTCGCGCCCGAAGACGCGTGTAAACATCTCAGACTTCCGCTCAGCACCCCACAGGTCGACGACGGGCTCTTCATCTGCCACAACTGTGAACGCGACACGACTCGGCCCCCACACGATCTCCACACTGGATACACGCTGTGTGTGGGTGCGATCAAGCCCGTTTGCAATGCGCAGAATCGCAGCCAGCCGCTGAACAAGTTCACGATCGCAATCTGCAAGCCGCGCGTAGTTGGCGTGCTTCTTCTTCGGGAAAGCTCGTCGGTGATAGCGAGCGACGTTTGCAACGATCTCTCGCTCGCGTTGCGTGAAACCCGGCAGATCGCTGTGGATGATCAGATGATAGCTGTGCTTGTGGTGCCGTTCGTAGTTGATATAGCAGCCCACCTTGTGCAGAACCGCAGCCGACTCAAGCAGCACGCGAGCCCGGCGTGTCGCCCATTCACTGCCATCGGGCGCCTGCTCACCTATCTGGTCAAACATCTGCCCTGCGAGCTGTGCAACATGCTCTGAATGTGCTGCCGGATACTGGCACACTTTCGCGAACTTTCGCACGCTGCGCAGCCGGTCAGTTGGTTCGGAAGACTGCTGAGCGCGGTGTGGCAACATCTCCTCGATCATCTCGAGAATCAGCCCTGTTCGAATGCCCTGGTCATGCACGCGTAAGTCATGTATATCCAGATGCGTCATGACCGCCTCGATGATCGCAAGCCCGGCAACGATGATGTCTGCCCGCTCGGGCGCGAGGCCCGGAACGCGTGTTCGGACACGAATCGGCATGGCGCACATAGTTCTCAGCAGATGCGTGACTTCTGATCGCTGAAGCTCATAGCCGCGCGGCGAACTTGTCAGCAAGTCTGCACCCTTTCGCATCTCGGTATCTCGCTGCATCGACATACCGGCGAGAGTCGTGAACGTGCCGCCAGTTCCAATCATCAGTTGTGTGTTGAGCATCGGCTTGCCGATTCGCTCCTGCATGAGCTCGCGCAAATGGCGGCGAATATTTTTCAGCTGCGCATCGCTGACAACATCATCAAGGCCGAAGCGCTCGGTCAGACGTACCGCCCCGATCGGGATCGGATAAACCTGCTCAATCACGGGGCCGCGGGAGAGTACGACTTCGGTGCTGCCGCCTCCGATATCTGCGACGGCCGCATTGATGTCGCGCAGGTCGAAACCGTGTCGGACGCTGCGATGGGCAAGTTTGGCTTCCTGCTCCGCATCGATGACACGCAGGTCGATGCCTGCGCGGGCCCGAACCATCGCTACAAAGTCATCTCCATTTGTCGCCTCACGCACAGCGCACGTCGCAATCGCCTGCAGGCACTCAACCCCGTAACCCTCTGCAATTGTCTTGAGATGCGCGATTGCCTCAGCCGTTCGCTCCATCGGCTCATCCGACAGGCAATTTTGTCTCGCCATTCCACGCCCCAGCCGTGTGACGACTTTCTCATCGTCAAGAATGCGATGACTTCCATCCGGCTGAACTTCCGCGACGACCAGCCGCAGGCTGTTTGTGCCGACATCGATCGCTGCGGCGCGCACAGTTTTCGGCGGCCCGTCGGTTCGCATTCGTGCCGGCGTGTCGATCGCGTGGGTCATGATTTGTCGTCCTGCTGCGACGCGTGAGGTTGGCTTAGTCGCGGTGATTCCTGCTGAACGACAGGCTGACCATTCGTTGTTACGCCGGGCATTGAGTCACATCCCCGCATGGCAAGATCTTCCAGACACTGCGTCCACGTGCCGTGTTCCCACTTTGCGATGAAGTTCGCGCATTCACTGGCGAGGTCTCGCTCGTACGATTTGCGGAGCTTTTTGAGTGCCTTGAGCTTCTCCCCCTGCGTCAGGCTACGTGCGGAGATACTGCTGCGCGTGTTCTTCTTCACCTGCGAGCGGTACCTGCGGAGCATCAGAACAATTTCGTGAATGTCATTGATTGTGCCCAGGGCGTCCTGCAATCGCTTGAACTGTTTCGCCGCATCTGCCGTGCACTCATAACATGGTGCGAGCACTTCCAGCGCATAGCGTATTTGCTTTCCTGCGATACGCAGTTCGTGGAGTTGTTCAATCTCGCGCAAGTCGCGCCCGTGCTCATACAGCGAGTCAATCAGGCTGGGCATGACGTCGGCCGCCAGTGCGTTGAGAGTCTGGTCCGCGAGGGGAACATTGGCTTTGATCGAGCGGACGAGCTTCTCCTCGCGGCGCTCAATCCGCCTTGCCGGGTAGTCATCACACGCAGCGCGGATACGAACTTGTGCCCTTGCACGCTGCTTTGTGAGGTGGGCGATGAGTTCTTCAAGGATGCGCTGCTCTCGCGCATCAGCGGTGTGATGCCGCTTGGCAAACTCCATCGTGTGGACATCGCAGGTACGAGCATCCCCTGCCGCCTTTCGGATCGCTTTGAGCATTCTCATGCTCTTTCCAAGTTGCTTGGCGCCAACGATCGGTTCGAAGACGCTCAGGGCCGCTGCCATCCGCCTTGTCGCAACGCGCAGCCGGTGAACATGCTCGATGTCCTGCTCTGCCTCGCGAGCAGCAAGTGGCAGCGTCATTCGAATCGCAGCCATGCGTGCAGCGAATACCAGCGCAGCAGCCTCGCCAATCCGCGTGTCGGCTGTGATGCCATCGATCTGTTGCCGAAAAATCTCACGTTCCACGATACATTCAACTCCTGACGCAATTGTATCGCGGCAAACTCGTTGAACGAATCTGATTCCGTGTTTTGTTCATCGGTTGTTCAGGCTTCGACGATGCGCATGTACGACGCGTGCAGGACGCGACAGGACTCGCACAGCGCGACTTTCCAGATCGACCCGGTTTGACATCGGTCCCAGTCGAGGCCGAGTCTGCTCAGTAGCAGCGGAATGTTGTCGCCATGTGCGCAGATCGCATGAGTGCCGGGATCCTCCGGGCGGTGAATTGGCCGCCCTTCCGCGATGGACTCATCAATCCTGAGCGGCAGACCTTTCCGCATTGCCAGCGGCTCGACTGTCTGCACACATCGCAAGGCCGGGGAGGTTCGAAGTGTGGCAATCTGCCAGTGCTCAGCCATTTCCGCCAGCGCATCGGCCTGCCGCCTGCCTCGCTTCTTGAGAGGCCGGACCCAGTCGTCGCCCTGCCACTTCTCGCGATTTCTGGCCTTCGCGTGTCGGATCAGCAGCAGTGTCTGAAATACCTCTGGCGGACGTGACGCCGATTCCCACTCCATCATGCAATCATCCTACAGGGTGCGGCGGCGGTCGGTAACATGAGGCCATGCCCAGTGCTGCAGAGATCCTTGGAACGGTCAAGCCTCTCGTTGGGATGCTCCATGTTCCAGCCTTGCCCGGTAC
>CAZVXI010000183.1:0-6106 GCA_964631295.1 uncultured Isosphaeraceae bacterium
ACGAGCCGACATTCTGAATCGACACGCCGGTAAAGTCGGCATTCGCTGCACCAGCCAGCATGAGAGTACCTGCGCCCATAAGGGCCAACGTTTTTGCTTTCATCTGAGGACCTTTCCTTCTTCTTTTTCTCTTCAAGAGGATTCTCGAGACCCGAAGAAACCAGATTCACACGGGTGGTACAACCGCTGCGCCTCACAGTGGCTATCCACGATGCAAGGTAGTGTGCGGTTCAAGCCAGTCAAGGCCTAAAAGACGGCGTTTTTGTGATTTTCACATTGGGCAAACTCAACCCAATCAAAGCCACTCTCCGGTGACCATGATGGTGACTGCCTATGCGACACCTGACAGAGTCCGTGCGGAATGCTGAACGGGAGCCAATCGACCGAGAAGCAGCAGCGGCCGAACATCAGCCACTTCGACCTGCGCGATGCGTCCGAGAAACACGCTCCGGTCGATGCCTGCCGGCACATCGAACACTGTGATGAGATCGCCCGTGGTGCGCCCGCTCACCTGAGATGCGCCGGCCGCCGGGGATCGGCTCACCTGCTCAACGAGAACATCCACCGTCCGCCCGATCATGGAACGATGAACCCGCTCGCTCACCTCACTCTGGATGGCCAATAACTCGTTGTTCCTGCGGCGTTTAACGGTCTCGGGAACATCGTCCGAGAAGCGGCTGATCGCGGCCGTCCCCGGCCGGGGTGAGTATTTGAAGATGAAGTTGTTTTTGAACCCGACGCGGCGGACGAGATCCACCGTCTGCTGAAAGTCGTCGTCGGTCTCACCGGGGAAACCAACGATGATATCGCCTGCGATGCTGACGTCGGGCATGGCGGCCCGCGCGCGGTCGATGAAGTCCGTGTACTGCTCGACGGTGTACCCGCGGTTCATGGCTTTTAGGATGCGATTCGAGCCGCTCTGAGCCGGCACATGGAGGTACTGGCAGATGCGTGGCGACTCGGCCATCACCTGGAGAGCGTCGTCCGAGAAATCGCGTGGATAACTGGTCACGAATCGCAGCCGCTCGATTTCCGGTACTTCCTCGTGGATGCGATGGAGCAGCTCAGCGAAGGATGTGACTCGCTTGCCGGCCGGCTGATATCCGCCCGATTGCTGGAACGCACGCAGCCCGGGGCCGACCTGCGGCTTCTCTGTGCCATCAGCCCCGACTGCTGCTCCGTGGACGTAGACATAGTGGTTGACCGTCTGCCCGAGCAGGGTCACCTCGATCACGCCCGCATCGGCCAGCCGACGGCATTCCTCGACGATGGCATCCGGCGGGCGATGCACCTCCGGCCCGCGTGTGTTGGGCACGACACAGTACGTGCAGAACTTGTTGCAGCCGCGTGTGATGCGAACATAGGCAGACCTGCCTGCCGCCAGACCGGCCCGGGCATGCTCACCACGATCGGGATCAAACGCGCGAGACAGATCGAGCAGTTCGAGGTCGTCGTCTGCAGCGCTACGCGATCCGCACGGGCGACCTGTTGGGTCTTGCAGATGTTGTCGAGCAGGACCGGCAGTTTGTCGAGTTCGCCGGGCCCGCACAGCAGGTCGATCTGCGGGTACTTGCTCAGCAGCCCCTCGCCCTCTCGCTCCGAAAGACACCCGAGCAGGCCGACGACGACCTCACGGCCATCTTTCTTCTCAAGACCGAGCAGGCCGACGCGGCTGAGCACCTTGTTCTCCGCCTGTTCGCGTACCGAGCATGTATTGAACAGGACGACATCTGCCTCCCGCTGGTCTGCCGTGAAGCAATAGCCCAGTGCGCCGAGATGGCCGCGCACCAGTTCGCTGTCGAGTTCGTTCATCTGACAACCGAACGTTTCCAGGTAGACGCGCCTGCCGGAGCCGCCTGGGTCATTGCCATCTGCCTCTGACACCACCACACTCGCGCACCCTTCGCTGCGCGCTTCGGGCCGCGCTGGCAGCACACCGAGTTGGATTGACCGATCAGCCATACGAAGCGTCATCGTATCGGCGACGACCCGGGCGGCTACCGCAGCGTGAAATCAGCGACACGGCCCGATAATCTCAATCTCCGGGAACGCTGCAAGTCCGATCCGCGTATTCCCGATACTCGATCATTGCGTCCGAGAAATCATGGCCTACGATCACGTTCCACATGACACAGCGATCACTGAATAAGCAGATACCACGGCTCGCCATCGCTGCAGCGATCGGGTTGCTTGCCCTCACCGCGGGCTGCACGACTCGTGCGGATCGCGCGTGGGCTCAGACCGCTGGTTCGATTGAGCCGGGCGTGGCTGATCGCAGCGAGGTGCGGTTGAGTGTCATGCCTGATCGAGACGAACCACGTGCACCGGAAGCGTCCGTCTCTGCCGAGCACCGCCAAGATCGCACAGCGATCCAAAACTGACACATCCGCGTCCGTACGGCCGATGCATCTGGCATGTTCCGTGCCGGTCACACCGTCATTCTGGTCGCACTGAGCCTGCTTCTGCTTGGCGTTGTGATGGTCAACTCCGCAGGGCTGACAATCGCGCGCGATGACTCGTTGTCAGTGGTGGATGTCCTCACTGGCCGAACGATGCTTCTCGCGGTGGTCGCTTTGATCGCGCTCGGGATCGGGTACTTCGTGCCTGTCGCGCGGCTCGGTGCCTTGAAAGGGGCGGCCTCACCGATTCCATGGATCATCGTTGTATCTGTGGGCCTGCTGATCGCTGTTCAACTGCCCGGACTCTCCCGCGAAGTCAACCATGCCCGGCGCTGGATCGACCTGGGACCTCTCAGTTTCCAGCCAAGTGAGATTGCCAAGTGGGGCCTGATCATCGCCATTGCCTGCTACGCGAGCATGCATGCTGTGAATCTCGGCCGGTTCACACGCGGTTTTGTGTGGCCGATGGCAGTGGTTGGTGTCATCTGCGCGCTTGTCGCCATTGAAGACCTCGGAACAGCAGTCCTGATCGGCCTTGTAGCGACGTTCATGCTCATCGCGGCCGGTGTTCGACCCTGGCATGTCGGTGCACTTGCCCCGGTCGGCCTGGCAGGATTGGCGGCCGCCCTGATTCACAGCCCGTACAGAATCAATCGCCTGAGAGCATTCATGGACCCGTATGGCGATCCGGAAGGCATCGGCTATCACATGATCCAGTCGATGGCGGCTGTCTCAGCGGGGGGCTTGCCCGGCCGGGGGCTTGGCAATGGTGTGCAGAAGTTCGGCTACCTGCCCGAGGACACGACGGACTTCATCTTCGCGATCACGTGCGAAGAACTGGGCATTGTCGGAGCGCTGGTCGTCGTCGCTGCATATGCCGCCTTGCTGCTCGCGTTGCTGAGCATCCTCTTAAACTCGCGGGATGTCTTCAGCCGGCTCGTCACGCTGGGTGTCACGCTCACAATCGGCTTCCAGGCAGTGATCAATCTGTTCGTCGTCACCGGCATGGGCCCGACGAAGGGCATTGCGTTGCCGCTGGTTTCCTCAGGCGGAACCGGCTGGGTGCTGACCGCGTTCATGCTCGGGCTGGTGGCAGCAATCGACCGGAACAACGCTCAGCACGCGGCGTCTGTCGAATCACCTGCCGCGGACACCAACACTCCCGGTGAAGCACCATCGACGCTGATAGCATCTGCTTGAGCATGAGCGCTGCGCTGACATCAGAACCGCGCGACCACTCGCCGCCGGCCGCGGCTGGTCCGCTCTGCATTGTGTTTGCCGGCGGTGGCTCGGGCGGCCACATTGCGCCAGCTCTCGCGATCTGCGAACGGTTTGAAGACTTCGACGGGCACATCGAGCCGCGATTTGTCTGTTCAACGCGGGCGATTGATGCGCACATGCTTGGTCACGCGGGCGTGACGTTTGAGCCAATCGATGCCGCCCCGCTGTCTTCGCGGCCGCGCGGGCTCGCGAAGTTCGCCGTGCAGTTGCCGCGATCCATCAAACAGGCTGAGCGACTGCTTCGCGCGTGGCATGCAGACATTGTGCTCGGCATGGGCGGATTCGTGGCTGCGCCGGTGGTTCGAGCAGGAAAAAAGCTCGGCCTGCCAACGATTCTCATGAATCTCGACCGTCCGCCCGGGAAAGCGAATCGGCTGATGGCTCGCTGGGCGGACGACGTGTGGACCACCACTGATCTTGGATCGCAGAGTCGGTTCGCGGCGAGAACGGTTGGCCCGCCGGTGCGCCGCTGCGCCATCGCGACCGAGCCGCCTGGCGCATGCCGGAAGCGACTCGGGCTCGACCCGAATGCACGCACGCTGCTTGTAACGGGTGCATCGCAGGGTGCGACAAGTATCAATGCGTTGCTGACACACATCGCAACCGGGTTCCCGGCTCTCCTTGACGGCTGGCAGGTGGTGCACCTCGCCGGCACGGGTGCGGCTGACACAGCCCGCGAGGCGTATCGGCGTGCAGAGGTCCCCGCCTTCGTCGTGGATTTCCTGGACGACATGGGGTGCGCCTGGGGTGCGGCAGACCTCGTGATCAGTCGCGCGGGAGCGAACTCCGTAGCGGAGATCGCAGCGAACGCGGTACCGGCCATCTTCCTTCCATACCCCCATCATCGTGATCAGCACCAGCGTTTCAATGCCGAACCGCTTGTGAAGACAGGTGGTGCCGTTGCCCTTGTTGACCAGATTGACGCTGCAGCAAATCTGGAGAAGCACGGCGTGATTCTCAGATCGCTATTGACTGACGACGCCCGGCGGCAGACCATGAAGCAGGCGATGATGGACGCGAAGCCGACCGATGCGGCCGCTGCGATCGCCGGGATGCTGATTGAACGTGTCTCTCACACGCGGTAGAGACACCGGCGGGGTGATCTGATGGATCATTTGCAACATCATCTGTGCATCGTACTGGCACACAACGATGATGAATCGTTGCGCGACCTGATGGAACAACTCGCCGCGCTGGACTGCCGAATCGAACAACATGGCAGCGCCGTCGAAGCCTTCGCACGAATGTGCCTGTGCCACCATGCGTTCATGACGGCTGTGCGTTCTGAAGCCGGTGTCGGCTCAGCAGACTGCCCGGCACTCGTGATTGTTAATCCGGACCAATGCCCGCAACTCCCCAGCATGCTTGGTGCGTCCGATCGTCATCTGCCTATGGAAATCTGGCAATGGCACGAGGGCACGTTTTCGCAGTTGCGAACCGGCCCGTCCCCGAATGCGTCGCCAGCAGACATACAGGCCGTGCCACAACCCAAGCCCGGCGGCCCGCCACAACTGCGGCTGAGCGAGCCGTTCATGGAACCCGAGTCCCCGGGTGTCGTCGAATGGTCCGATCCACTGCCGGCTCTCGACGACCCGAGCGGCGCTGCCGAGGAGCAGGCGCATCTCACCCCGCAGGAAATCGACATGCTGCTTGATGCGCGACGACCGCAAGGTGATGCACCATGACTGCCACACCTCCAGATGCCTCGCATCGCACGATGCGCGCCCGCGTGCTCGCGCTTGGCGTGCCGCAGCAGGCCGGCCTCGATCGGTTCCTGATGGAACCCTCGGTCGAGGCCGAATCCATCTTCCACGCGATGGCCGCAATCACCGTTGCATCTGCCGATGAACCAATCGGCGCAATCCTTGTCGGTCCGAATGTGGAACACGATGGTGATGATGGTTTGCGCGCGCTTCGTCGTATTGATCCCGCGTTGCCTGTTGTTCTGTTCGACACCAACGGTCAAAGCTCGGAAGCGACGATTCATCGCAATGCGTTCGATGATGTCCTGCTGCCACCTTTGACTTCCGCGGGATTGTCTCGAGCATTCGAACGAAATGTGGCGATTCGCGATGAACCGCTGCCGAGTGATCCGCCGACACCTCGCCCGGTGGAAGATCACGAGAACGCTGAAGTGTCATCCCAGCCGCTGCGCCCATCGCCTGCGATTCCAGAAGAGATAGCGTCACCGTCTGCCGATGACTTTCCCGCGTCGAAGCAACCCACCGCCGCGCAGACTCAGCGTCAACCCGATCGACCTGTTGTGTCACCTCCCGAGCCTCAACAGCGCCCAGCAACCCGGCTCGGCGATGTCGATCTTGTCCTCGAGGATTCATCCATATCACACTTCTGTCAGATCCCCGCCGACCAGTGCGGACGGGCCTTTACGACAGTCATGAACAAACAACATCAATTCTAACCGTATT
>CAZVXI010000184.1:0-6045 GCA_964631295.1 uncultured Isosphaeraceae bacterium
CACGGAATCCCATGGCACATACGCGCGCGTCGTGAGGGTGCCTGGAAAAACGGAGTCCTCGGCCATCGCAACGCCGACATGCGACACATCATACAGGGCGCCATCGCCGCGATGCTCGCTCTCAGTCGGGACAGCGGCCTGCGATTGCTCGGTGCGCGAGTTGAACGTGCAGCCGCCGACCCCAAAGGCGGGTGTGATGAGGGCGGCCAGAAGAATCAGTCGTGTAGTGTTCTTCATGGTGATACTCAACGCGGTCATTCCAGTCACCTGCCATCGACGACAATGAACGTGCCAGCCGCGTCGCCGGATGCGGGCATTCTACCGCATCGCAAGCGGGACGTTCCACTGACAGGCCCTGCAATTTGGGGGAGGCGAGGGGTCATGGTGCTCTTGTGTCGCTCCACGCGAAGCGATTCGCTGATACCTTTCTGCACATGGACACACGCAAAAACACAAGCACAAGCGGCACCAACATCACGGTGCGCGCGATTCGGCAGGAGGAGGCCGATGCCTTCCGGAGAGCGATCGGCACTGGTTTCGGCTTCGACGCAAGGGATGAGGACATCGCTCGCTTCGAGAACGTGCACGAGATTCCGCGGACGGTGGCGGCCTTCGATGGAGATGAGATCGTCGGCACGGGCGGGACGTTCACGTTCGAACTGACGATTCCCGGCGGGTCGCTGCCGATGGCGGGGACGACGATCATCACCGTGCGGCCGACGCATCGCAGGCGCGGCGTGCTGACGGCGATGATGCGGTATCACTTTGATCACATCCTCGAGCGCGGCGAGCCGTTGGCCGGCCTGTGGTGTACCGAAAGTTCGATCTACGGACGCTTCGGCTACGGCGTGGCAGCCGAGAGTGACCAACTCAAGCTCAACGGCGGTGATGTGCAGTTTCTCAATATGCCGAGCGGTCGCACGCGCATCGTGAAATATCCTGATGCGATCGGGGATGTGATGCGCGTATTCGAGCAGGTGCGTGTGAGCAGGCCGGGCGTGTTCAGCAGGCACGATGCGTGGTGGGAGCATCGCGTGTTCGGTGATCTCGAACACATGCGAAAGGGCAAGAGCGCGCTGCGCTGCGTGCTGCACGAGGATGACAACGGCGTAGTCGATGGATACGCGATCTATCGGCATGAAGACAAGTGGACGGAGCAGTTCCCGGACGGAACGATCCACGTGGTCGAGGTGATGGCGGCCACGCCCGGCGCGCATGATGCGCTATGGCAGTACTTGGCGCGGGTGGACTTGTATCCGCATGTGTCGTACTGGAATCTTCCGGTGGATGATGCACTGCCATGGCTGGTGAATGATCGCAGGCGTGTGGTGCGAACGCGCTCGGACAGCATGTGGCTGCGTGTGATGGATGTGCCGCGCGCGTTGAGCGCTCGCAGGTACGTGGCGGCCGGCGAAATCGTGCTGGGCATTGAAGATGCGTTTCTGCCTGAGAACTCAGGCGCGTATGTCTTGCATGTTGATGATGATGGGGCAGGGCGGTGTGAGCGGACGGACGGCGCGGCAGATGTGCGAATGGCGGTCGATGTGCTGGGGGCGATCTATCTCAGTGGGCACCCCTGTGAGCCGATGCTGGCGGCGGGGTTGATCGCAGGTGATGACGACGCTGTGGCGATGCTGGGGCGAATGTTTGCCTGGCCGGTGGCGCCGTGGTGCCCGCAAGTGTTCTGACGCAGCGCCTGATCCGCGTGTCGTCATGCCTGCTCGCCGGTGTCGGCGTTTATGACACGTGCGGTCGAAACTGGAACACGCGAGAGAAAAGAAAAAGCCCCGGCGGTGATGCCGGGGCTGGAGTGGTCATACTGAGACTTCCAACTGAACGGTGATTTACGCCTCTGCGGTTGCGGGCGTCTTTTCATCGGTTGCTTCCGCTGCTCCGCCGCCTTCTTGGGCCTCACCTTCAGCCTCTGGTTCATCAGTCGCGTCGAGTTCTTCGATTGGCTGATCAGATTCGACCACGACGGTGATCTCGGTTTTCTGATCGCGATCGAACTGGATGGGCGCAGTGTAGGAGCCGACGCGTTTGATCGGCGAACTGAGGCGAATCGCGCGGAGTTCGACTTCGTAGCCGGCAGCGCTGAGGGCATCGCAGATGTCTCGCTGGGTGACCGAGCCGTACAGTGCGCCCTGGTCGTTTGCGCTGCGCACGAGTGTGACTTCGATGTCTTCGAGGCGCTCGATGAGCGACTGCCGCTCGGAGCGCAGCGCCTGGAGTTCCTTCATGGCCTCGGCGCGTGCTTCCTTGAGCGATTCGATTTTTTCCTCTGTAGGGAACTCGGCAAGCTGCATTGGCAGCAGGAAGTTCCGTGCGTAGCCGGGCTTGACCTTCACGAGGTCTCCGACGATGCCGAGGTTCTCGACGTTGTTGAGCAGCAGGAGTTGGATTGTTTTTGCCATGGTGTTCGCTGTCCTTTCGATGATGCGAAGTTAGTGAGCCGGGCGGCAAACCCGGCCCCAACGAGTGTTGATGCGGGCATCGTTGTCAGTTGCCGGCGTATCAGAAGGGGATGTCATCCTCGGAGATTGGCTGGTGGCCCGAGCCGGCCCCGGCGCCGACTGGCTCGCTGCTTGCTCGTGAACCACCGCCGCCGCTACCGCCGCTGCCACCACCCTCACGATCGCCGACGAACTCGAAGTTGTCGATGATGACCTCGAGCTTGCTGCGTTTCTGGCCAGACTGCTTGTCTTCCCAGGAATCCCAGCGGAGTTTGCCCTCAATGAAGATGGGCCTGCCCTTCGAGAAGTACTGGTTGATGACTTCCGCGGTGCGGCCGAATGCTGTGCAGTCGATGAAGTTGGCGCGGTCGACCCATTCGTCGGACTGTTTGTCTTTGTAGCGATCATTGACAGCGAGCCCGAGCTTGGCGATGGCGACATTTCCTGCGGAGTAACGCAGTTCGACGTCTCGCGTGAGGTTGCCCATGAGGATGACTTTGTTGAATGAAGCCATGGCTTGTCCTTTCGAATGATCGTGAGGATAGCAGGTCGGCGGGGAGGCCGCGGTGATTACTCCGATTCGGCGCCGGTTGCGACTGGTTCGGGCTCCTTCGCGGGCTGCTGCTGGGCCCTGGCGGCTTCTGCTTCCGAGCGCTTGGTGACGGAACTGCTTCCCGCATCGCTCGTCCGCTCTTCAGGCTGCTCGCCGCGCAGCTTGATTTCATCGGCGAGCTGCGCACGGCCCTCAGCGGCTTCCATCTGCTCTGCCGGCACCTCATCGGCGCGAATGATCATCGAGCGCAGCAACTGCTCCGAGAGGTTGCATGCACGTTCGACTTCCTGCATCTTCGAGGCGGTCGCTTTGAAGTATGTCAGGAAGTACACGCCGCGCTTGTTGCCTTTGATGTCAAATGCGAGACGACGTTCATCCCACTTGCAGAGGCTGATGAGTTCAGCATCGGCCCTTTCGAGCAGCATCGAGATGTGATCGACTGCGGCCTGCAGGTTTGCGGTTGCGGACTGAGGGAACAGGAACATTCCCTCGTATGTATTGATTCGTTCTTCGGACATATGTTCCTCACTGGTCAGTGGTCTGGTTCGATTCCTGGAGCTTCTGGTTGAACTTGTTCATGGTTGCGGTGATGCCTTCGCGCACCCAGCACGCGGCAGCGTCGACGGCGCGATCGAGTGCATCCTCGACAGCTTCGAGTTGGTCTGGCCGAAACCGACCGAGCACGTAGTCTTTCTGGGGGATTGATCCTGGTGGGTCGATGCCGATTCGGAGGCGCGCGTAGTCGGCTGTGCCGATGCGCTGTTCGATATCGCCGAGGCCGTTGTGCCCGCCTGCGCTGCCGCCTGATCGCAGGCGAATCTGCCCGCACGGGAGGGCGACATCGTCAACAACGACGAGCAGGTCGGACTGCAGATCGACCTTATAGAACTGCGTGGCCTCGATGGCCGATACGCCGGACCTGTTCATGTAGGTCGTGGGTTTGATGATCATGACCTTTTCATCGCCGCCATCGCCGGGCATCATCGCTTCCATGGTGAGCGCATGAAACCGGCTGCGCGCAATCCCATCGGGCGCATAGCGGCGCGCCAGAGAGTCCGCGACGAGAAAGCCGACGTTGTGGCGCGTCTTCTCGTATTCGGGACCGGGATTTCCAAGACAAACGATGAGTTTCATGGCTTGTGATCGGGTCAGTCGGTCGACTCTTCGCCTTCCTTCGATTCGGTGATGACCTCCGGCTCTGCGCCTTCCTCGTCGGCAACGTCTGCTTCTTCGCCTGTATCGAGTTCCTGCACGAAACTGATGTGGGCGACGAGAGTGTCAGCGTCGACGGCGGCGCGAACACCCGGCGGCAGTTCGATCTCACCGACCGTGAACGACGATTCCATCTGCGACTGATCGACGCGGATTTCTTCTGGAATCGCGTTCACCTTGCAAATGACTTCGAGCTCGGTGAGATCATGTGCAAGGATCGCGCCGGGTGTTTTGATGGCAGCCGGCTCGCCGACGAAGTGCAGGTGCACCTGCACGTGAACTTCTTCGTCGAGGTTCACGCGCGCCAGGTCGACATGAATCACATTGTCGCCCAGATAGCCGAACTGCAGATCCTTGACGAGGCAGGTTTCGGTCTTGCCGCCGTCGAGCTTGATCTCAAGTACGTGCGCGCCGTGGTGCAGGTGCCGCAGGATCTCCTTGGCGTTCACCGTGACGGGGACCGGGTCTTCCTTGTGCCCATAGATGACTGCAGGCAGCAGGCCGGCGTTGCGCAGCCGCCGGGCGTATCGCGTGCCGGTGCGGTCACGCAACTGCGCTTCAACGGTGGGGGTTTCAGTACTCATGGTGTTGATATCTCCAATGCGGCCGCACATCGGCCGGTTCATTTGTTGCAGATCAGCGTTTGGTTCCGCCACGCCTGCGGAAGAGCGCTGAGACGGACATGTCGTGGTGAATGCGGTGGACAGCATCGCCCAGCAGCGCAGCAATGCTGAGACGTTCAAGTTTGTGAGCAAGAGGTTTGAGCCGGTCGCCGTCGGGAATCGTATCGGTGACGAGCAAGCGTTCGATCGGCGCATCATTGAGGCGTTCAATCGCAAGGCCGGCAAGCACAGCATGCGTGGCCGATGCGATGACTCGCTTCGCGCCCTTGTCCATCACGAGATTCGCAGCGCCACAGACGGTGCCTGCCGTTGAGATCATGTCGTCGACCATCAGCACGGTGCGGTCGCGCACATCGCCGATGAGATTCTCCGAGGCAACTTTCATCCCGGACTCGCGACGCTTGTCGATGATCGCGAGGTCAGCATCAAGCCGGCTGGCGTATTCCTTTGCCACCTTGACGTTGCCGACATCAGGTGAAACGATGACCAGTTCGCCCAGGTCGGGTCGCATTGCCTCGAAGTGATCGCAGAACACGGTTGCTGCGGAAAGGTGATCGACCGGCAGATCGAAGAAGCCCTGAATCTGGGCTGCATGCAAATCGACACAGAGAACCCGATCAGCGCCGGCCGCGGTGATCAGGTTGGCAACGAGTTTCGCTGTGATCGGCGTCCGTCCCTCATCCTTGCGATCCTGCCGCGCATACCCGAAGTAGGGGATGACGGCTGTGATACGTTTGGCAGACGCCCGGCGGAGGCAGTCGATATAAATCAGCAGTTCAACAAGGTGTGTATCCACTGGTTCGCATGTGGATTGCACGACGAAGCAGTCGCGGCCGCGGACATCTTCGTTCACTTTGACGATCTGCTCGCCATCCGGGAACAGCTCGCGCTGGCCGGCACCGAGCGAGATGCCAAGATGGCTGCACATGTCTGCGGCGAGTTGCTTTCCGCCCATGCCAGCGAAAATCTTCAGGTGGTCTCGGTCGGCGGAACTCATGCTGACATCTCCAACCTGGCGGCGAGGATCCGCTCCACCTCAGCGAGCTGTGACGGAGTGTTGATGGAAAGAACGTCTTCCGGTGGGACCGAGTCCGTCACTTCGATGCGCTCGCCTTGTTTGCGGAGAATTTCGGGCAGATCAGTGAGGTAATACTCGCCGCTGACTTCATCGCGCGGGAGTCGCTCAAGCGAATCAAATAGAACG
>CAZVXI010000185.1:0-5973 GCA_964631295.1 uncultured Isosphaeraceae bacterium
GGATGCATCAACCATGGCCAGCAGCGTGGTCGGCACCTGGATGACTTCGATGCCGCGCAGGTACGTCGCCGCCGCGAAGCCGACCACATCGCCGACGATCCCCCCACCGACCGCGACCATGAACGCCCCGCGGTCCAGCCGCGCATCGAGCGCTTCTGTATAGATCGCCGCCACGCCGCCCAGCACCTTGTCCGCCTCGGTGGCGACGAACGTCGTCTCCGTCACATGATGCCCCGCCTGCTTGAGCGATGCCGCCGCCCGGGCCGCATGCGTCGCCGCGACGCTGGAATCCGCCACCACCATGCACGGCCTGCCCCGCAGCCGCTCGGGCACGAACTCGCCCAGCCGATCACACAACCCCGGCTCCACAATCACCGGATATCCCCCGGCACCGCCCCCGGCGTCCCCGGCGTCCCCGGCGTCCCCGGACGCAGTTCCGGCCTCAGCAATACTCACATCAATACGCAGCATCGTCGTCATCCCACGCATGGTAGCGAACGCGGTTCACCACGGAGTTCACCGAGAGCCACGGAGACAGAGAAATCGATTGACACATCGCCGAACTTGATGTTGTCGAGATGCTCGGCGAGATGCAACAGCGCACCGCCAGCGCGATCGGAGCGCCTCTGGAAGAGGTACCCGCCGCCGTGTCGGTGGCGTCAACGGATCCGTAGATTGACGGTGAGCCATTGGATCCGCTGCGCGCCTGTCGAGCCTCCAAACTCGACCTCGCGTCACCAAACTCAACCTAATCGACGGTCGGACGATGCCTCCGGTTGTCGAACCACCAAGTACGCGAGATAGGTAAGCGGAATCGCGACCGCCGGCGAGAAGAACTCGTGCCAAGCGACTCCAACCCACATGTAGCTGTTGTAACGGTTGAAGTACGATCCGGTCAATACGGCCACGAACGTGCCCAGGGTCCCTAGGATCGCGCCAAAATGTACAACAGACAGTGGCCGAGCCGTCGTCAAGCTAACGAGCATCGGTAGAGCCATCCATCCCAACGTCGGACCTCCGTACTGCCAGGCCCAATACCGCAACTCCATACCAACCGTCGCTGGGATGCCGTCAATTGCAACAATTCGCCGACCCGACACAAAATGGAACGCGATCGGCAGTACGGTCGTCCAGACCAGAGCGATCAGGAGACAAGCGCCGTTCGTAATCATCGCGCGTTTCAAACTTTGATTGTCAGTTCGCGAGGTCACAGTCAATTTCCGTCTTCATCGGCGTGCTGAACATCAACAACTTCAGCGAGCGCTTCGCAGGCCTGCTGGACTTGCGTGTGAAACTCCGAAAGCGTCTGGCGGTATTCGTCCACAATGGCGGAGTCCGCTGGCCGGTTGTTATCAACCTTGGGAACCAAGTGATAAGAACGGACGGTTGGCTGCGCACGTCGACGCGCGTTTTCCACCGCTAGATCATACTGCCGGACAGCTCTGGCGACCGCAGCACGATCATTGGCGATCTGCAAAAGAGCCTCGGCTTTATCGCGCACATCACAAGATTCCGCGTATAGTTCTGGAAACGCATGTCCCCAGTATTCTTGCTGCAACGAGCGAAACGTCGCTGGCTCAACCATCCCCTTAATGGTATTGGCGTACCTCTGATTGAGGTTGGCAAGTCGTACGGATTGTTTGAAACTGACGCCGGCCGCTTCGTTCGCAGTTGGGATCATCGCGTCAAGTACCACTCTCGCGACGTCCGGATCAGAAAGCGCTTCTTTCGTCATTTCGTCCGTTATGCCCGCGCGTCGAAGGCCTGACCCCAAGGCAGCCATGACGTCGGCGTACGCGAACGCGCGGTCACGAAGCAGTGCAACGCGAGTTCTCGCGTACGCGACCTCCGCATTTCCCAAGGCCGTGCGGACAGTGGGGTACTCACGAATCAGATCAATCAGGTCGATTTCGGCCTCTGCGATCGGCTCCTGGCCACCTGCTTCTCTCCACAGGCTGCTTTCGCGTGTGAGTGAGATTGACTCAATCTTCTCGACTTGAGTGTCGGTCAAACCCGGTGTGCATGCGTTCCACAGCTGCTCGTCAAGTGAGGCGCACTGCTGAAGGCACGCTCGCCACTCGCGTGCGGCATCCATCAGCGCGCTGGGCGATGGAAAACCCTGAAGCCGTATGGATATCTCATCCAACACTGGCTGGCGGGCTGCGGTAAAGGTCTCGTGGGCAGCGGCGTACTCATCGTATGCGCGCTTCAGGAACCCGAGTTGGGCTTCGCTCGGATTGAGGATCTCCATCATTTCGACAAAAGCATCTCGCTCGATAGCAGTTGGAACAGTCAGGGGCTCCGAGGCCACCGCGCTAGTCTCACGCACGATGCCGATGACCACGAAGCAGACAATGCAACCAATGAAGAGCACGGCGATTCGATGTGCCATGTCGGTCTCCTTTAGATACGCAGAAATGACTTCAAACCTCGCCGACCGCTTCTTGAACCTCACGAACGTTTGGCGCGGCCTCTTCCCACACAGCGAGTGCTGTTCCATCCAGTGAGACTATGGTCACAGGAAGAGCAGCAAACAACGGCAGATTTGCCCGTGCACGAAGCATCTCCGCATGCATGCACTGCCGTGCGCTCGCAGGCGCGCCGTCCATCTGAACAAATGCTGCGTTCACACCTGTCGTCCTTTTCACTTCCCGCATAGTGTCACACATAGCCTCGAACGAAGTTCTGCAGTGGGAACAGGTTGAACTCCACAGACACACGACCCACACGCCTGAGTCCAACTCACTCTTATCCCCGAGGATTTCGGTGTACGGGATCTCCATACCCACGAGCTCCGCGCCAATTGCGCGCAAGCCACGATATTTAAGACTGTGTTTATCAGTAGATTGAACACCCACCATCAATACGGATGCGCCGATCACTAAGAACCCCGCAACCGCCGGGTATCTCCGCCCTTTCCATTCCATTCCTTGTCGGCACGACAGAACCAGTAGTGCGGTTATCGCCACAGTGTTGTACGCCAACAAGACGTCTGGAGGAACGTCTATCGCGCCAAAGCATCCGCAAGACCATGACGAAAAGACCGCGCGGACACTCCAAGCACACATCATCCCAAGCGCAACAAGAGCCACGACCCTCGTGATAGAAAAATAGAAGCGCACACAGATCGCCCAACCGAGGACTCCTTCGAAGGCAGTCAATGCTAACTGCATCGCCCGAGTCTCGACTGGAAGGCCAGCGATTAGTGGCTCGGTCCAGAGGGCCGCAAGCTTTGCTCCAGCTGCCAAGACAAGTATGAGTCCAATGAGCGTGAGTATGACATTCGCACACCAAGCGCCGCGACTGCTCGTCGGGTTCTCTCGATTCATCTAGTACCACCGTATCGGGATAGCGATCTTGCCGTCGCCCGATTGCAGTATGTCGTTTCCGCTTGGCGGAGCACCTGGCTTAAAACGTAGGGCAAACGTTACGGGTGACCGTTCACCCTCATCAGGATATGACACATCCACAAGATGTAACCAATCTGCACCCGCAAGTCGCCACTCATGGTTTCGCTCCAGGTGAAACTCGCGAGAGATAACAACTGACACTCTGGCGTCGTTGACGGATCGTGACAGGCCAATCGAGTCTGGTCGTGTTTCCACACGCTGACGCACGCGTGTGTTCAATGGCACCCGCATCGTTTCGAACTTCGAGTGTGTACTACGGATCTCGACATATGACGAGTTCTCGACGCCGACTCCGAGTGCGCGGCCTGACAGGCCGATCTCGATCACCTCATCACCGACATCGCTCACATGCGGCTTATCCCACTCGACGAGTTCAGATTCAATACTAACTCCCGTTACTCGCAAACTCGTCTCGCCGAGTTTCCTTATGACTATTCGTCCATTCCACGTTTCTTCGACGAACATTACGGGGTCCAGTCTGTTCGGCAACACTAGAAACGGCAGATCCGGCGTGAACGCCATTCCGAGATACAGACGATCTACTGTGTCTCCCGCATCTGAGCGACGGACCGACAGTTGTACGGTGTGACTCTGCCGGTGCGGTTCAAGAGGCACCGCTACGCTGAAAGCGACATTGCCCACTTCGCCCGGTTTCAACTCAAAGCTCGCCGGCTCAACATCTATACAACCACAACTCTTGCGCTCGATCTCGAAGGTCAGTGGCCCTGTCCAGATGTTCTTGACACCTACCGTGCGACTAGCCACCGTATCGGCTGCGAGTCTTCCAAGGTCCATCGAGGCGGGAGAGTCAAGCGCGATGTAACTTGCTGGCTCGTGATCTCGACACCCGTACGCCAGCGCCAGCATCAGTGCCAGCGGTGCCCCAGCGAGCACTTTGGAACGCGTTGTTATACCACTACTTACCGTCATTTGCATGCTCATGAACGGTTCCGGTATAGGCGTCAAGCGTCTTTTCGATCGTTGTACCAGGCGCGAAGCGGAGTGCCGCATCTCTGACGTCACCATTGATGGCATGAACTCTGGTAACACGCACCTCATACGACGCTCGGGCACGGTCGGTTGCAGCCGGCTTTGTCGGCAGGCCATCGGGTCCAAAAATCCGAGTAACAAGCTCAGACACTCTCTCGCGAACGATTGGATCTGACGACTCCAGTTCCGAGAGGCTCGCTTCGTTCATCGCCAGCCTCCATCGGTCGAGCGTCACAGTGTCGATGGCATCCATGTCGATCGTGAACACTTGCCTCCGGCCCCTGACAGGAACGGGAATGTGGTTGACTACTTGGTACGCGTCAATCGCGATGACGTGCAATAGAGACCGAAGCGCTCCATCTCGCTCTTCGATACGTATCGGAATACACTGTCGAGTTGCATCCAACGTGACACGAACTTCCCGCCACTCACTCACGCCGGGCATCAACACATGCGCCTGGATCACAGTTCTCGCTGGATCGACGTCGTCCACTATCGTCAGCCGGTCTGCCGACAACAGAAGCTCGCCCAGCTTGCGGTTCATGTTGTCACTGGTCCAATATCGTCCAAGCAACAACTCGGGACTGAGGGTCGTAAGCCTGCGCGTCTCTTCAGGCCTCTCAATCGACATCCGGGTCGCAGGACTGTACGTTCGCATGACCTGACCATCAAAGGCGAACTGCGATTCAAAAAAGGTCAGCGGTGCGGCCGGATCCCCCTCCATATCGAGCCCCTCTTCGCCCCCCCAATACCAACGACCCCTCTCGTCAAACGCCATCACAGCGCGAGATGACAACTCCTCCGCACCGGTTGTCGCATTTGTGAACCACACCTCTTGATCCCAATGTAATTCCCCAATTGAGTCGTCATGAGAAAGCATCGTTCGGACCATCGCGGTCGCACGAGACTTCGTGCTGTCATCCGCTATGACGGTCGCTACGCTGCCTGCCCCGAACATTGCTACCGTGGCGCACATGACGCCTACGACAGTTCCGGTCCGGCTCAACATCGTCTCCCCATTCTGCATCAGAGGCATTGATTGATCGAGCAGGGATTTGTGGTGACTGTCACCGCTCCGCCGCAATAGCAAGTGTTGGGCGTGGGGTAGGGCTCACCAGCTGGCTTCTTAGAAAACTCCTGGCAGTCATTCCATGTGTTCTGTGTGCCGCACGGAAGCGCTGCGAATTGGGTCGTGAGCGTGCATGTCGATCCGACGTCGTATACGCACACACAACCCGGTGTTGAACCACCCGTACACCAAGTGCAAGAGCCGATGCAGCCGAGTGGATCAATCAAGTTCGTACACCCGGAATAGTTCTTGTCTGCATCACGCAAGAACCCCGCCGGGCACCCCGGAAGGAACTGGCAATCGTAGTCGGTCCACACAGCAATAACACCTTGGGCGTGCGAGACCTTGTTGAGAACGAGTGTGCCAGCGACCGCAGAAAGGCCGGCGCACATGACACCAACTACAAACGACTGCTTCTTGATTGCTTTAGTTCTTTCGTAGATTGAACATGTATGTGTAGCCGAGATCGAACAGTGGGAAACTACCAGTAACGGGCGTCGCGTG
>CAZVXI010000186.1:0-3010 GCA_964631295.1 uncultured Isosphaeraceae bacterium
GGTCACAAACGGATTTTCATTACGCAATCCGGAGAATGCGAAGAATCTGCTCGCGTGCGGAGCGACCGATCCGGAACCCAATAAAAGTGCGCACTGTACGGGCGGCGTTGGACCAACCGACGACGGCCGCCGTAAACCCGAGGCGTACGCGCCGGGCTGCAGTACAATCTCTGCCGGCACAGGGGCGTGCACGACAGCATCGAGTTCGGGAACATCCATGGCGACGCCGGCGATTGCAGGCGTAGCCATGCTCGTGCGCGAGTACTTCACCGATGGCTATTACCCGAGCGGCACAGCGAATCCCGCAGATGCATTCACACCGACCGGCGCGCTCCTGAAGGCAACAGTGCTCAACTCATGCGTGGATATGACGGGCGTCAGTGGCTACCCGAGCAACCTCGAAGGATGGGGTCGCGTGCTCGCAGACGACGCTCTCTACTTCACTGGTGACAGTCGCGGCATGTACATTGAGGACGTTCGTCACACCAATGGCCTCACGACGGGAAGCGTGCACGAGTATTTCATTCAGGTCAACTCTGACGCCGAGCCACTCAAGGTCACCATGGCGTTCATGGACGAGCCGGGCGCATCCGGTGCGGCCCTTCCAGTTGTCAATGATCTGGACATCGAGGTTGAATCGCCGACTGGCACCGTGTTCAAAGGCAACCGGTTCAGCGGCGGCACATCTGTTTCAGGTGGTCCCACTGATGATCTGAACAACGTCGAACAGGTCCATATCAACAACCCTGCCGCTGGCACATGGATCGTCCGGGTCATCGGCACGGATGTGTCGGTCGGGCCGCAGGGGTATGCTCTTGTCGCAGGCGGCGATGTGACGCCCGGGCAGGACATCCTGACGATGTCAATCGTCGACGGGCCCGCAGGCCTTCTGCCGCCGAACTTCGAGTCAACTTTCACGATCGAAGTTGTCGACGGCATCGAAGAAGTTGACCCGTCAACAGTCGAGATGGCCTATCGCTTTGATGGCGGCGCGTTCACATTCCAGACGATGGCCAGTATCGGTGCAGGACAGTTCACGGGGACGCTCCCGCCTGTTGTCTGTGAAGACACACCAGAGGTGTACTTTCGTGCGATGGGTGATGAAGGCACCGAACTCACGCTCCCGGAGACCGCGCCCAATGACGTGTTTGAACTGTCAGTTGGATTCCCGCTTGAAGTCCATAACGAGGATTTTGAAGAACCGACTGGCTGGACCAAGGACGCCGATGAGGATGTAACCAACGGATTCTGGCAGGCGGGCGTACCTGTGAACGATCCCGACTGGGACTTTGACCCTGCAACAGACTCGGACGGCAGCGGACAGTGCTTCCTGACGGAGAACGCACCTGGAAACACAGATGTCGACGGCGGAGCGGTCGTTCTTCTCAGCCCGACTTTCTCTGTGGCGGAGGGCGTCGCGCTGATCGCCTATGACTACTTCCTGCGCCTCACCGTACAGGATGGCGATGACGCTCTGATCGTTGAGGTTCCAAACGCAGCGGATGGCTTCGCTTGGACTGAAATCGCACGCCATGACACCGACGGGCTGAACTGGCGGCATCACGAGATTTCGGCGGACGACCTCGCTGCAATGGGCGTGGTGGTGCGGTCACCGTTCATGCTCAGGTTCACTGCTGTGGATGCCGGGACCGCCTCGATCGTGGAGGCAGGTCTCGATGCGCTGAGCATCTCTGACTTTGCATGCTTCGAGCAGTGCATCGGGGACGTCGCCAACGACGATGGCGAAGTTGGCCTCGAAGACCTGCTGACGGTGCTCGGGAACTGGGGCTCGGCGTGCCCGGGCTGTGAACCGGGAACCTGCTTGGGTGATGCTGACGACGACTGTCAGGTTGGAATCAACGATCTGCTGGCGGTTCTCGACAACTGGGGCTGCCAGGAGCCGGGTTGATCTGAAAAATGAAAGACCGACAGCAAATACAAGTTGTAACAACCTGTTGAACGCACTGATAAACCCTGCCATGAATGCAATCTGGGCATTCTCTCTGGTCATCGGCGCCCGCCATCAGCCGCCGCGCTCGCCTACGCACGCTGGCGTTGTGGTCCCCCTCGTGCGACCTCCGATGTGTCCCGCACCGATCGGCTGAGCGTCCCAGCGGATGTGGCTTGACACCACATCGGAGTTCGGGTACGTTCCCGAGCACGTGAAGCGGCCCTGCGTATTTCGTGGCGGGGCGTGGGGTCGCAGGTTGAGTTTCCTCTCTCGCATCTCTCAAAGGGAACTCGTTCAAGTCTGCTGGAGTCGCAAGCGAAACTCCGCCATGTTGTTCGCGAAGGATTGCTCATCCCCGAATGACACACGTTGCATTGTTGCGCCCCGGCTCGGTATGAAAGGACATCCAAATGAATCGCAAGGGTTTCACCATCATCGAACTTCTGGTGGTCGTGTCGATTATTGCGCTGTTGGTTGGCATTCTGCTGCCAGCCATCGGCAAGGCGCGCGAACAGGCCAACCTGACCAAATCGCAGGCCAACCTGCGTCAGATGGCAATCGCGAGTCAGACGTATGGTGCTGAGTTTGCTGACCGCCAGCTCACGCTCATCGATGACTACATTTCCACGTACGGCAATGACCCCAACAGCGCAGTTGCAGCATTCAACAGTGCAATCGGTCCGGTCGGCTGGATGGAACTTGGTCTGGATCAAAACGGCACGCTGTGGATCCTGGTGCCGGAGGCCATCACCCTCGTTCCGTACAACTGGAATGCGGACTTTGGCTCATTCCGCGTCATCAACTGCCGTCAGTTCAATCAGTATCTCGGCGGCCGATTCCTCGATCCGGTGTTCTATGCACCGAAGGATCGTGTCGTGACCGAGATGGTCGAGCCGGGCTTTGAATCTCCGGGTGAGTACGTGACATCCGGCACATTGGGCGGGATTGCTTATTCCAGCTACATCCTGTCTCCCGCCGCAGGGTTCAACCCGCAGGCATTCAGCAAGGATGGCTTTGTGGATCCGTGGACGTTGCAGTCGGGTCTGAAGTCGCCGTCAT
>CAZVXI010000186.1:3110-5969 GCA_964631295.1 uncultured Isosphaeraceae bacterium
CAGCGCTCACATCTTCACGACCGACGGCATCCGTGGTCGCGATATCATCAAGTGATCGCTGTCTGATCTGAGAGTTTTTGCTTCATCAAAGGGGTCGCGAGCAATCGCGGCCCCTTTCTTTGTGCGCACATTGGTCCGGGCCTGCACCGTATAATGTCCGCGACAACTCAAGGAGACTCAGCATGTCTACCATCGCCGCAACGTCCGTGCTGCCGCCGATCAACATCAGCAAATGGGTGGAAGAAAACCGCCACGACCTCAAGCCGCCTGTGGGCAACAAGTATCTTTATGACGGAAAGGACTTCTTCGTGATGGTCATCGGCGGGCCGAACGCACGCAACGATTTCCACATCACCAACTCTGAAGAGTACTTCTACCAGTTCCTGGGCGACATCGTCGTGCGCATCTGGGAAGACGGGCAGATCATTGATGTGCCCATTCGCGAGGGTGAGACCTTTTTCATCCCGCCGAATGTGCCGCACGCACCGACCAGGCCGCCTGAGACGATCGGTATCGTGGTGGAACGTGTCAGACCGGCCGGTGAAACTGAACGCCAGGTGTTTTACTGTGACCACTGTCACGCCCTCGTGCATGACAACGAGTTCGACTGCGGCGATATCGTCGATCATTTCGCCCGTGCCATGGAAGAGTTCTGGGCTGACCCGGAACTTTCGACCTGCAAACAGTGCGGTCATCGCGTCGAAAAGCCCACGCCAATAAAACAGATCATCTTCGAGCCTGAAGTTCAGATCATTCGCGAGTAGTTTGATCTCAGATGCTCAAGATCGACGTCCACACCCACATCCTGCCAGAAACCTGGCCCGACCTGCGCGAGCGATACGGGTACGGCGGTTGGGTGAACCTCGAACACCATTGCCCTGGCTGCGCGAAGATGCTCGTCGATGGGACCCACTTCCGGACGATCAATTCCAACTGCTGGGATCCGCACACGCGCATCGCTGAATGCGACGAGGTCGGCGTGCATGTACAGGTGCTGTCAACGGTGCCGGTAATGTTCGGCTACTGGGCGAAACCACAGGACACGCTCGACCTTTCACGAATGCTCAATGATCACATTGCCAGTATCTGTCGCGAACATCCGCAGCGCTTCATCGGCTTGGGCACACTGCCAATGCAGGCGCCCGATCTGGCGGTTGCTGAACTTGACCGCTGCATGAACGACCTCGGGCTTGCAGGCATTCAGATCGGCAGCCACATCAATCCAGATGGTGAACACTGGAACCTCGACCGGGCAGAGTTGTTCCCAATCTTCGAGGAAGCTCAACGGCTTGGTGCGGCTGTGTTCGTACACCCATGGGATATGATGGGCAGGCAGTCGATGCCGAAATACTGGCTTCCCTGGCTCGTCGGCATGCCCGCGGAGACATCGCTTGCCATCTGCTCGATGATTTTCGGCGGCGTGTTCGAGCGACTGCCCGACCTTCGTGTGTGCTTTGCACACGGCGGCGGCGCGTTTCCGTTTACGATCGGCCGTGTCGAGCATGGCTTCAATGTCCGGGCCGATCTCTGTGCGGTCGACAACAACGTCAACCCGCGCGACTATCTCGGGAGATTTTGGGTGGATTCGCTCGTGCATGATGATCGCGCGCTCAAGTTACTCATCGATGTGTGCGGCGAGCACCGTATCACGCTCGGCTCGGATTACCCCTTTCCGCTTGGCGAGCATATGCCGGGCCAACTCATCGAGAATATGCCCGGGCTCAGCGACGCGACTCGCGCACAACTGCTCGCGGGCAACGCCATCGAGTTCCTTGGAATAGACCGTGCATCGCTGCACGTTGCAGCCGACATCGCGTCTCCAGCTTCGTAGCGTATGTAACCTCGCCAACTCCGCTATCGTGTGCCCATGACTTCTTCAATGACGACAACCGACTTTGAGCCAACACTCGACTTTGCAATTCACATGGACGAGTGCGATGCGCTCGCACATTTTCGCGACCGGTTCCACATCCCGAAACAATCAAACGGAGACCCTGCGCGATACTTCTGCGGGAACTCGCTCGGGCTGCAGCCGAAGTCGGCACGGACACTGATCGAGCAGGAACTCGACGGCTGGGCACAGTTCGCGGTCGATGCCCATCACAAGGGATCTCACCCATGGTTCTGCTATCACGATAACTTCCGCGAGAGCGGCGCACGACTCGTCGGAGCGCGACCATGCGAAGTCGTGATGATGAACGCACTGACTGTCAACCTGCACCTGATGATGGTGACGTTCTTCCAACCGACGGCTGGCCGCGACTGCATCCTCATGGAAGCCGGCGCGTTCCCATCCGACGTGTACGCGATTCAGACACACCTGCGCACGCGCGGCCTTGATCCTGCATCGCACATCATCGAAATTTCGCCTCATGATGGCGCGCACTCGATCATGCTGGATCAGATTGAAGATGCGCTCGCACGCGATGGCGATCGCATCGGACTGATTCTGATGGGCGGCGTGAACTACTACACCGGCCAGGTACTGCCGATGCAGCAGATCACCGAAGCAGGGCATCGGCATGGGTGCATTGTCGGGTTCGATCTCGCACATGCTGCGGGTAACGTGCCGATGCTCCTGCATGACTGGAACGTCGACTTCGCCTGCTGGTGTTCGTACAAGTACCTCAATGCTGGTCCGGGCGCGGTGGCGGGCTGCTTCATCCACGAGAAACATGCAACCGATGCTGACCTGCCACGCTTCGGCGGCTGGTGGGGCAATGATCCTGCAACGCGATTCCAGATGCACACCGAGCGACAGTTCATTGCCAAGCCCGATGCGGACGGCTGGCAACTGTCCAATCCACCCATACTCGCGATGACTCCGCTGCGCGCCTCGCTGGAGGTTTTTGATGAAGC
>CAZVXI010000187.1:0-5913 GCA_964631295.1 uncultured Isosphaeraceae bacterium
TAGGCGTTCGCAAGATCGTCGTAGACCGTCAGTACCTTCTCAGGGACAACCGCCTCGGCGGTTTCTCGTTCCTGTTTGAGTTCATCAAGACGGTCGCCTATTTCTGCCTGACGCTGCTGGTATTGAGCGGATGCGTGGTCTCGCACCTTGCTGCGTTCCGAGACCTGTGCTTCGAGTGCCTCGATGTCGCCGCCGAGTTCTTCGAGTTGCTCCATCTCGGCAATGATCTTGTCCTCGACCTCGCCGCGCTGTTCTTTGATGGTGTTCAACTCACCAAGGACTGCGTTGTACTGCTTGCTGTTTACCGCACTGTTCAGTTCATCGCGGAGTTTTTCCAGACGCTCATCGGCAGCGGAGACTTCCATCTCATGGTTGGCAATGGTGGCTTGCACCTGGCGATGTCGCTGTTGCAGTTCTTCATACCTGCGGCTGAGCGCATCGAGTTCGCGCGTCTGTGCCTTCAGGTATCGGTCAGCAGTATCTAATCGAGCTTGAAGCCCGCGCACCTGCAAATCAACCTTGTGCAACTCAAGGAGGCTATCAATAAGCGTCATCTGGGCCCGATCTCCTGCCACTGGAAACGATTATACCCCTCCGTGTAATCAATGCGACTCCCCAAGTTCGGAATCGACAGTGAGTTGTGGAGATTCAACTGGCAAGGGTCAGCATCCAGAAGGCCAGCGGAGCAACCATGAGCGGTGAGTCAAGTACATCCATCACGCCGCCAAGCCCGGGAAGGAGCTTCGATGAGTCCTTCAGCCCGGCTCCGCGTTTGAGCAGGCTCATCGTCAAGTCGCCAGCCTGCCCGACGATCGCAAACACGAAACCACATGCAGCCCCAAGCCAGACTGGCACGCGATCCGGCTCGCCGAGCCACTGCTGGCTGGCCAGGGCAAGGCCTGTGCCGACAATCATCGCCACCACCACCCCGCCAATCAGTCCCTCCCATGTTTTACCCGGGCTCAGCCAGGCGATGAGTTTGTGACGGCCGACGGCTCGCCCCGTGAAGTACGCTCCGGTATCGCACGCCTTGGTGGTGAACACAACTCCAACGATCCACCAGGCCGAGTGCTCTCGGCGCAGCGCGAGCAGAAAGCCAAGCATGAGCCCGAGATAGACCATCGCAAACATCACCGCCCCAGCAGCGGCGAGGACGCCTTCCACATTCCGCTGCTGGCTGAACGTCAACAGGGATGCCAGAAAGATGAGAATCATCCCAGTCGACACGATCGCGATCGCCGTCACCGTCTCGGTCGACATGGGAATGCTGAAACTCATCACCAGCCCCAGGTCTGCCGCGAGGATCGTCAGCCATTTCGCGGTTCGAATGCCTTGGGCGTCGATAACCCGGACGATCTCCAGGGCCGCCAATGGCAGGACGAGCAAACCCAGACCAAACAGCAGCAGGCCGCGCGGCGGGTGCGTTTTGTCATTGAACACGTTCGACCAGAAGTCTGACAGGACAAGTGCATCCATGCGATTGTCTGCCCAGATGAGCGCGAGCAATGCGATGATGAGGATCGGTCCTGTGATCAGGCGGTACTTGAGCACCCCTGCGCCCTCCTGTTGTCATGGGATTCGGGATCATCGTCGCAACCGACCTGAGAGGCAAGTCGACTTGGGCATTCGTACGAGGAGATCAGTCGATCGCGACTCCACACGCCTGCATCGCCTCGCGAATTGTGTCCTCGTCGAAACCGCGGCGCGCCAGGTAATTGGCGACACGCCGTGCTTGGGCCGCGTCGCTGACGCCGCAGTTCATCGCAAGCCGCCGCTTTGCAAGGGACCGGGCGACAGATTGCTCATCGACCGCAGATATCGCATCTTCAAGGACTTGCGCGGCTATCGAGGCTTCGATTCGGGCATCGGCAAGTACTTTGGCGAGCGCTTGCCTCGTGGCATGACCACGCTCAATGGCACTGTCGACGAGCGTGCGCGCCAGTCGCGTGTCATCAAGCCATCCTTCTGAGGCAAGTTCTGCTGTGACTGCGCGAGCGTGCGAGGCCTCGATCCCTCGTTTTACGAGCCGATCATCCAGGGCCGCGACAGAGAAGTCCCGGCGTGCGAGCAACGACATGGCCATACGACGGCCTCTGTCACGCTCGATGCACTCACGCAACGCATCTGTGAGATCGGCGACGCGCGTGCCTTCAATCTCGCCGATGCGCTTCAGATCTGAACCGCTGAGCCTTGCAATGACGAGGTCGCCAGCACAGACCTCACACAGGTTCGGATTGTGCTTCCAGATGCGTATGTTGGTAACTGTCGCTCCGGACGCGATTGCTGTCTCGATCCGGGCATCAAACACGCATGGCCTGTCGACAGTCGAACTTGTCATGGTCATCGGAGGATGTCGATGTAGCCGGAGATCTCATTGATCGCATGTACGTCGCCCGCTTCTTTGGCCTGACGCAGACCAGTCTCAAGCGTTGCCACTGCGTCGTCAACGCGGTCAAGCTCCTCCAACGCACGAGCCTTGTGATAGTACGCGTAGAGGTAACTCGGGTCGGATTCGAGGCATTTTTCAAAGTAGCCGATCGCGAGATCGCACGCACCATTATTGAGGTGCTCCTGAGCGATACCGTACAGGCAGAACGGATCGTTCGGATTCTCAGCGAGCATCGCTTCCAATGCGTCGAGACGTTCTGGCATTCCAGTTCTCCAAGTCGGCCGGGATATGCTACGCTTCGCGCATGACACGCACACGATTTCATGCTCGCGGTCTCGGTTTTTTCATGGCTGCGTTGATCTTCGGAGGGTGCGATTCTCCGCCTTCGAGTCACAAGCGGGCGACGGTGGAGCGGCTTCAGATCCGCCACCAGGTCGGCGGGACGCATTATCGAGGCGTGATGCACGGTGGGTACATGTATCAGGCATTCGCGAGTACGGTCATCACCATTGACCCGACAACCGGCGATGTGATGTCATCTGTGAGTCTGGGAGAGTACGGGGACGTGGAACCGGTCGTCGATCTTGCCATCCACGACGAGCGCCTGCTCGCGCTGGTGCGCAATACCGAAGTTGCAGAGTTGGTATTGCGCAATCCACGCCGCCCGCGGATCGCTCGCAGAGTTTCGGCTGCGGAAATGGGGGTCACGCCGCATCGGTTCAGTGTCGTGACCGATGATCATGGCCCTGACGTTTTCGTGTGCGGTGGCGGTGGTGTTGTTCGATGGTCCGATCAACGGAAGTTCCTTCGGAACTCTGATACGTGCTCATCCGTTGCAAATTCGCAGTATGGCCTCGTTGCCACCCGGGGGAAACAGGTTGTGACGATCGCCGATGGAGAGTTTGTCGGCTCTGCATCCACACTGCACGAGATCCCGGGACACGACAATCTGGTGTTTACACGACGTGCGACGTCGGGAACGCTCGTCGGTGTCATGACGCCCAATGTGCGCGAAGTTGATGCCATCGATGGAACACGTTCAGTGCCGGGTGACGTGCAGACAGTGCGTTTCTTTGATGGCGCGGCGTGGCTGGTCGCCAATGACCGCATACTGGCCATCGAACCGGACGGCACCACGCGACACTGGATCTCTGTCAAGGGTGCGATCGACGTCATGCCGATCAACACCAACTACGTCGCCATCTCAGGCTCGTTCGGCCGAGCCGTTTATCGAATCCACGTCGATAAGCACGGTAACGGCGACACATTTGTGCGAGTGACACGCACGCCAAGCCGGCTGAAAAAGGCAAAGACGGATGGTCGCTACATCCTCGCAGGCAGCGAGGAAGGATCATGGCTTTACCTCATCGGCGCCCATGCAGATCTTGTCGAACAGACATTTGATTCGGAGGAGATTCCGCGCTCGGCTGCTGTCGCTGAAGCGGAAGCGATCATCAGTGCAGATGGGTACGAACTGCTCATTACTTTTCCCGAGCAATCGCCAATTACGTATCGTGAACGCGATGATGCCCAACTGCACACGGTCATTGCCGTCGATGGGCACTTCTGGGTTGGCCACGATGATGGCATCACGATTCTCCATCCACAGCCGCAGATCGAGCGGCATGAAGACGCTCCGTTCGATGTCGATGCGGCGATGGTGCGCGATCGCATCGTGCTGGACGGTCCGGTCCGGCACATCTTTCCTCTGAGCGTTGGTGATGGCGTGTCCTATGTTGCTGAAATGGGTGGTTTCGGCGTTGCCGAGATTCGCACAGTCCCGATCGATGAACTGCCACCAGACGACATAGACGACTGATTCTCAGGCCTTTGCGTTCGAGCAGTATCGCTTGCAGATCGAGTCGTCTGCGCACGACCCGTTGCGCGCCTTGCACACGCGGCGTCCATGAAAGATCAACAGGTGACTGAGCAACGTCCATCGATTGCGCGGGAACAAGGCCATCAGGTCTTTCTCAACCTTCTCTGCCTTGGTTTCCTTTGACAGGCCGAATCGGTGAGCCAGCCGCATCACGTGCGTGTCGACCACGATACCCTCGTTCTTGTCGAATGCGTTGCCGAGAACAACGTTGGCTGTCTTACGGGCGACGCCGCGCAACTGCAAGAGATCCTCCATCGTGTCGGGTACTTTGCCGCCAAAGTCTTCGACGATCATTGTGCATGTGGCGTGGATCGAATTTGCCTTGCTGCGAAACAGTCCGATGGTCTTGATGTACTTCTCGATCTCCTGTGGCGTTGAAGCGGCATAATCACGAGCTGTCTTGAACTTCTTGTACAGTGCGGGTGTCGCTTTGTTGACTCCCACGTCGGTTGCCTGCGCGCTGAGAATGGTCGAGATGAGCAACTGCAACGGATTCTTGAAATCCAGCTCACAGTGTGCGTCGGGATAGCGTTTGTGAAGGGCATCATAGATCCGCTTCGCACGCATCTTCTCACTCGCGGTTCTCTGCGGAAGGGCAACCTCGCTTGTCGCTTTCTTGCGTGTGGTCTTGCTCTTGGGTGTTGAAGTCGTTGTCACGTCCCTGATCCGTTGTTTACCTGTTTCTTATACTGGGTATTTGAGGCACCGAAGGATGCGATCGCGCAAGCAACAGCAATGAGTTGCACCTGGAAGAGTCGATTTGCTCGTTCGTGCAAAGGGTCGAATTGGCTGACAATCTCGCTGGCTCGTTCCACGTCGCCTGCACGCGCTGCGTCAAAGCGCTCTGCCAGCAATGCCTGCAAATCTGGTGTGAGCGTCGCGTACATCACGCAACAGCTCACGCCGACTGCCAGGCAAATGGCGGTGAAAAGTATCGCAGGTCGCGCCCATCCGATGCGAGTGATCAACAGGAGCACAAAGCCGATGGCAGCGACTGCAGCGCCCGCAAATGCCATGCGATCAACACTCAAGAAGACACCGTTCATGATTCGTCCGGCAATAAGGCGGCTCTGTTCGGAGGGCTCAAACGCACCGTAGCCATCCGTGTGCACCGGCAAGTCGCCCAACGTTCCGAACACATTCATCGCCGACACGGCGGCTGCAGCGATTGCGGCCAGCCACGATGCGAGGCCGATTGCCAGGATCGCTCCTGCGAAACCGCGAAGTGCCATCATGAATCCGATCCCTTGACAGTCACCGGGGCACCCACGGCCCAGCAACTGCCTTTCTCCCAGACCTCGCGCTTCCAGATGGGTATCCGTGTCTTGAGTTGATCAATGAGGAAACGCGCCGCGTCAAAGGCCTCGGCTCGATGGCCGGCAACCGCCTGAACGAGGACACTCGCTTCGCCGATACCGACGGCACCGAGTGCGTGATGCAGCCGTATTGCCCGGCATCCAAACTGGTCTGCTGCCTCCCGCGACAGATCCCGCATGGCCGTCTCGGTCAGCGCCGGATGGGACTCATAATCGAGGTAAAGCAGGGGACCGAACTCAGGATGATTTTCGGAACGTGTTCGCCCGAGAAAGGCCGCTTCGGCACCAGAGGCTGCCGGAATGGGCAGGGGGTGCCAGTGCAAGGGCTC
>CAZVXI010000188.1:0-5877 GCA_964631295.1 uncultured Isosphaeraceae bacterium
GTCGGGCACATATGAGACGAACGTGACCGCGACACGGACCGCGACAATGGACAAGGCCATCGGCGAAGGCGCTCCGGCGGAGATGGCCGGGCAGGTCTCGGATGTGCTGATCAATGAGATGGGCATCGGCATGACGATCACGCTGGCGAGCGATGGGACGGCGACGGGCACCATGAACTCGCCGGGAGGAAGTCAGGCCATTGATGCGACGTGGTCGCTGACGGGCGATGCGATCTCTATCATCATGAGTCTCGGCGGCGAGTACGGTGCGGATGAAGTCAACGGCACCGTTGCGGACGATGTAATCACGCTCGATTCAGGCAGGGGCTTTGTGGACATGGGAATCGTGATGGTGCTTCGACGCACCGGATGATGTGCGTATTGTGCTGCGGCGGCGTTCGCGATCGGCACGTGAGTGTGGTACGCTCCCGACAAGAAGGAAAGGTGCACGAACGGCGGCATGTGTTGGCGTTGTGTGCCGTGAGTTTCCAGGCATTCAGAAAAAGGTTGTTGACCATGATTCGCCGCGTTGTATTTGTGCTGGGTATGTGTGTTTCGCTTTCTGCTCTGACATTGCTCGCCGGGTGTGGAGGATCGAGCGAGGACACTGGCGATGACTCGAGCGAGGGGGCATCATCGCAGGCTGCCGGTGAGACAGCGAGCGCTTCTGCGCCGGCTGCTCCGACGATGGCGAGCGTTGCGGGGCTTTACGAACTCGATAAAGAGAAGATGAAAGCAGCGATCAAGGCGGAGCAGGAAGCGATCGCCAATGACCCGGACGCGGACCCGATGCAGGCAGTGGGCCTGCAGATGGCAGCGGGATTCATTGATGGCATGCAGATGACGATCACGCTCAACGACGATGGGACAGCATCCTCGTCGATGTCGATGATGGGCGACACGGAGAGCGGCGACGGAACCTGGACGCTTGACGGCAACTCAGTTGCGATCACGATCGCGATGGGTGATCAGCAGCCGGAGACACTCTCGGGCAGCATCGACGGAACGATGCTGACCATGAGCGATCCGAGCGCTGAGGGTAGTGGGATGGAGACAATGGTCTTCAACCGTCGTGCAGCGGATGCAGGTGCAGGCGACGAATAATCACTGCGGGCATGTTCTGGTGAGTCATCCGAGTTCCTGCTTGAGCTGCGCGAGCGATGATGTGAGTGTGTCGAGGTCGCCTCGTGTGTGGGCAGCGCTGATCTGCACGCGCAGGCGAGCGGTGCCTTCGGGCACGACGGGGTAGCCGAAGCCGATGACATAGACGCCCATCTCGAGCAGGCGATTGCTGAGTGCGATGGCCTTGGCGGTATCGCCGACGATGATGGGGCAGATTGCTGTTGGCGAGTCGAGCACTTCGAAGCCGGCATTTCGGATTCCATCGCGTGCGATGCGGACGTTTTCGCGCAACTGATCAACGCGCTGCGGTTCTTCCATGAGGATGCGGATGGCTTCGTTGGCGGAGCACGCCACGGTGACTGGCAGCGCGTTGCTGAAGAGAGTCGGCCTGCCGCGCTGGACGAGCATGTCGATTCCCTGTTGCGAGCCGGCAACGTACCCCCCCGCTGCCCCGCCGAGCGCTTTGCCGAGCGTGCCGGTGAAGAAGTCGATATCGCTGCCAGCCAGGCCGCAGTGTTCGTGGGTGCCGCGGCCGGTTGCCCCCATCACGCCGGTGCCGTGTGAATCATCGACAGTGAAGATCGCGCCGTATTCATCGCACAACTGGCGGATGTCGGCCATGTTTGCGATGTCGCCTTCCATGGAGAATACGCCATCGGTGATGACCCAGATGAGGCCGTCGAAGTCTGCATTGTCGCGTGCTTCTTTGAGTCTGGTGCGCAGCGAGTGCATGTCGCTGTGCTTATAGACCGTGCGATGTGTGCCTTTCTTGATCTGTGTGCACAGTCGCATTGCATCAATGATGCATGCGTGATTGAGTTCATCGGAGACGATCAGGTCGCCGGGCTCGCAGAGGGTTGGGAACAGCGCTTCAGTGGCATTCCAGCAGGAAACGAACGTGTAGGATGATTCCACGCCGAGGAACTCTGCGATCGTGGTTTCGACAGTTTCATGAGGCTCGAACGTGCCGCAGATAAACCGCACAGAGGCAGTGCCCGCGCCATACTTGCTGATGCCGTCGATTCCTGCCTGCCGGACACGCGGATGGTTGGCGAGGCCGAGATAGTTGTTGGAACAGAAGCAGATGACTTCACCATGTCCGCGCAAGTTTGTTCGCGCATCCATTGGCCCTTCGATCGTCTGGAGCGACTTGAGTTGGCCGGTATCGCGCAGGTCAGTGAGAATGGCATTCGCACGATCGTTGAACTGATCGATTCCGCGGGTTTGTGTCGTCGGCATGCTGGTCTCCATTGTTCGGCGGGCAGATCAAGTGTATCGCGCACGGATGCGTGGTACGAGGTATTCACTGAATGCTGATTCGAGATCGTGGGCGACTTCAAAGCCCCAGTCATTGCGGGCAGCGTCGACATTGACATCTTCAGGCCATGAATCCACGATTGCCTGGCGGGCGGTGTCGGGCTCGAATGTGATCTCTGCATCGGGGAAGTGCTGGCGAACAAGATCGCGCACTTCACCGGCACTTGGATTGAATGCACTGATGTTGTACACGCAGCGCTTCAGGCACGATTCATCAGCCTCAGCGAGTTGCAAGAGTGCGGCGATGGCATCCGGCATGGTCATGAAGGGAATGCGCGCATCCGGGCGCACGAAGCACTGGTAAGGCCTGCCCGATGCAGCCGCATGAATCATCTCAGGCGCGAAGTCGCTCGTGCCGCCCGCAGGCATGGTGTCGGAACTGATCAGGCCGGGAAACCGTATTGCGCGGAAGTCGATCAACTCAGCCGTACGATCCTGTGCGAGCAGTCGATAGTGACGCGCATAGTAGCGACCAAGTGCCTCGCAGTAGAGCTTGTTGCAGCCATACATGGTGATGGGTTGAGCGTATTGGTCCTCCTTGACTGCCCCTGCTGCTGCTTTGGTTGCAATATCGCGCATGCCATAAACGGCGATCGAACTCGGGAAGATGAACTTGACGGGCCGCCCGTGTGACCGCGCCTGCTCTGCAGCAAGCCGAAGCAGGTTTAATGTCCCGCCGACGTTGACATCGTGCGCTGTCTCGGGTGTGAACTCTGCCCGGCTGCTGAGCAGAGCAGCGAGGTGGTACATCTCGTTGATCTCATACATCGAAAGCAGGCGTTCGAGAACCGCGCGATCGCAGATGTCACCAACGAAGGTGTCTGTGCATTTCTCGCGGAGCGCAGGCTCAAGCTCTCGGAGGTCAAGGGCCACGACTCGGCGATCGCCGGAGTTGGCCAGCGCATGAATCAGACCATGGCCGACCTCGCCCCCGGCGCCGGTGATCAGGACGGCAGTTGTCCGGCGAGCGCCATGCTCCTGGGCAGGTGTTGCGGCGGCAGCAGGATCGGCTGTATTTGGGGTGGAATCGGCAGGACTCATGCGAATGTGGGCTCCGAGGCGGGAAATATTGTGTCATCGTATGGCGGCATAGGTGGCGAGCAACTGTCCGTCGATCTCGGTTGGGTATCGCTTTGGCACGTTGCCTCTGCTACCCTGTCCGCTTAATGATTCGCGACAAAGATGTTCCCGGGACGGGCGTGGCGACACTGGACCTGTCGGTCGTAGCTCCTGCGCACAACGAGCGTGAGAACATCAGCCCGCTTTTGGAGGAAATTCGGGCAGCGCTCGACCCGACACCGATCGATTACGAGATCATCGTCGTCGATGATGCGTCGACTGACGACACACTTGATGTGCTCCGCTGCATCGCGAGCGATGACGATCGGTTGCGGATTCTCGCTCTCTCAAGACCCGCGGGAGGCGGCGGGAACGGGCAGTCTGCTGCTTTCAGGGCCGGTATCGCTGCGGCCAGTGGGAGACTGATCGCCACGCTCGATGCCGATCTTCAGAATGATCCTGTCGATATTCCGCGGCTATGCGAGATTCTCGATGCGACGAATGTGGATATGGCTCATGGCGACCGTTCGCATGCTCGCTGCGACAACGTGACTCGACGGGTCACATCGCTCGTGGGCCGCGCTGCGCGACGCGTACTGCTTGCCGACACCATCCGCGATACCGGCTGCTCGATGCGAGTGATGCGTCGTGAGCTTGCCCAACAACTGCCGCTTGAGTTTCGCGGCATGCATCGTTTCATCCCGGTGACGGCGCGTCAGCTCGGTTTCGAGGTTGTGGAAGTTGAGGTCAACCATCGACCCCGCATGGAGGGTAAGACGAATTATGGCATCTGGAATCGTGCGCTTCCCGGCTTGATCGACTGCCTCGCTGTTCGCTGGATGCGCTCGCGCCGCCGTGTCGTGGCTGTAGGCGAACTCGATCGGGAGACACGCCGGTCGCAGCGCGATGTAGAGGCGAAGCCATATTCGACTTTCGTCGACTCGCGGCGACCAGTTGCTGTTGAGGAGACGTCATGATGGATCTGGCAACAGCGTATCTTGCTTCGGCCGAGGGCCCACATTCAGCCGTCGACTGGCTCAAGTATTGGGCTGACGTCGATAAGACGTGGGAGCTTTACTGGATCGCGTTCGGGTTGATTGCGCAGGCGACGTTTTTTGGTCGCTGGCTCATCCAGTGGGCAGCGAGTGAACGGCGAGCAGAATCACACATGCCGGATATGTTCTGGTGGCTCAGCCTCCTCGGCGCGAGCATGATGCTGATCTACTTTATTGGCAGGCGAGAGCCGGTTGGAGCTCTGGGCCAGACGGTCGGATGGATTGTCTACAGCCGGAATCTCTATCTGATCCACACGAAGCGCGAGCACCTCGAGATTCATGTTGAAGCGGGTGACGAGTCGGGTTCAGACAGTGGGTAGCGCATGGCCCGGATGCTTCAACTTGCTCTGCAACACACGGCACAGGAGTTCTGCGATCGTTCTGAATGCTCGGAGCCCGAGGCGTTGCGACGCTATCGCGATCTGCATCGCACTGGGCAATGCGTTGATGAACTCTCGCCGATCACGCAGGTGATCGATTCCGACGGGACAGAGAAGTTCGTCCTTCGCTTCCCCGAGGGGCTTGAGACTGAGTCGGTGATCCTCTCCTATCAAGGAAGTTCTGGCAGGCCGAGGACGACCCTGTGCGTGTCATCGCAAATAGGCTGCGCGATGGGTTGTACGTTCTGCGAAACAGCGCAGATGGGGCTGATGCGGAATCTGACTGCCGCGGAGATTGTGCAGCAGTGGTTCGTAGCGCGTCATGTGCTTCATCACTCGATTGACAATGTCGTCTTCATGGGAATGGGTGAACCGCTCGACAATCTCGATTCAGTGCAACAGGCGATTCGCGTTCTGACTGATCGAAACGGGCCCGCGATAGCACCGGCGCGGATCACAGTTTCGACAGTGGGACGCGTGGCAGGGATTGAACGTCTCGCGCAGTTTGCCAACACATCAGGTCGGAAGAAGTTGAAACTTGCAGTGTCGGTGAACGCTCCAAACGATTCGGTCCGGTCGCAGATCATGCCGATCAACCGAGCGGAACCGATGATTGACCTTCGACGCGCGATGGTCAGTTGGGGCCGACGAGTTTTTGTGGAATATGTGCTCATACCCGGCGTCAACGATGGTACAGAACACGCACGCGAACTCGGCGAGTGGCTTGCTTCTATCAACTGTACGCTCAACGTGATTCCATACAACCCGCGACATGATTCGCCTTGGCCAGCACCGGATGAGACGCTCGTGTATCGGTTCATCTCGCAACTTGCTGCGGCAGGTACACGAGTAAGGCGGCGTCAGACGAAGGGCAGGCCGATGTTCGCCGCATGCGGGCAACTCGGCAATGAACAGATCCGAGGCCGACGATGCGTGCCGCTCAC
>CAZVXI010000189.1:0-5851 GCA_964631295.1 uncultured Isosphaeraceae bacterium
CTTCGGCCCGACGCGTTGCAGGATGATCTACTACTGCGATGGGTGCAGGAACTCGTTCGAGCACATGAAACGCGTATAACCAACGGCCGGCTTGCGTGCGGAAGTGGGGCATCGCGGCAGACTGCGCTCCGGCTCGCTGTGGATGCCCGCGAGCGTGGAAATCACATGCATGAACGGCTTCACTGGCTCACGCCACGCTCATCCGGTACGATGCTTCGTCTACTGGAAACATCATGACAGATCCGTCAACAAGATCATCATCAGCAATTACCACGTCGCCCGTTCGGCCGAGCGCGCCGGACGTCGCCGTCCAGAGTTCAGGCAAACCCATGCCCCCGACAAAGTCGAACATCAAGCCGGTGCCGCCGCGTGTGGATATCGATGCGACGAGCATCCCGATCGACGACATCCCGAATCTGCAGATTCTCAAACCCGATGGTTCGGTCAATCGGCCTGAGATCGAGCCGGACCTTGCGCGGGAGGAACTGCTGAAGATCCACCGCGCGATGGTGCTGACCCGCAAGCTCGATGTGCGCATGCTCAACATGCAGCGGCAGGGCGAGATGGGCACCTTCGCGCCCGGGCTCGGGCAGGAAGCGACACAGATCGGGCAGGTGTATCCGCTGACGGGCAACGACTGGTTCAGCCCGTCGTATCGCTCGTTTGGCTCGCAGATGTGGCGCGGCTGGCCGATCGATCACCTGATGCTGTTGTGGGACGGGTTCTTCGAAGGGTTCGCGCCGCCTGAGGGTGTCAACGACATGCCGTTCTCGATCGTGATCGGTTCGCACCTGCCTGTCGCAGCAGGCATCGCGATGGCGGCGAGGCGATGCAAAGACGATGCGGTCGTTGTCGCAAACTTTGGTGATGGCGCGCTTTCACAGGGCGCGGTCGGCGAAGCGTTTAACTTTGCAGCAGTGGATGGCGCGCCGATCGTGTTCATCTGCGAGAACAACGGCTACGCGATCTCGACGCCTGTGCAAAAGCAATCGCTCAACCAGGTGCTGGCGCTGCGCGGGCTCGGTTACGACCTGCCATCGGAACGTGTGGACGGCAACGATGTGCTCGCAATGATCCACGCATGCAGCGAAGCGGTGCAGCGCGCCCGCAATGGCGAAGGGCCGACACTCATCGAAGCAATCACCTATCGCATGAGCGTGCACACCACCGCGGATGACCCGAAGGTGTACCGCGATGATGCGGAAGTGGACGAGTGGACGAAGCGCGATCCGATCATGCGCTTTGAGAAGTATCTGAAGGACAAGGATGTGCTCGACGACTCCACGATCGAGCGCATCGCGCAGGAATGTGAGCAAGAGGTGCTTGACGCCCGCGAATCGTTCCGCAAGCGCGCCAATGCGAACCCGCGCGAAGTGTTCGACTTCATCTACGAGAAGCTGCCACCGGAACTGGAATCGCAGCGTCAGGAATATCTGGCAAAGCTCGAACGCAAGGGGGTTGAGTGATGGCACAGATGACGATGGTCGAAGCACTCAACCGCGCGCTTACTGAGTGTATGACTGACGATGACATGGTCTGCATCATGGGCGAAGATGTTGCGATCAACGGGGGGGTGTTCCGTGTCACCAGGGGTCTGCTCGGGCAGTTCGGCGAGGATCGCGTGTTCGACACGCCGCTGGCAGAGTGCGGCATCATCGGGACGGCGGTGGGAATGGCGGTATATGGCATGAAGCCCGTCGCCGAGGTTCAGTTTTCCGGCTTCACCATGCAGGCATTCGATCAGATCGAACAGAACATGGCTCGGCTGCGCAATCGTTCGCGGCATCGTTTTCCGATCTCGATGGTGATGCGCACGCCCTACGGCGGTGGCATCCGCGCGGTGGAACATCATTCCGAATCGCGCGAGGCATACTGGGCGCACACGCCGGGGCTGAAGGTGGTGATTCCATCCGGTCCGCGCAATGCGCGTGCGCTGCTGCGCGCGTCGATTGAAGATCCGGACCCCGTCGTGTTCTACGAGCCAAAGGCCGTCTACCGCGCGTTCCGCGAAGATGTGCCGGACGACGCGGAATCGATCGAGATCGGCAAAGCGAACCTCGCGCGCACGGGTAAAGACCTGACGATCATCGCGTACGGAGCCATGATGCGCCCTGCACTGGAAGCGGCAGATGATCTGGTGGATATCCACAAGATCGATGTTGAGGTGATCGACCTGCTGTCCATTAAGCCGATGGATACGGAGACGATCTGCGAGTCTGTCGCCAAGACCGGCCGGTGCATTGTCGTGCACGAAGGCCCGCGCACATGTGGCGTCGCAGCAGAGATTATCGCGAGGATCAACGAGCATTCGTTTGAATATCTGCTCGCGCCGATCAAGCGCATCACCGGGTATGACATCCACTTTCCGTATTTCCAGGTTGAGCAGCACTACCTGCCCGATGTGGACACGATCATCGACAACGCGAAGGAGTTGATGACGTGGGAGTGATCGACTTCAAACTCCCGGACCTTGGCGAAGGCGTGCACGAAGGACAGGTTATGCATCTGCATGTGCGCGAGGGCGACTTGATCAACGAAGATGAGCCGCTGATGGAGGTGGAGACCGACAAGGCGGCTGTTGAGATTCCCTCGCCGCAGACCGGCCGCGTGACGAAGGTGCACGTCGAGGAAGGCCAGGTCGTCAACGTCGGCAATGTGATGGTGACGTTCGGCGATGCTGATTCCCCGTCCCTCGAGGGAGGGGGGCAGGACGTGGGTGCAGCGCACGAGCGACGTGAACAGACGGGCGGTCCCGAGGAACCGCAACCCACATCAACCGCTGTCACTGAGGGTGGGGGAAGAACGCGCACGGCGACTCCGGCGACCAATGGCAACGCTGCACCGGTACATCGCCGCAAACCTGCATCGCCCGCTGTGCGGAAGCTCGCGCGCAAGCTCGAGCTCGACATCGAGACGATCAAGGGCTCGGGCCCGAACGGCCGCATCACACGGGCTGATGTGGAGATTGCCGCGAGGACGTCCGCACCATCGTCAGCACCTGCGCCGACCACGACCGACGCAACACGAGTGGCCGAGACGAATCTTGCCTCGCGCGTGCCGACACAAGCGCACGAAGCCACGCCGCCGCGGCCGTCGCTGGCAGCATCTGACCTCGCGCTGCCGGGCGAGTCATCATCGGATCAGTACGGCGAGACGTCGCACCTGCCGATCAGTCGTGCACGCATGACGATCGCGCAGACGATGAACCAGTCGTGGTCAACCATCCCGCACGTGACGGATTGCGATGATGCAGATGTGACCGAACTCGACACCATGCGCCGCGGCTTCAACGACGCGAATCCGGACAACAAACTGTCCATGCTGCCATTCGTCGTGCGCGCGGTTGCCAGTGCGTTGCGGAAGTTCCCGATCTTTAACGCATCGTTCGATGCCGAGCGCGGTGAGATCATCTACAAGCGCTACATCAACATCTGCATCGGCGTGCAGACTGATCGCGGCCTGATCGCGCCGCCAATCCGCAATGCAGATTTCTACTCAGTCTCGCAGCTCAACGTGATGATCGCAGACATGATCGAGCGCGTGCGCAGCGGGTCGTTTGAAGTCAACGATCTGCGTGGCGGCACGTTCACAATCTCCAACGCAGGCGCGATGGGTGGCAGCCGTTACGCAACGCCGCTCGTCACGCCGGGGCAGGTCGCGGTGATTGCCATCGGCCGCTCGAAGAAAATGCCCTGGGTCGTGAATGATGAGATCCTGCCGCGCCTCATCATGCCGCTGAGTCTCTCATTCGACCATCGCATCATCGACGGTGCAGAAGAAATCGCATTCCAGCAGGCGATCATCAAGTCGCTGGAGAATCCTGTGCATCTCATGTGATGGACTTTATCAGCATTTCAGGATTCAGATGAAACGGGTTGGACTCATCTCTTGTGCTTCTAAGAAGCGAGAGGCTGCCTCACCGGCAGCGAACCTGTACACATCCGCCTTGTTCCGCAAGTCTCGAGACTACGTTCAAGCGTACTGTGATGAATGGTACATCTTGTCCGCAGAACATGGCTTGCTGCACCCAACAGACATCATCCAGCCGTACGACACGACACTCAACTCAATGACCGCATCGAAGCGCCGAGACTGGGCCGACACAGTATGGTCGTCATTGGCAGAGGTCATTTCACCTAGAGACTTCGTTGTTATCCTGGCCGGTGCCAAGTATCGAGAACAACTGGCAGGCAAGATCGAGTCTTACGGATGCCAACTAGCTGTCCCAATGAGGCGGATGGGCATCGGACAGCAGCTCCAATGGCTGTCTCAACATGCAGTGGCGCGTGACAAATGAGTGATGCACTTGACTCTCTTTACGATATTCTCGCGGAGTTGGAACATGCCGTCGGCGGATGCCGTCAGTTGTCAGCGTGTTCATCGAAGGATGGTTGGCCTGATAAGGGCCTCTACTTTTTCTTCGAACCCGGTGAGGTTCGACATGATGGTCGGTCGCCGCGAGTAGTGCGCGTCGGCACGCATGCGGTGAGCTCTGGCTCGAAGGCGACACTCTGGAACCGGCTGCGAACACATCGCGGCACCGTAGCTCGCGGCGGCAACCATCGTGGCTCGATCTTCCGCCGACATGTAGGTGATGCGCTGGCCAACCGCGAACAACATCTGTACATCGAGACGTGGGGGCAAGGCGGTTCAGCGAAGAAGATCGTTCGGGAGGCCGAGCTTCAGCTCGAACAGCAAGTATCGCAACATCTCGGATCGATGTCCGTTCTTTGGGTCGCAATTGATGATCCTGCAGGGCCAGCCAGCGATCGTGCGTACTTGGAACGCAATCTCATCGGACTTCTCAGTTGCGATGGTCCCGCAGTCGACATGCCCTCATCCAGTTGGCTCGGGAGATTCAGTCCGAATCAGACTATTCAATCAGCAGGGCTCTGGAATCTGGATCACATCAACTATGGCTACGAGAAAGGAGCGGTCGACCTGCTTGGCGAGTACGCGAGAGCCATGATGGAATGAAAATTACCACCGCGCTCGGCTGCGCATCGCGGCTACACGGAGTCCTGTGCGTCGATCGCGCCTTCATCTGCATCGTTGGCGCGTTTCAGTGCGACCCACTGCGACTGCTTCGGGATTGAACGGCCGCATTCCGGGCACATGTCGCCCTCAAGGCGATAGAGCAGATAGCCGCAGCCCTCGCAGCGTGGCTCCTGCACGTTGATCTCGATGCGCAGGCCGCATGATGAGCACGTGGACACGCCGGTGCGGACACGTTCATCGCTGCCGCATCGCGGGCATTGCAGTGCGACGCGAAATGCGCTGGGCATGCTCTCCTGGGTGCCGCGTGTCTGCAGCCATTCCACAACCGCAAGGATCGGTGACACAATCGTGCCGCATGATCCAAGGATGGACAGCACGGCGACGAATCTGAATATCAAGTCATCTGCGTCTTCCGCAAGGACAACCATGGAAAGCGTTGCAGCGAGCAGCGACGTGCAGATGATCGTCAGCACACGCACGATTCGACTGGCATCGCGCGTCAGGGGAAGCATGGCCAGCATGCCGAAGTGCGCACACCAGCATGACCAGAACGTCGCGATCGCCGACACCTTGACGATCGGTTCTTCCTCAAGGAACCGGTCAAACCAGACGAGCCCGAGCCACCCCGCGAGGGCGATGATGCTGCACCCGATGCCGAACCACATCAGCCAGAACAGCGGGCGGTTGAGCCGGCGCTTATCGAGCACGAACGCGCAGATCATCCCGAGCAGACTGAACGCTCCGACGAGCAGCGCAGTGACGAGCAGTTGGTTAGTCGAGCGGCTGCCGGGCATGATGATCGCGAAGATGCCAATCGCTGCCGACGCGACGAACGCTGCGATCATGATCCAGA
>CAZVXI010000190.1:0-5850 GCA_964631295.1 uncultured Isosphaeraceae bacterium
CGGCGCAGAAGATGGCTGTCGAACGGGCGAAGAATGTCGCGCTGCACTTTGGCGACCGACGACCGCAGGCGGACTGGCCCGCTGGAATTGCCGCCTCCGGGAGTGCGGATCCGGGAGGTGGGCAGCCGCCGCCTGATGCGTACCTTTATGATGAGCGGCCGGCGCGTGAGCAGATCATCGAGCGCAACGATGCCGACGGCTGGGTGCTCACGCGGAACAGCTACGGCTGTGTGGTGCTCAATGCAGCGCACGTGATGTTCGTGGATATCGACCTCGAGCCGGCGATGCAGACATCGCAGCTCAGCGCAAATGCGGGGTGCCTCGGCGGGCTGCTGGCCGGCATGCGTGAGAGTCAGACGCGAGGGCAGGCCGGTGGATCATCATCATCGCCATCTTCGCCGATGGAGCAGGCGGGCGGGTTCATGCAGCGCATTGCCGATGTGGTGGATTCGCTTGATGGGATGGGTGTGCGGGTGTATCGAACCGCAGCGGGGCTGCGCGCGGTGGTGACAACAGAGCCCTGCGACCCGACGAGTGATCTTGCGCAGGACACGATGCATGCGTTTGGTGTTGATCCGCGATACGCGAACCTGTGCAGGGTGCAGGAGAGTTTCCGTGCGCGGCTGACACCGAAGCCCTGGCGGTGTGATCGTCGGCTGGGGTCGCCGCCGGCGCGGTATCCGTTTCAAGATCAGGCGGAGGTGGCTGCGTACGAGCGCTGGCTCGCGCGGTACAACCTCGCGCGGGTCGGCCATGGCGTGTGCGAATACGTGCAGACGATCGGCAGCGACGCGATGGATGAGCAGGTGAGACCTGTGCTGGAACTGCACGACAAGTACACGCTGTCGCATGCAGATGTGTTGGCGTAGGTGCGTTGATGTGAAGCGTAACGCAGGTTGGTCGGGAGCGATCAGCGTCGCGACCATCGGCAAAGCAATGCCCTGTGTAGGACTCGAACCTACGACCCGCTGATTAAGAGTCAGCTGCTCTGCCAACTGAGCTAACAGGGCTGAAAGTCATCATCCTAACCCGCCGGGACGGGTGGTCAAACCGGGGGGCGATCCCTGGCGGGGCGAAGCCTCACTGTATGTCGATCCGTTGGCAACTGTACAATCCTGCCATGCCGCAGGACTTTCCGTCAACACGCATGGCCCGCTTCGCTGTGTGGCTGCATGATCGACTGATGGCGATGGCCGAGCGGCTGACGCGATACACGGTTGTGCTCTCGTGGGATGCGCCGATCCAATGGCCGAACGAGTGCCTGAAGTGCGGCGAGCATTTGCCCGATCGCACCTGGCCGGTACGGCTGGCGCGCACGAGTCACTGGTCGATTGTCGCAGGGTTCGAGCCGCCCTGGCGTCGGCAGCGCATCAATGTTCCCGTGTGTGCAGCATGCCACAGGCGCGCGTTCAGAAAGACATGGTTCGGCCGAATCATCCCGTTTATCGTACTGATCACGATTTTGCTCGGCGGGCTCGCGCTCGCGCGACTACTTGTGCCGACGTGGCCTGTTGCCGGACGCATCGTGCAAGTGGCTGCTGTGATTGGCTCGATCGTCATCGGAGTCATCATCGGGGTCAGCATCGGCGCGCCTTTTGATATCTCATCAGAGAAACACAACACGCTGCACTTTACGTTCAAATCGCGCGAGCGTGCGCAGGCGCTTGCGGTTGCAAACGGTACGGATGTCATCGAACCGGAGCCGCTGCCGACAGAATCGGATGAAGCAGGATCGGCAGATACATAGCACGTGCAAAGGCAACGAAACGCAGATGCCGTTGAGTCACGCGCGCCGAGTGTTCGATGGCATGCGCACCTTCCCCGTTGCGCGATGATGGTTGCGAGCTGTCGGTCACGCTCGTCTGCGGCGCGAGCGCGACATCACCATGGCGGCTGCTAACAGCGCGAGTCCGCCGGGCCCGGGCACGTTGTTGATGAACGCCTCGCTGTTCGCATCCTCACCCATGGAGATTGAATGCATGCCGACGCGTAATGTGCCGGCGTTGAGCGCTGCAATCACATCTGCATAGGTCGCTGCGCCCGCCAGATTGGCGATGATGCCAAGCGTCTCGCCGGGGTCGATGCCGTTGGCTGACGGAGGCGGGTCTGCATCCACGCCGAAGTCTTCGTCAAATGAGCCGCCGGGGAGATTGCTCGGCGGAAGTTCGATACTGAACAGAACACCGACGCCATCCTGCACGAGCGAGTCGAGGCTGGCGAGAACGCCGCTTGCGTCATTATCTTCGAAGGCGATCAGTCTGATCGTTGCAGGGTCCGGCCCGACGTTGGAAAAGTCGAACTGCACCTGCCCGCCGCCGAGATCGCTGACCGACATCGAGAACTGCGCCTCGCCGATCGCGACATTCGCTGGATTGTTCGATGTGATCCCGCTGAAGTCATAGTCTGCCGCAGCCGGGGTACTCAATAAGCCCGCAACGGCCGCAACAACACCCCAAAAAGTGATTCTCTTCACTTCTCTATCCTTCCTTTCCTCTCTCTCTTCACTGAGGGGAAAAGAAAGGCAACTTGCCTGTCGCACAAAGGATACACCCCAGCGTCAGCAGTGCAAGGCGTCGCCAACAATTTGGGCGCGAAGAATGCGTTTGCAGCCAGTGAAGGCGCGTTCCATCAGTCGCAGCATTGACCGAGTTCAGTTTGCTGACTGCCGTGGCCCCCATCGTCGCGCAAGTTTGCAGCCAGCGTCCCGTCGTGATCTGACAGAGGGCGGATGGTGCCCACAAGCTCGCGCTGTGCGATGACACTATGATCGAGCGATGGGGATCGCGCTACTCGCCAGTCTGGTGTTTGTTTCCGTGCCGGTAGTTGCTGGCATCGTGCTGATTGTGTTTGGGTGCCGCATGCGGCGACGAACACACGCTGCCTGTGGGAAGTGCGGCTACAACGTGGCTGCATCAATCGAGTCCAGTTCACGATGTCCGGAATGTGGCGGCGCGTTTGGTGATGTCGGCATCCTCGCGCCACAGACCAACAACCGGAATCGTGCGGTACTCATCTCGCTTGGTGTCGCGCTGGTTCTCCTGCCACCTGGAGTCATCGGTCTGTCCATCATGCTTTCAGCGGCGAACCGCCCCCCGCCACCGCGGTCAGCGAACATTACAATAGGACTGCCTGCACCACCAGCGTACGATACATTCGAGTGGCACACACAGGAACAGATCAACACATTCGATCGGCCGGCTGCGATGAAGGCGATTCAGGCGATCGCTCATGCACGGCGAGCCGCGGTCCGCGACGATGGCGGATGGACAGTCGATGACAACGCGCAACTGGACGAGCAGTTCCGCATGCTCATGCAGCGTTTGCGCGAGATCGAATGATGTCGATCGCTTGCATCGGTGACCCGGACGATCAATAGAGAGCATCACAGATGATCATCCAACTGAGGAATCCAATCACGATTGACCAGCGTTCATCCCGTCGATTCTTCGCTGCTTGCTTTGATCTGATCGTTGTTGCGGTCACACTGGTGGTGCATGTGGTGGCCACAACACCGGCTTGCGCAGGGTGCCATTCAACAGGCGAAGCGAATAGCAGGGATTCGCATAGCGAACACATTGCCCGCACTGGCTCGCAGGACGCGACGGTCCCCGCTGCCGATGACGGGTTCACACGTCAGGATCGACTGCGCGGCAGCATCACACCGGAGCGCGCCTGGTGGGACCTGCTCCACTACGATTTGCGCATCCAGGTCTACCCCGACCTCAAGCAACTCGCCGGTTCCAATGCCATCACATTCCGCGTGCTCGAACCGCATCACCGCATGCAGATCGACCTGCAGCCACCGCTCGAAATCCGGCGGATCGCACATGATGGCAACGAACTTACTTTCGAACGCGAAGGCAATGTCTGCTGGGTTGATTTTCCAAAGCCGCTCGCTGCAAACACCGAGGCGACCATTCGCATCTTCTACGATGGTAACCCGACGGAGAGCCGCAACCCGCCGTGGAGTGGCGGCTTCACCTGGAAGACCGATGAACTTGGCAACCCGTTCATCGCCACAACCTGCCAGGGCATTGGCGCGAGCATCTGGTGGCCCAACAAAGACCACTGCTACGATGAGCCCGATCGCGGGATGGACATCCGCGTGATTGTGCCTGAACAGCTCACCGCGGTTTCCAACGGCCGGCTCCTCGCAGACACACACAACATCGATCAACACACACGATCGTTCCACTGGCAGGTCACCCAGCCGATCAATAACTACGCGGTAAATGCCAACATCGGCGTGTACGATTCCGCTTCGGAGACATTCGAAGGGGAAGCCGGCCCGCTCGACATTCAGTACTGGATGCTCGCTCACCAGCGGGAACAGGCGATCGAACACTTCGCAGAAGTCCCACGCACGCTCGAAGCATTCGAACACTGGTTCGGCCCCTACCCCTTCTATAAAGACGGCTACAAACTCGTTGTCGTGCCCTACCTCGGCATGGAACACCAGAGTTCCGTTACGTACGGCAACGGCTTCCAGAACGGCTACCGTGGCCGCGATCTCAGCCGTACCGGTGTCGGCCTCAAGTTCGACTTCATCATCGTGCACGAAACCGCGCACGAATGGTTCGGCAACAACATCACCGCGCGCGACATCGCAGATATGTGGATCCATGAAAGCTTTGCCAACTATGCCGAATGCCTTTTCGTTGAGTATCACTTCACTGAGAAAGAAGCCCAGGATTATGTCATCGGCTGCCGGACACTGATTCGAAACGACCGCTCCATCATCGGCGTGTACAATGTCAACAAGGCCGGCTCGGGTGATATGTATTACAAAGGGGGCAACATGCTGCACACCATGCGGCACATGCTCGATGACGATACAACATGGCGCTCGATGCTGCGCGGCCTCAACGAACGCTTCCGCCACCAGACCGTCACCACGCAGCAGATCGAACATGCCATCTCCGACATGACCGGCTTCGACTACACCCCCGTGTTCGACCAGTACCTGCGCGACACCCGCATCCCCGTACTTGTCTATACCGCCGAGGGCCGCGCCTTCACACTGCATTGGGAGGATGTCGTCCCCGGCTTTGCAGCACCGGTGGTCGTCTCGATCAACGGCACACCCCGCCGCGTCCGCATCGGCGCTGCGCCCGTCACGCTCATGCTCGATGAACCGTTCGAATCACTCGAGCTCGACCGCAACTTCTTTATGACAATACGACGGGGCGATTCGTAGAATATCTCATGCCGCCACCCCGCGAGATATTTGGCCTGCCACCGGAACCCGTCGAATCATCGCGCCGGGATGCGGCACAGCGCGCTGATAACAATGCTGGTCATGATCGCGCCAGCCGCGACGTCGACAACACCCCCACCCCGGGCGTGAAGCGCTCCGGCACGGGCAACACCAAATGACACCAACCGCTGGCAACTGCGCGATATCGCCCTCGGCCTCGTGTTGCTCATCACCGGCAGCATGATCTGCTTTCTGAGTTGGCGGCTGTTTGGCACCGGGCTTCCGACGGTCGTTCTCTCTTTGCTCGGCCCACTCGCATTTTTCATCGGCCCGGTCATGTTGCTGCTCGGTCTGAACGCGATCATCCGCGTTCTCGTCGCCGACATCCGCGGCGCTGTATGAGACCGACTTGCCGCGTGATGCGCACATCCGAGATGCGGCCACCGATACCAGCAACAACGCGCCGGCGGTGTTTCATGCTGCAACTGGTTTATGAAAACGCGCGCGGAGTGACCCTCCATCATGCGAAAGCCCCGCGCCGATCACGACGCGGGGCCTGTTTATCATCCAATAATTCACCCGCGATGAGCGAGTTGCGATGCGATGCGATGTTCCGATTTACCAGCCGCCACGGCGACCGCCGCCGCCACCAC
>CAZVXI010000191.1:0-5849 GCA_964631295.1 uncultured Isosphaeraceae bacterium
AGAATCGAGAGGTATCCAGTGCGGCCGAGCCGTCCGTGGTCGAAGATCGACTGCAATGACCTGAGCACCTGCGGGCTGCGATCCGACTGGACCCAGACGCGCTCGACGAAATCGGGACCCGGCAGATGCAGATGGCTCTTGTCCACCCGCGCCTGGTAGGTGAGCAGCGCATCGGCTTCAGAGCCGAGTGCTTGTTGAAGATCAATCGTTCCGCTCGGTGCAGTCATGGTGGTCATGCGTCTGAGTCCGCTGAAGGATCAAACTCCATTCTAGCACCGGCCGTGGATATCGCCCGGCATCACTCGCTCGTGCAACCCCAGTTCGACAGCACTGTCAGCAGATCGCTCAGACCGACGCTGCTGTCGCCATCGACATCGCCCGTCGGCCCACTGCCCCAGTTCGACAGCACCGCCAACAGATCGGCCAGGCCGACAGAGCCGTCAAGATTGGCATCGCCATTACAGTACACCGTGGTATCACCTTCGTTGATGTCATGCACAATGATCTGCTCGATTTCACGGCCAAGCAGCGACGCCTCGGAAATTCCACTCTCGCTAATCTCGCCGCGCGATGGCTCGACGGGCGAGAACGAGAATCGAATCGCATCACCAACGTCGATGAACTCGCGACCCGGAATCAGAATCGCCAGCGGCTCCGTGAGACTGACCAGGCCGTTGGTCATTTCTTGTCCATCCGAACCGATGCGCACTGACGTCGGCCAATCGGTGATGAAGAAAATCGTCGCAAGCAGTTCATCGTTTACAATGCCCTCGAATGCGCGGACGACATCCCCTGCGACAAGTACCTCGATCGTTGCCTGGATCGGGTCGCCGGATGTCATCGCGCGAACCTCTTTCATGTTCGAGCCGGTCATGACGATGCTGTAGCCGATGTCACCGCCTGCCGCGGTCTTGGCCAGAACATCCAGTTGTGGGTCAGTTGCGCCGCGGGCCGGGTCGCTTGTGAGATCGATTGCAAACTCGAGGTTGTTGCGCACGGGTTCACCGGCGCTGAGGATTGAATCCGGCGATGCAGACAAACCATCCGAGCCGCTGCTCCCGAGGTTGTCGACTCGAAGCGAGCCCGGACTCGGCTCGCCCGCACCACTGAGCAGTGCATCGCCTCGGCCGCGCACCGCGATGTCGCGCATCACGGCTGCCTGATGTTCAATCGCAAAGTCGAGTGTTACCGGGTCAATGCCACGCTCGAGTTGTGGCGCATCCTGCCAGCCCGACTCCTGCGCGAGCGGGTTCTCCTGTGTAATCACACCCAGCGGGCCGCCGGTCATGTCCGGATGAAGCTCAAACAGCAGCGTGCGCACACCCGACACGATCACGGTATCACCGATGTTCGCGATGCCATCGAACTCAAACGCGACACCGAGATACAAGTACGGGCTCGACGCATCCACTTCATTGCCGGGCCCGGCAACACATCGCCGCACGGCGGGCAGGTCGTTGGGCATTGTCATGTGGACGAGCGACTCCGAATACGGAGGCGTAAGCGCATGCGTCTCAAGCACGCTGCCGTCACCCGAAAGTGCGTGTACGATGATCTCGCTTGTCTCACCCATGTTGCTCGTATCGAACTGGCAGAGCACCTCGTCATCGATCTGCGGCAACATGAACAAGATCGGCAGTGCGTTCTGCTCGGCTGGTGGCGTTAAGGAGAACTTCGTCGTGAAGCCGGCACCATCATGCGACAGAATCCGCTGGCTCGCCGCATAGCCGGGCAGGCCGCCCAGTTGCGTGCTGATGCCATCGTCACCGCCGCCTGTTGCGCCAAGCACCTCAATCCGATCGCGGCCGGCGTTATAAACAACATTCGCGATACCGGTTGGATTCGTCACAAGCCCGCCAAACGGCAGGTCTGCGACTGGCAGTTCGCATTCGTCAGGAACGCCATTGAAGTCTGCGTCACTGCTGATGCCGCTGGCGATATCCAGATCATCACACACTCCGTTGCCGTTGCAATCGATGCCGTTGGGCTCGATGATCGAGACGATTCCATCGCAGTCGTCATCGCAGCAGTCACATGTGAGCGCAAGAGCAATGCGCCCGCCGCCTCCGGCACCGCCGTTGCCGTTGCCGCTCATCTTGACGGTGTCAGCCAGAGCCTTCCCCGCCTTGAACTTCGCGACTTTCTTCGCTGGCTGATCAACCTCAACATCCCACACGTGTACATCGATGCTCGAGGAGTCTGCATCGCTTGACCGTGCGAAGATAAATACCTGCGTCGGGTCGAGAGCGCGTCCTTCAAAGATCGGGTTGGACACCATCGTCCCGTTATCTGAGTACAACGGGTTATTCCCGCTGGCTGACGACAATCTGTCTGTCTGCGACCAGATCTGGTCATTCCGACGAAAGATGCGCGCTTCCAGGGTGCCATCGTCAATGCTGTCGTCATCCGAGTCAGGGTCGAGTATCCCGCTCACAACGATGATGTCCGGGCGTCCGTCGGCATCCAGATCACCGATTGAACCGGCCGGCAGATCGCTCTCGATCACATCGGTCGGTTCGAGCACATCGCCGTTCAGACCGAAGATCGTCAAACGTGGGCCGAGGTCAGGACTGATTGGATCCCAGAACAGCGCCGCCGCGGTGTTGGTATCAGGCGGTGATGTCCACACAACCGAGCCCTCCTCCGCGTCACGTGTGATCACGCCGCGCGGCAAGAGCACATCGCCACCCACATCAAGCACGAATCCTTCTACGACGATCTCCCCGGGAACGCCTGAACCGCGCGATCCACCAAGCATGATGCGCGGCATCGTGATGCCTCGCGATCGACCGCGTGAGCTTCGGGCCAACTCGATACGGCCCATCTTGCACACGATCGTTTCAATCGCGACGATTGATGATGGCGAGTACTCGCCCGGATCCCAGCGCGTTGGGAATGCATCAAAGAGTTGCAGGCCAGCATTCCATCGGCGGTACTCAACAGTCGGGATGCCATCGTCATCCGAATCCGGATCCAGCACGCCAGCAATCGCGAGCCCGTCGCTGCTCATCGAAATCGAACCTCCAAACCCGCGGAGGCCCGGCGTTGCTGCGAGATCAGCCTCGAACTGCTGAATCGGATCAGGCAGAACGCTCCCCGTGTCGGCATCAAACAGATAGACATACACCGCCGAGTTGCCGTTCGCGTCAGGCTCACCTGCCACGGCCATCCGGTTGCCATCCACAGACAGCGAGCGCGCAAAGCCCCCACTTGGCGAACCCTCGGGCGCGGACACCTGCTGTACCTCGCACTGCGCAGACACGCCGCCTGCAATCACCAGTGACATCAAAAACGCAACAGAACCTGTGTGGCACCGCACGCGATCAGTGAGCAACGTCGCGATCATGACTACCTTCTCTTTCACCACTGCTGTAAGCTTCATGGCTTGCTGAAATCAACACGAGGTGAAGCGCATGCCCCACCTGCTCCACGATTTCAGTACATTCAGTCAGGGGCAGTATGATCCCGGACGTTTCCACGTCAACCGGAAAAGACAAGCCCGAACCATGGAAGCAGGTCCGGGAACGTGTGAGAGTGTTCAGCCAGTGACTATCGGCCGTTCGTGGAAGGCACTGACGTTTCAACTGCACGCGGGCGTTGCGGCAGATTGACCGATAAGTCGGCCTCGATCGAGTCAGAATCCGACGGCTTGGCCGTCACGTCGCAAATCGCTGGCCCCGAGATAACCCGCGCCGGACTCCAATCGATAGATCGCCTGCCCCCCGCCAAACGAGACGGACTGCCGACGCGCCCGGCGCAGATCATGGCCGCGACCTTTCAGCACTTCGTAGACGTCATCCGGGAAGCCGGGCTCGATGTCCACTTCCAGTCCTTCTTTGATCTGCCAGCGCGGCGCATCCAGAGCAGCCTGTGGATTCTGTTGATGATCTGCCATGCGAATCATCACCTGAGCGTGGCCCTGCGGCTGCATGTACCCGCCCATTACGCCAAACGCCATGACTGGTTCGTGTTGCCCGTTCTCGCGTTTGCGTGTCACGAAACCGGGGATGATCGTGTGATACGGCCGCTTGCCGCCAGCGACCTGGTTCGGGTGCCCTGCCGCCGTCTCGAAACACCCGCCACGGTTCTGCAGCGATATCCCTGTGCCCGGCACGACGATGCCAGATCCAAAGCCTGTATAGTTCGACTGGATGAACGAGACCATGCAGCCATCCGCATCGGCTGCGCACAAAAGTACAGTGCCACTTGGCTTCGGTGAGCCGTGTTTGAAGTCCGTCGCCTTCGCCGGGTCGATCATCTCAGCCCGGCTGCGCAAGTACGCCGGATCCAGCAGCGCGTCGATGGATACATCCATGAATGCGGGATCGGCGATGTAGCGATGCGCATCAGCAAACGCAAGTTTCATCGCTTCAATTTGAAGGTGCAGTGAGTCCGGACAATCAGGCGCAAGATCACGAATCGGGTGATGCCGGATGATGCCCAGCATGAGCAGCGCCGTCAGCCCCTGGCCGTTGGGTGGAATCTCATGCAGCGTGTAACCGTGATAGTCAATCTCGATCGGCTCGACCCATTGCGGGGTATGCGCCGCGAGATCGTCCATTGTCATCGCCCCGCCATTCATCTTGGCATCAGCGACAATCTTGCGAGCAAGTTCGCCGGTGTAAAAAGCCTCACCGTTGCTGGCTGCGATCTGCCCGAGCGTGCGCGCCTGGTCTTCAAATCGCCACTGCTCACCAGCCGCGGGCGTGGAACCGCCGGGCGCAAATGCCTGCTGAATCGACAAGTCCTTCGGCCACCGGCTCGGCACAGCGCGCCAACCGCCGGCTGTTTGTGGGGAGACAGGAAATCCATCACGCGCGTATCGGATTGCAGGTTCAAACAGTGCTTCAAAGTTGAGCTTGCCGAAACGCCGCGATGCAGTCACCCAAGCGGAAACCGCACCCGGAACAGTTACCGGGTCCCACCCGTTGAGCGGGACGCGATCGAGTGAGCGTAACCGGCTTGCGTCGATCGCCTCAGGCGCTTTGCCAGACGCATTGAGCCCGTGCAGTTCGCCATCCTTCCAGACGAGCGCGAAGGCATCAGAGCCGATACCGTTCGCCGTGGGCTCGACGACCGTCAGCGCGATGGCTGTCGCGATGGCCGCGTCGACAGCGTTGCCGCCCTTTCGAAGCATCTCCAGCCCCGCTTGCGCCGCCAGCGGCTGCGATGTGGCAACCACGTTCTCCGCCAGTATCGGCATCCGCTGTGATGGGTAGGGAAACGACCAGTTGAAATCCGACATCGGGCAACCTCCAGACACGGCATCCTACCCGCTTCGACCAACTCGTTTGAGCACAACTTTTGTCTGCACCTGTCAAGGGAACATCCGGGGTGCCCGATAAACACCGCTATGAACACCCTTGCAGAGCAGATCACGGTTGAACAATCGGGCGTCATACCCTATCGCGAGGATCCGGAAGGCCAGATCGAGGTACTGCTCGTGAGTCGGTCGTGCGGGGTCGGCTGGACAGTACCGAAGGGTGGCATCGAGCCTGACCTCTCCAGCCCGCGCTCTGCCGCAAAGGAAGCCATGGAAGAGGCGGGCGTCCTCGGCATGGTTCTCGGCGAGCCGGTTGATTCATTCGAGTACGAGAAGCGCGAGCAGTTGCGACGCATCACCCTCTACCCGATGGTGGTGACGTGCGTGCTCGATGTCTGGCCCGAGATGTCTGAGAGGCAACGCCAGTGGGTACCAATCCATGAAGCACGCTGGCTCGTGCACAGACACGAGATGGGACAAGTGATCGCGCTGCTCGCAGACCGCCTGCAGACCGCCCAGTTGCCGAAGAGCCGTCTTAGACCCTTAATAATTTGAACCACAGAGGACACTGAGCACGCAAAGTATC
>CAZVXI010000192.1:0-5804 GCA_964631295.1 uncultured Isosphaeraceae bacterium
AGCGCGGTGGATCGGCGCAACCGCCATCAACGCGATAATCGTCGAGCAGTTCGGATTGGCGATCAGTGCAGGTCCGTCAATCGCATCAAGCACATCGCCATTGACTTCCGGCACAACCAGTGGCACGCCGGGCGCCATGCGGAACGCGCTCGAGTTGTCGATGACTGTCGTGCCCGCATCCACCGCCTGTTGCGCCAGCGCCCGACTGACATCACCGCTTGCGCAGAAGAACGCAAGGTCGATCCCGGCGAAGTCCGCATCATCGAGGTTTTCGATCATGAGCGAACTGCCTGCATGATCCACGCTCGTCCCTGCAGATCGAGCACTGGCAAACAGCCGAAGATTCCCGCACGGCAGCGAGCGCTCGGCCAACAGGGCGAGCAGTTCTCTGCCCACCACGCCGGTCGCGCCGACGATCGCAATATCGGGTGTCTGCTTCATGAACGAGCGATCATTGCGCGCGGGCGCCGCCGATCAAGCGCCGACGCACAGCAAGACTGGCGGTGAACAGTCGGCCTCCACGTCAGATCACGCCACTTTGCCCGGCTGCAACTGTTCGTGCCGCCACACCTCACGCGGGTTGCACGTGCTCTCAACATCAATCGGCAGTGACAGGTGCAGCATGGCAGGATCGGTCAGTTCGATCTCATCGGACACTTCATGAACACCCGCCTTGAGCGCGCCGCCAACCCAGTCCACCGGGAAACTCCCGCACGAGAGCCCTTCAACACGATCGCGCAGACACACCCCATGCCCGCGCGGGTAACGCACAGCAGCGCACAACTGAACATCAATCACTTCGCCCTGAAGATGCTCGGGGATGGCGATCGGCTGATGAATCACGCCGAAGTCGCCACCATCTGCATGGAATGCAAAGTGGACGTCTGTCGACCCCGGCCGAATGATGATGCTCTCGCGTGGCGGGCGCAGATGCACGATTGTCTCCGACGGCTCGTCAAACCGATTCTGATAGTACAGGCACAGCTCAGCGCGCTTGTTGTTGACACGCACGATCGGCATAAACGACATACCGTCCACGTCGTAATACACCGCGCCCACAACGTCGGCGAGGTAGTCGGGCATCTTGTCCTCGAACCTGAATGCGTAGTAGAGCCACACTGCCAGCGCCACGAACAGCAGTGTCGGGAACCAGCGATGGAAGCCCAGTGCTGCGGTGTCAGCCGGCATGAACAGCCACGCATAGAAGGCATAGCCGCCGCTTGCCATGAGCAGAAGTATCATGATGAAGTTGCGCTTTTCGTACACGGCCGGAGTCCTCCTCGTCGATCGCCGAAGCACCGGTGATCACAGGGAAATCCCCACAGTGTTTGAGGACGCAGCACGTTGCCCTTCACCGGGCGTACAGCGGCCGCATCCATCCATCCGTCCCTGCGATCATCGCTGCACGTCATACCTCGCCGCGATGATCGTTGCGGCATAAGCGTATAGTATCGGCCCGGGCCGACGCGCGCCAACAAAGTTTCGTGTTTTGGCAGGGCAGGAGCACACGCGATGGACTTCGAGAATCCGCCAGCCGACCCCTTCGCAGAGTTCCAGCGGTGGTTCGATGATGCTGCAGAGCGCTGCGAGTTGCTCAACCCCAACGCCTGCACGCTCGCGACCGTCCGTGCCGACGGATCGGCTGCTGCCCGGGTTGTGCTCCTCAAGGATTTCGACGAGCGCGGCGCGGTCTTCTACACCAACTACACCAGCGACAAAGCACTGCAACTGGAGGCCAACCCGCATCCTGCGCTGCTGTTCTACTGGGATGCACTGATCAAGCAGGTGCGGATCGAAGGAACCGTTGCGCGCGTCAGCGAGGCCGAGTCAGATGCGTACTTCGCGTCCCGTCCGCGCGACAGTAAAATCGGCGCATGGGCGAGCGATCAGTCCCGGCCGCTTGATGCTCGCGCCACACTCGACGAGCGCGTTGCTGCGTTCGATGCGCAGTATCCCGGCGATGATGTGCCCAGGCCGCCGCACTGGGGCGGGTATCGCCTCGTGCCCGATCGATTCGAGTTCTGGGAGGGGCAGGTCTTTCGTCTGCACGATCGCATCGTCTACACACGCTCAGCCGGGGGCCAATCATGGACCACACAACTGTTGTACCCATGAAGGCCGCCTTCTCTCGATGATCGGCCGGGCCGGGTCTGGCCTGACCATGGCCATCCAACGCATCCGCTCGCAGATTTGTTCGGAAGGATTTCCCTCGTCGTGTGTCTCACCCTGCGAGCGGTACAATGCGGTCACGTCAACGCTGGTTTGCCAACCGCACGCAAGGGAGTTTCCACGTGTTTATTTCAATGCCTCAACGATTGCTCATGATCACCGCAACCCTCACGGGCATGCTGATGCTGCTGAGCGGCTGCGCGACAAGCCCCGCCAACCGTGGCGCTTCCGGCGGCCGCATGGACCCCTCCAGCGACTCACCCGCCGAGTACGGCACGCTTGATCTCAAGTCGCAGGACCTCGTGACCGCCACCGACCAGATGTCGCGCGACATCGCTCAGCGGCTTGACATCAACAGCCGCGACAATCCGCCGCGCATCTTCGTCGGTGAGATCGAAAACGATACCTCCAGGCCTGAACAGGACTACCAGGTGTTCTTAAACCGCCTGCGCGCGCAACTGCTTGCTTCCGGCACACGCGAGGGGCTTGACATGCGACGCGAACGATCATTCGTTGAACAACAGCGCAATCGCGAGTTTGGCGGCAAAGACCCGGACAAGACCGCTGCTGCCTACCGCTCCGAAGCAGAGTACGTCCTCACGTGCATCGTGCAGGACCTGCCCACGCGTGGCACGAACTACTACTTGCTCGAATATCAACTCGTGCAACTCGTCGACAAAGCAGTCTCCGGCCCGGATGGCGGCCCGGGCGCGATCGTCTGGAGCAACTTCTACGAAGTCAAGTTCAACTGATCGCGCGCACCGGTCACTCGATGCAGGTGATGATGCCATGACACGGCGAACACTCATGCCGATGCTCGCGTGCCTGTGTGTCGCTGCGTCGCTCACCGCGTGTGGCGGCCCGCCCAAGGCGCGCACGACGTTCCTTGGCAGTGTCGACCTCATCGCTATGACCGATCAGATGGCTCAGTCGTTCACGCAGGATGATGTCATCAACGCCCGCGCGCCGGGCAGCGAGCCGTGGATCATCTCGATCTATCGCATCGTCAACAATACCAACCAGGTAATTCCCGAACGCGAGAAGTGGCTGTACATCAATCGCCTGCGCGCCATGCTGGACCGATCAGACATCGCGCAGCGCTGCAATATCACATGGATCATTCCGCCTGAACGATGGTCGATCATCGCAGCCGAGACTGGCGAGCCCGAGCCGTACGGCCTGCGACTTGATCCCACACATCTGCTCACCGCAGAGTTCAATGCGCTCACAAATACATCCGGCAGAGGACGCACCGATACCTACCTGTGCGCGTATGAACTGGTCGACCTCGCCACCGGGCAGATTATCTGGCAGGATGCGTGGGAAGTGAAACGTGCGATCGCGGGGCGCACATATGACTGATCGCGCGGTGCATATCGCACGTGCCTTCCTCCGATCCCTCAGGTCGAAGATTCGCCGTGGCGATGAGAGGGTGAGCGTGATCGCCTTGCTCGCGGTGCTCTGCACGTTTCTCATCGGATGCGAATCTGCCCCGAAGAACACGACCGCCATCCGCGCATACTACACCTACGACATGCCCGCTGCACGCGAAGCACTGCGCGGCGATGCGTACCTGAACAACGATGAACAGACAATTCTCGACAACAGCCGCCTCGGACTCGCCGCTCTCGCGGATGGCGATACAGCAGAAGCCGAGCGCGCGTTCATGACTGTGTTCGAACTGCTGTCGACGGCGGGGCTCAATGAGGATCGCACCGTGGCGGCAGTGTTCACGCATGAGGGTGTGCGCATCTGGAAGGGTGAACCATTCGAGCAGGCGCTCATGTATCACTGGATTGCCACGCTGTACGCAGTTGAGCAGGACTGGGAGAACATGCGCGCTGCTGCAGCGAATGCGCTGTTTCGGCTGACGGATTTCGGCGAAGATCAGACCGACCGTGCCGTACTCCGAAAGGCCGCGAACAATGAAGATTATCTCGAAGATGGCTACACCGCTGTCGATACCAACTTCGCGCTTGGTTTTCTCATGCAGGCGATCGGCACGAAGCTTTCCGGCGCTGCAGGGGCGGATGACCGATTCGATGCAGCGATGGAGATCAACCCCGATCTTGTGCCAATCGTCGGCCCGCTGCGCGATGGCGGATGCAACACGATTCTGATTGTTGACTACGGCAAGGGGCCGACGAAGATCGCGCACGGGCCGGATGATGCGCTCTCGAAGTTTGTCGCGCAGGAAGACGCAGTGGCGATGCTGCGCGTTGAAGCTGCGACCGGCAATACGCATGCAGCTTTTCCGCTTGTGTGCGATGTCAATGCCATGGCCCGCGACATGCGATGGAACAGCATGGAAGATGTGCGCGTCGCCAAGAGTATCATCGGCACGGGCATGGTCGTCGGCGGTGCGATCGCGACGGATGTCTCGTTGCGCAACGACTCGCCGGAAGGCGCGCTCATCGGCCTCGCCGTCCTCGGCGCGGGGCTGCTGACAAAGTCCGGCGCGCAGGCTGATGTACGCTACAACGAGTTTGCGCCAAGCAGCGTGTATATCGCGCCAATCATGGCCCAGCCGGGCGAGGCACTCATCGTGCAGGTTGAAAGTGATGCCGGCTCGCGCATCGTGCTTGATGAGTTTCAGCCGGGAACGGTCGACAATCCACGTGTTGTCTACCTCAGACTGCATGGCATCGACTCACCCGACCCCGCATGGCTCACCGACGCGCGCATTGAGTACGGCAACGATCACACCGGCGTGCGGCTCGGCGATTATCCGTGGATTCTCGGCGGGCGCGATGTCTCCACACTCACGCGCGATGTCCTCGCTGCGTATCAGGCAAGCGGCTATCTCACGGGATTCACCATCAACGATCTGCTCGAATTGTATCAAGCAGAGGGCATCATCATCGGCTCGGGGATGCAAGTGCGCACGGATGTGCCACGCAACCCATCGTACCGCCACATTCTCGAAGGCGGCGTCGGGCTTTTTACCCCCGAGCCGGATTCGATCGGCTACAAGCGCCTTATGTACAAAGTCCACCCGCCGTACCGCCCGAAATCGGAGCGTGTGCGGAATCTCGCGGAGCAGATCCGTGTCGAACACACGAGCGGGCCAGCACCAACTTCTGTAACATTATCACCATCCATTCGAAGAGGACCATCATCATGAATCGTTATCCCGTATTGTTACTTGCTGCATTTGTTATCAGCGCGCTGGTTGTATTCGGCGGATGCCAGGCTGATACATCGCCTCCGATGGCGCAGGGCGATTTCTATCCTGCGCCGATGAATGATCCGCAGATCAGTGTGCTTGGTGAAGATCTGCGATCGATCATCGTCTTCCAGAATGCCAGCATCGTGCGCGATGGCGAACGGCCGATGGTCGTGCAGACCCCTGTGCGCAACCTGGCAGAACGGCACTATCTCATCGAATATCGTTACATGTTCTACGATGATCGCGGGATCGAGCAGTCGCCCGCCATGCCATGGACGTTCGCTGCGATGGACCCGAAGCAGATCGTCCGCCTGAGCGGCAGCGCGATGAGCACGGATGCGAAGACCTATCGCCTGGAAGTCCGCTGGTCGCGATGATCCTCTGCCCCGAAGGGGCGCCCCCGGAATGTAGCCACGGGTTGCGGCCGCTGGCGCGACCTGACCCGTGGCTACATTCTGATGCCCCT
>CAZVXI010000193.1:0-5723 GCA_964631295.1 uncultured Isosphaeraceae bacterium
GCACACGGCGATGCCCGACATCACACAAGTCAGACAACGACAATACAATACGACAACCGCGCGCTCCGGAATGAGCGTGACAACTAAATATCAAGGCATGTGATCCCCGGCTCGGGCGGACTGCGCGTGCCGTCCGGTTGGTGGGCTCAGGCGTGTGCAGATGGCAGAAGGTGGTCGTCTCAGACGATGGACGGCGATGTTGACTCTGCGTGACGTTGGCTCGGCTTCATGGAAAGTCGCCTACGCTGACAGAATGCGGTGGACGTTGGCTTCGTTCTCGAAAACGGATGGCTGGTTCTTGGCGCGGCGCCAGGCGGAGAGTTGGCCGGTGTGGAACGCACCTTCGCAGAGCAGCACGTGCGCTGCCCAGCGGCCGAGTGTGGGGAAGAATGCCTTGATGCGCTCGTTGGCTACTTCTTTTGCGAGCTCGGCTTCGCCTGCGTTGCGGACATGTTCGCGTAATGAACTACACGAATCGCTGAATGCGGTGATAAGTTCATCCTTGCCGGGGTAATCAGCGCGATTGCTGGTCGGCGTGCTGCCGCCAACGAACGGCGCGTACCAGGATTCGTCGCGTTGCGGGTTGCCGCCAAGTTCACGGGTGAGGTTGTCCATCGCGAAGGTGAGATGCCCGAGCACCCATGCGGGGTGGTTCGTCAGGCCGGCGGGCTGATCTGCGAACTGTGCATCGTCGATGTCTTCGACGGTACAGACAGCCCATTGTTCGAGCATGGTCGCATGATCAAGGACGGTGTCGAGAAATGTCATCGCGTGTGTCTCCAAAGGGTGTGGGCTGATCGGTGGGATTCGTTGGGCAGTTCGTCAAGGCTGACCATCGTCGCTCTGCGTGTTGTCATCGTCATCGTCATCGACGTTGTTGTTCTGATCATTCTTGTTGCCGCCGAGCAGGCCTCCGATGCCTTTTTGAATCTGCTTTCCTGCGTCTTCGAGGGCTTTGCCTGCCTCGCCGGAGATATTCTCACCAAGGTCGCCGATCCCTCCGGTGATCTGAGTCAGCGATTCACCGGTGAATTGCACTCCGATCTCGCCGATTGAGCTGAGTTGGCCGAGTCCTTGTTCGAGTCCATCAAGCGCGAGGCCGGGCAAGTCGCCGGCTTTGTTGACGACGGCGGTCAGGATAGCCTTGATCAATACGCCGGAGAGATCCGAGAGCAGTGCGCCTTTTTCGCTCTCACTGCCGACGTTGGTGAGTTCGATGCGCTCGATGGGCAGCTCTGTTCTGGTGAGCGCACCACCCTCGGGGAGGAGGTCGATGTGCACCATGATGTCGGTGATGGTGACTTTCTCGATGACGAATCGCTTGCCGGATTCGTCGGGTGCCGGCTCATCGGTCTCCTCGGTTTTCTTCAGGTTATCGAGAATGGCATCGTAGTTTGCTTTACCGCCGCGCTTCTCGAGGTTTAAGTCGAGCCCGTCCAGCGTGAGGTGAGGCAGCAAGACGGTTTCTTCACGCAGCGTGCCGAGCGACACTTGCACGGCTCCGGAGTTCATATCGAGAAACTGCGGCGACTGATATCCATCGGGGTTGGCGACGTTGAGCCCTTGCATGCTGAACTCACCGGAGAGGATGCCAACATCGGCGCTGTCGAGTGTGGTTGTGACGCCGAGTGCGGTGGTCGCGCCGCGCTCCACTGCGTGCCTGGCGATGGTGTCGATGTAGAGCACAACGCCGCCGAGCGCGAAGCCCAGCACGACGACGATGATGATGATGATTGCGATGAGCTTTCTGAGCATTGGACAAGCCTCTCGTGGGAGTTTCGATGATCATATCGGGCGTGTTCGCTTTGCGGTATTGCGGTGCGGGAAAACGAGCAACCCGTCAAGTCAGAAGATCGGCGATACCCAGCAGCCCCAGCAGGCAACTGATGACGCCGTTGAGTGTGAAGAATGTGAGCGCGATCTTCGAGGTGCCCCAGCGGGCGACGGTGGTCTGCTCGACGATCAGCAATGCGAGCACGATGCCGACGCCAAGCCCGAAGATGATGCTGAAGCGAACATCAACAAGCACGATGCCGACAAGCAGTCCGACGGCGATCGTGTGCAGCAGCCGGCTGATGAGCAGTGCGCCGCGCTCACCAAATCGCGCAGGGACGCTGTACAGGCCATCGCGCTGGTCGATATCGACATCCTGCAACGCGTAGATGATGTCAAACCCGGCGACCCAGCAGAGCACCATGCCGCTGAGCATCCATAATGCCGGTTGCTGCGCGAGTTGATCGGGGTCGATGGCGATGGCTGCTGCAATCGGGCTGATGGCAAGTGAGGATCCGAGAAACAGATGGCAGCCCCATGTGAATCGTTTGAACAGCGCGTATGAACTGATCCACGCGAGCACCGGCAGGCCGAGGATGACCGGCCAGGGGTTCCCGAACAGGATAAAAAACGCAGCGCACACGAGCATGAATGCGACGGCGTTGGCGATGAGCATGTGCAGCGCAGCGCGCGGCGTGAGCTTGCCGGATGGAATCGCCCGGCCTGCAGTTCGTGGGTTGCGCACATCAATGTGTTGATCAAGCAGACGGTTGGCGAGCATCGCGACAGTGCGTGCTGCCACCATGGCGAGAATGATAAGAAACAGATGCCCTGCATAATCGAGCCCTTGCCGGGCGGGTGCGTGCTCCCAGCCGATGACGACGGGTGGTCCGCCCAGCAGAAATGGCTCCTCCCGAATCAGGACGACAGGCCATATCGCCATGCATGCTGCCAGCAACGCGAACGGCAGCGCGAACACGCTGTGTGCGATCTTGATGTCGGCTGCAACAAGACGCAATACCGACCATGCCGACATTCCGGATGATGCAGCGGATTGTGCCGGTTCGGCAGCCATGCTGGTCAGCCCATCGCGAGGGTCTTGCTCGGCCAGTCAGTCGTGGTTGCCAGTTGTTTCGCAAACTGCTCGACCGTGATGCACGGCCGATACAGGTCCATACCGTTCACATCCTTGGGGATCTGCGTGACATGGTTGTATGTCATGTCAAGCAGATGTTTGAGATAGTGCATTGGCGGCATGACAAGTGCGCCTGCCAGCAGCGCTGGCCCCGGGATAGGCGTGATGATGTACCGCTTGCCAACATGCTCAGCGAATGTCTTGCATGCATCTTTCATTGAAAGCGCATCTGCTCCTTGGCACAGGTATGTCTGGTTGATTGCATCACGCGAGCACAGGGCCGCGCACACCTGCTTGCCGTAGTCTTCGCCGGCGAGCCAGTACAGCGGTTTCTTCGGCGCAGGCAGCACGAACAGGTGCGGACCGACGCCGAACAACGGCAGCGACTCCATAAACCATGTCGGGCGGAAGATCGTGTATTGCAGCCCGGACTCGATGAGCGCCCGCTCTGCTTCAAGTTTGGCGTCTGCAACCCACCACTCGCCAGTGGCAGATTCGCCCACGCCCATCGCCGAGAGTTTGAGCACGCGCGGCACGCTTGCGATTTTCGCGGCAGCGATGATGTTCTTCACGCCCTCGACATCCGGGTCCCAACCCGGTCGCTTTGTGGCCATCCGGTTTGGCAGCGACGTGTAAATCGCGTCGATATCGGTCATGGCGTCGACAAGTGAATCTCGGCTGGTGAGGTCGCCGCGGATGATCTCGCACTCCTCGGGCAGCAGGGCCTCCGCCCTGACGGGTTTTCGCGTGAAGATGCGCACGTGAATACCTTCGCGGGCGAGTTGCCGCACGACTGGCCGGCCGATCAGCCCGGTGCCGCCGAACACGAGGACGCTGTTGATCTTCGATCTGCTCATGATCGGCGATGGTAGCGGCGAGGTCGCGAGGCGTCAGGTGCGTTGTTGATCACACGAGGCGACCGACCACACGACGATCGGCGATCCGGCATTGCTTGTGCGAGTCGAAGCGTGACGAGTCGCGCCGCTTCACCGCGGCGGCTTGCTTCGATTGCCCGCTGCTGGAATACTCTCCGCATGGCAAGCCAGACGCAGAAGAAGCCCAAGACCGCCATCACGCCCACCCGCGAGGAAAACTACCCCGAGTGGTACCAGCAGGTGATCCGCGCTGCGGACCTTGCCGAGAACTCGCCAGTGCGTGGCTGCATGGTCATCAAGCCATGGGGCTACGCCCTGTGGGAGAACATGCAGCGGCAGCTTGACGACATGTTCAAGGCAACCGGGCACCAGAACGCATATTTCCCGTTGTTCATCCCGCTTTCGTTCCTCGAACGCGAGGCGGAACATGTTGAGGGCTTCGCCAAGGAATGCGCGGTCGTGACGCATCATCGGCTCATACCCGGCAAAGACGGCGGCTTGATTCCCGACCCGGCTGCGGAACTTGAAGAGCCGCTCATCGTGCGTCCCACAAGCGAGACGATCATCGGCGAGACCTTTTCCAAGTGGGTCGAGAGTTATCGCGATCTGCCACTGCTGATCAACCAGTGGTGCAACATCGTCCGCTGGGAGATGCGCACGCGGCTGTTCCTTCGCACCGCCGAGTTCCTCTGGCAGGAAGGGCATACCGCGCATGCGACGGAAGCAGAGGCGGTCGAAGAGACACACCAGATGCACCGCGTGTATGCGGAGTTTGCAGAGCAGTACATCGGCATGCCCGTGGTGCGCGGCGAGAAAACCGCGGGCGAACGTTTCCCCGGCGCGGTGCGCACATACTCGATTGAAGCAATGATGCAGGACCGCAAAGCGCTGCAGGCGGGCACATCGCACTTCCTCGGGCAGAACTTCTCGAAAGCCGCTGACATCAAGTTCCTCGGCGAAGACGGCCAGCTTCAGCATGCGTGGACGACATCATGGGGCGTGTCCACCCGGCTTGTGGGCGGGCTGATCATGACGCACAGCGATGATGATGGTCTGGTTCTGCCCCCAAGGCTCGCGCCCGCGCACGTCGTGATTGTGCCTGTGACACACCGTGCCGATGATCCACAGCAGGTGATCGACTATTGCAACGCCCTGGCCGATGAGTTGCGCGCTGTGCAGTATGATGGCAAGCCTGTGCGCGTCGAAGTCGACATGCGCGACATGCGTGGCGGCGACAAGATCTGGTCATGGATCAAGAAGGGCGTGCCCGTCCGGCTCGAAGTCGGCCCGCGCGACATGGCCGACGATGCCGTGTTCATGGGCCGGCGCGACAAGACCCCCAGGGACAAACAGTCGATGAAGCGAAGCGAGTTCATTGCGACTGTTGCCACGCTGCTCGAAGAAATGCAGGGGAATCTCTTCGAGCGCGCGACAGCGCTGCGCAGCGACAACACCCGAACCATCGATGATCGCGAAGACTTTGAGGCATTCTTCGCGCCGCCCGCGGTTGGTGAGAATCAGCCCGTGCCGATTCACGGCGGGTTCGCGCTCGCACACTGGTGCGGAGATGCCCAGGTCGAGAAACAAATCAACGATGATCTGGGTGTGACGATTCGATGCATCCCGAACGAAGGCGAACTGCCCGAGTGCGATGAGCCGGGCACGTGCATCTTCACCGGGAAGCCGAGTGCCCAGCGCGTGGTGTGGGCGAAGGCGTATTGATACGGATCACAACGCTGGTCGAATGTTCATCGCTCGATCAGCCGCGCAGGTCGAGCGAGCGACCGATGTGCAGCGATGTGCCAGCTTCGATCCGGTCGGCTGCCCGCGTGTACATTGCAAGAGCCGGGCCGCCGGCGCGACTCTCCGCTCCATTGAAGTCAACCGGCTGATCAACCCGCGCGGCGATCAGTTCGTTCACCTGAGTCGACATCTGCGCA
>CAZVXI010000194.1:0-5712 GCA_964631295.1 uncultured Isosphaeraceae bacterium
TGCACGCGATGACCGCGAAGATCATGTCGTTGTGTTCTTCGGGCAGGTTGTTGTAGTCAACGAGATCGGCGGCTTTGTCCCTCCCTGTGCCGGTCAATCCGCCTGAACCGATGAGCATCCGCGCCTTCGCTCCCTGAAAGCCGATGCTGTTGTCATAGCGATCGTCGCCGGTTACCTGCGCGACCATCGCCTTGATGCGATTCTGCTGGTGCGGGCGAAGCACGAAGTACGACATTGGCGCGAGGCAGAGGCCAAGCGCGATGATCAGGATCAGGTGACGCAGCTTCGAACCAGCGACAATCAGCATTGCGAACAGTGTGGGCACGAAAAGCATGGCCGTGCCGAGGTCCGGCTCGACTACGATCAGCCCCATTGGAACAAATGTGAGAATGAACGGGATCAGCAGACCGCGGAACGTGCGGTAACTGCTGCGAAACTTCAGATAGCTTGCAAGCGCGATGACATAGCCGATCTTCGCGAGTTCAGATGGCTGGAAGTCGGTGATGACGACGTTAATCCAGCGCCGAGCATTGTTGCGCGGTCGCACAATCGACTCGGGGACGAAGGGCAGAAGCACAAAGATCAACAACCCGGCGATGATGATGCACAGCGGGTATGCGAAGCGATCGAGAAGCCGTGGCGACGGCAGGACGAACACGGCGGCCGTCATCAAACCGATGCACAAATGCAACACATGGCGCAGAGCAAGGGCTGGCTCCGTTGTGCTGATTGCCGCAACACCAAGCGTGCTGAGTGCGATCGCGGCGCCGACACTGAGCCAGCCAGGATTCAGCAGCCGCCATCGCGCCTTCTGCAACGGGCGCACATCGGTCCGCAGCGAAGCAGCGCTGTACCCGCGACGCGGCACTTCGTGTGGAGCAGAGATAGGCAGTTGCGTCATCATTGGCAGTCACGGTCCATCGAAATCGACATCGTCCCAGAGTTCGCGGCCGGGCAGATATCCCTCGATCTGAAGCGCGCGGATGATCTGATTGGCGACGGGGCCGGCACAGCGCCCGCCTGAGCCGCCATACTCTACAAGCACCGAGATGGCGATCGTCGGACGATCGGCCCCTTTTGGCCCGACAAGGCCGACATACCACGCATGGTCAAGGCCGGGTATTCCTTCAATGTCAGTCAGCGTGCCGTTGTCGTCGCGCACTTCTGTGATTTCGCCATCACCATTGACATCAGCCGGAAGTTTCGGAGCCTGGGCGGTTCCGGTCTTTGCCCACACAGTAACGCCCGGTGCATTGATGATCGATTCCTGCGTGAGGTCGTCAGCATATGAAAGATGATTGCCGGTGCCGTGCTGCTCTTCCGCAGATTGCCGGAGACCTTCAAGAGTGGCATGAATCAAATCACCTGGAAGCATCCGTGAAGCAGGTGCAATCTGGTCACGCTCAAAGCCACGGACGAGCGTGGGCGTGTGCACTTCACCGCCGCGCGCGAGCATCGCGTAAGCGTTGGCTGCATGAAGCGGTGTCCACGCGATCGGGCCTTGCCCGATTCCCATGAAGATCGTGCCGGATCGCAATGATCCGCTCGATGCCATCTGCGCAATGCGATGCTCAGACGGCAGGATTCCGGGAGATCCGCCGACGGTGTGTGTTTTCAGTTCGCCTGTGGCGGGATTCTCAGTTTGGAGTTCTCGAGTCAGCCCGATGTCGAGCAGCCGGCCCATGCCGAACCAGTGCAGCCAGGCTTTAAGTCGGTCAATCCCGAGTTTGTCGGCCATGTGATAGAAATAGATGTTGCAGGAACGCCCGATCGCTTCGCTGGCACGCAGAGGTCCATGTGATTGCCACCCGAACTGTTCGCGGAAGATCCAGCATCGCGCAAAGTTGTCATGCTGTTCGTAGAACTGGCCGTTGCAGGTAATCGGAACCTCCAGGTCGTGAGCACCGTCCGAAACGGCCGCGATAAGTACAAGCGGCTTGACGATCGAGCCCGGAGGATAGATTGCTTCAACCGCGCGGTTGACACGCGGCTGGTTCTGTGCCTGCATGCGATCAGACATGTCAAGACCGTCGGTAATCGATGGTGTCGACACCAAGGCGAGTATCTCACCTGTCTCCACATCCATCACGACAGCAGCCGCGTTGAGTTTCCAACCGAGTGGCAGCCGATGGTTGTTGTGCCACGATTGAACACGTGTGAGCCCCAGATCGGGATCAAGCACCGCCTGAATTCGTCCCTGCAACTCAATATCCAGAGCGAGTTGCAAGTCGTCACCTGATTGTGGTTCCAGCCGATTGCGAACACCGGTGTCCTTGCGCTCAGTCACCATGCCTCGCGCACCGCGAAGTTGATCCTCAAACGTGCGCTCAAGGCCGCTGTGCCCAACTGAATCGCCGACCCGGTACCCCTTGAGATCGATTTCACCAGTGACTTCGTCATAGAACGGGCGTCGTTCGATGTCCTCCGCCCAGACTTCATCTCGGACCGATCCGAGGATGTGATCCGCGACGCCGCGCACTTCAACAGTCAGTGGTCGGTCTGATCGGAGGTCCCGCGGAAGGGATCGACGGTCAATCGTGTATGTGCGGGTGGTCCATGGATGATGCCGACGATGCGAATCCTGGACTCGGATCATGCCCGGCAGTTCGCGGCTGAGGGCCATCATCTCGAATGCGACATCGTCACCGATGCGAGTGAGAATCACGTGTGCCTGCTCACGCTCGGCGATGCGCATCGGCCGGAAGTCGTCGCGTAAAGAACCGTACTGCTCCACTTCGCGCTTGCGCTGTTGTTCCCACAAGTATGAAGCACGCCGTTCGACGACCGTTTTGATTTGATTGCAGCGATTATCGATTTCCACCTGATCGAGGTTGCCGAGTTGGCGTATCGTCTTCCAGATTCTCTGTTCGACCTCACGAAACTCCGCAATGTAGGGCTCGACCAGATCCGATTGTTCATCCGCAGACAACGTGTTCCATGAGTCAGCATTGGCACGACGTGCCCGAGCCTTTGCTTGCTCGACGGCCCATTCGCCGGTAATGACCTTGTACTCGACCGCAAGGTCGTAGCTGGCCTGATCAATGGCGATCTTGCGTCCCCGCCGATCGAGTATCACGCCACGCGTGGTTGGCAGGAACTCCCGGCGATCGAGAGCCTGCTCGGCCTTGGCTCGGAGGGAAGGCCCCTCGACGAGCGTCAGGTGGCACGCTTTCGCAAAGCACAGGCCGAGCAGCGCCACACACGCACTGCCAAGCAGCAGGACTCGCCGGTGAAACATGCTGGGGATGAACTTCCGAAGGTCCATAAGGCAATCCTTGCCTGCGCAGCGGAAAGACGTTGCTGAGTGAGGGCTTCCTGCCCATCTATACCTCGACCGATGGTACGCAGCAATCGCAGTATCGGCCTGTCTATTGCGCCTCGACCCGCTGCCTGTTCGGGCTACGATTGCCGCCTCATGGAATGCGGAATCGTCGGATTGCCAAACGTCGGAAAATCGACGCTGTTCAACGCGCTTACTGCTGCGGGGATCGCGAGCGAGAACTATCCGTTCTGCACAATCGAGCCCAACGTGGGAATCGTGCCTGTTCCCGACCCCCGGCTCCAGACAATCAATATGTACATCGAAACGAAGAAAGTCATTCCCGCCGCAGTTCGCTTGGTGGACATTGCCGGACTGGTGCGCGGTGCATCGGCGGGCGAGGGGCTCGGCAACAAGTTTCTGGCAAATATCCGCAATGTTGATGCAATTCTGCACGTCGTTCGCTGCTTTGAAGATGATGATGTCACCCACGTGGATGGCGCGGTGCAGCCAATCCGGGACATCGAGACCATCGAAACAGAGCTGTTGCTTGCGGATCTGCAGTCAGTGGAAGCCGCTACGGACAAGGCTTCGCGCGTCGCACGCAGTGGCGATCGCGACGCGAAGATTCGCATGGGTGTTCTTGATCAGTGCAGAGTAGCGCTCGATGACGGCAAGCCACTGCGGAGTGTGCGCTTCGAGGCAGGCGAAGCGCCGGAGATCATCCGGAGCTTTGGCTTCCTCACAGCAAAGCCGGTTCTCTTTGTTGCCAACGTCGATGAAGACGACCTGCAAGGCGAGCATCCGCTCGTGCAGTTGGTGCGTGAGCACACTGCATCTCACGGTGGCGAGGTTGTCGCAGTGTGTGCTCGCCTCGAGGCGGAACTCGCTGAACTCGATGTTGCAGATCGTGCAGAACTGCTCGAGAGCGTTGGTCTGGACGAACCAGCCCTTGCGGTCCTCGCACGCGCGGCGTATCGACTGCTCGGTTTACAGAGTTTCTTCACGGCGGGTCCGCAGGAAATTCGAGCGTGGACCGTTCGTGGCGGCGCGACCGGTCCCGAGGCCGCCGGAGTCATTCATACGGACTTCCAGAGAGGCTTCATTCGAGCCGAGGTGTATTCAATCGCTGATCTGGAGCAGTACAAGTCTGAGAAGGTGATCCGCGAGGCGGGAAAACTGCGGATCGAAGGCAAGGAGTACGTCGTTCAGGATGGCGACGTCTGCCACTTTCTTTTCAACGTCTGACTCACTCAGCCAATGCGTCGATGAGCTTCTGTCGAGCTTCCTCGAGCGATCCATTGATTCGTGCTCCTGCCGCATGCACGTGTCCCCCGCCGCCGAAGCGTTGCGCGAGTTCGTTCACATTGATGAAGACATCCCCCGGCCGCACACTTGGCTTCGACCGCAGCGAGAGCTTCGCCCGGCCGTCATCCGTTTCGCACATGAGAATCGAAGCACGCACGGATGTCACGCTCATCGGCATATTCACCATTCCGGTCAGGTCGAGCACTGAGCCGCCTGTCTCCGAAAAATCCTGTTGCGTCAGTCGCATAAGCGCGATGCGACCTCCATCCAGATACTCGAGCGATGCAAGCGCGCGGGCCTCCAGATCGAGTCGTCGTGGCTCGTAAGACTCGTCTGTCAGTTGATAGAGTCGCGACTTGTCGACGCCGGCCGCCATCAGCCGGGCTGCTGCAGCGAACACGCGGTTGTCGGCATTGTCGTACTTGAACCAGCCCGTATCTGTGGCGAGGCCCAGGAACAATGCCTCGGCGATACCATTCTCCCCACCGGTGATCTCAATTCCCATGACATCGAACAACTCGAGCAAAATCAGTGTCGTCGAGCCGGCGGAGGAGTCGATGTAACGCGCTGGCGCGACACCATCGCCGCGCGGGTGATGGTCAATCCCGATGACCTTCTCCCGGTTCTCTGCAAGCCAATCGGTGAGTGGCTCCAGTTGCGCCCATGCGCCGGTGTCTACGACAACGATGACTTCTGCGTCATCCGTCGGCGTCTCGTTTGCTTTCTCATCTATAACATGGAACGGGGTCGGGCCAGCCAGCAGGGCGAGCGACTCATCCATCGGGCCGATCAGCCAGATGCCGCAGTGCACTCCTGAAGAGGCGAGCGCACGGCTCATGGCAAGGCACGAGCCCATTGCATCGCCATCCGGTTTCGCGTGCGTCATCACAGTCACCCGCTGAGCCTGCCGTATGCGGTCGGCAAGATCGGTAAGCGAGGCCGTGCTCTCATAGGAGTGAGTTGCGGTTGTCATGAGGCAGCCACCATAGTGCGCTGCGTCAGTCGAACCACGCGCGCGATGTCTCGGTCGATCTGATCTGTCAGATTCTGGAGCGACGAATATGCGACCTGGCCACGCAGCCAGTGTGTGAAAGCGAAGCGTGCCGACCACCGCGATGGCCTCCAAGCCGGGCGATCCTCCCGCC
>CAZVXI010000195.1:0-5665 GCA_964631295.1 uncultured Isosphaeraceae bacterium
ACGAAGTCCGGCACATCCGCGACGGTCTCAGGCCTGACGATCCGCCTGGAGCGTGTGCCGGTCTACAATCTGCACGTCGCAGGGCTGCATACCTATGCGGTTGGCGAGCTCGGTATAAGCGTACACAACGACTGTGATCCAGAGTTTGTGCCGATTACCATCGAACGTGATCCGATCAAGGGGCAACGTCATGATCGAGTTCCAACACGCGACATACGGCGAGATTGGAGCGATTATCATGGTGAACCGTGGCCTGTTGATGATCGAGGAGTGCCATATCACGCAGATCACGATTGGCCACTCTTTGACGGTGGCTCTAATCATCCAACAAACATCACGCCGCGACTGCCTGGCGACCATCGTCAACGCCATACTGACCGGGGTGATTGGTCGCGATGGAGTCGGTGGAGGAGAAACAAGAGGCGGTATTGACAATGTATGAATGGTTGACAACATTGCTGGCGGAGGTACATACTCCACGCTTCTTTCTAACCAATATAACTTCGGATGTGGAGCATTCTTTGACGACATGGCCGGTTACGCCTCCAAGATCATATCAAACATTCATACAATCCTTTGGTGCCGTGCAGTTGTTTCGAGAGCAGAATTTTTATCAACTCCAGATTTTTCAACACCCGGCAGTGTGCGGCGAGCGACTTGCATTTGGCTCGCTGCAATCATCGTATGTGAGTTGGGAATATCGTCGCGGTACTCTCAATAATGAGCCCCATGTTATTCTCATAACACGTGATGGATCGATTTGGCAGAACACTCATATCACATTTGAGGAATGGTTACGCAATGCAGTCTTGAATCTGCGATCCACATATTTACCATCAGAGTGGAAAGCAATTTGTCGCGGGCCGAGGCCGTTTTCTATAGATGACGAACGAATAGTGGCTATCCGGCGACGATTCGAGATCGTCCGATATGCCTATGACAATGGGCAGTACGCACTTGAGATTCAAAATAGGTCTGATGGTCACATTCCGTTTCTTACGTTGAATGTTACATATCCTGATGACAGACGGCACGGAGGTAAGTGGGTACCAGTCGGCCATATTCATCCAGGTGAATCATCGAAGGTTACGTTTACTCCGAGTAAGGGTGTGAGTCACCCGGACAACGCAATTATTGAGATCGCGCCAGACCCACGTCCAGAGGATCGAGAGATGTACTGGGAGTTCAGGCGTTGGGATGCGAGTGAGCAATAGCGAGCACGCAAATGGCGCGAAAGTGGACCAAGCAGATCCCTTGCACCGACTGGAGAGCGTCGACACTGGCACGCTGTCGGGCTCGACCATCAGCGGCACTCCCGGAAGAGAACAGGACTTCACGCTCGATGTGCTCGGCAACTGGTCTGCGTATCTGACCAAGACGAACGGCACGACTGACCTGAGCCAGACGCGTACGCACAACGATGCCCAACTCCCTCATCCGAACGACGGATGACCACAACGAGCCATGGCGGCCGGTGGACGGACGCGAAGTGGCTGCGCGTCGGCAACTGTCCGCAAGCGAGCGACTGGGTCCGGGGGTTCGACACGAGTTCAATCCACAGCAAACGGCAGAGTTGATGAATCGCTTGAAATACTTCGTTAGGCAAACTAACCTTATATCCAGAGCCGTGCTGCGTCAAGGACTGATGCACCACGCACTGGCCACGATGGCGCTCAAAGTCGAGGCAGGACGCCTCAGGGGATCGGACCGCGATGCATCCGCAGGGATCGCACGCAAGCAATGGCGGCTCGTCGCCTCGGCCGAGGCGGCGGGCTGTCGATGCGCTGTTTGTGCTGATGGCGTTGCCGTTCCTCGCGATGCGCATTCGAGAGTGTGGGGGGTGTGGGGGGTATGAGCGGTGACGGGCGGTGGACAACAGTTGCCGCGGCGAGGGCGAGGGCGAGAGCGCGGTGTGGAGGGAGGGGAGTCCGGTGGAAATCCCGCGAGGCGGTCTGCATCGAGATCGTCACGCCGGAGCGAGCCTGGCTCGACTGCTCAGCAACTGCACTCTGCCGCGATCCGCCTGCTGCGCGCGTTGCGCACGACCGACGCTGCCTCCGGTCTGCCTGCTCCGCAACTGTCTGCGCTGAGTGTGCTGGTGTTCGACGGGCCTCGGACGCTTGGTGAGTTGGCCGCGAGCGAGGGTGTCAAGCCGCCGTCGATGACCAGAACGGTGCAGGGGCTTGAGGCGGCCGGGATGGTTCGGCGAACACAGGACCCGGAAGATCGCCGGGTGGCCATCCTGCAAGCGACGGCCCGGGGGGAACGAGCACTGACATCCGGCCGGGAGCGTCGGCTGCAACAACTCGCCTCGCTGATGGCTGACCTGCCTGCCCGCGACGTTGCCACCCTGCGCGATGCTGCTGCAATCATCGGGCAGATGGTTGACAACGAGCATGCGGCCGATCAGTAGAACTCATCATGCACTGCTGCTGCCGCGATGCTGAGGTTGTTGCCGGCTTGTGCAATTGATGTGCATGATTTGATCGGGAAAAACCTGCCTGTTGCTTTGAAAGGCAAACACACAGTTTTGATTCATCACCTGCTGAGCACACAAGCTTCCTTCGCGAACTGCCGCGTGTGGCGGTCGACTGAGTATCTTCCCGCACTGCCGGGCCTACACTCGCAGCATGCGTGTTGTTTCGCTTCTGCCATCTGCAACCGAAATCCTGGCTGCGGTCGGTGGTGCGCATCTGCTCGTTGGCCGATCGCATGAATGCGACTTTCCTGCAGGGCTTGCGCATCTTCCCGTGCTCACCAGTCAGAAGACGCTTGCGACCACCAGTGCGGAGATTGACAGGCAGGTACGCGAGGCGCTCGGCAGCGGACCGCTGAACAAGAATGTGGATCATGGCAATGATGGGTCGCCCGATGCGTCGCTCTACGCGCTTGATGTTGATCTGCTTCGTGATCTCGCGCCGGATGTCATTCTCACGCAGGACCTGTGCGATGTATGTTCCGTTGATCTGAATACGGTGCGCCGCGTTGCTGCGGATATGTCGCCTGCGCCGGAGATTGTGTCGCTCAACCCGACGTCTGTCTTTGATGTCTTCGATGATCTGCTGAAGGTGGGTGATGCGGTTGGCCTGCATCATGAAGCCGAGGTCGCCATGGTTGGGTTGCGCGGCAGGTACTGGGAGGCGATCGACTTTGTGAATCCCTATCTCGACGGGCCGGTGGTTGCATTCCTCGAATGGATGGACCCGCTGTTTGCAGGTGGGCACTGGACGCCGGAGCTGATCGAAGCCGCGGGGGGGCGACATTCGCTCAACGCGGCTGGGGAACGCAGTCGTCAGATCAACCCGGAAGACCTGCTGGAGGCCATGCCTGAGCGCTTGATCGTGTGCCCGTGCGGGTACGATCTTGCTTCGATCAATCGTGAGTTGTCAACTCTGACGGCACGCAAGTGGTGGCCGTTGTTGCCGGCCGTGCAGGATGGTGGTGTCGCGCTGGTGGACGGCAGTGCGATGTTCAATCGGCCCGGGCCGCGCCTCGTCGACGCGATGTGCTGGCTTGTGAGTTGGTTTAACGATCGGCCGGAGTTGCATCCGCCGGAGTTTCCGGTGCGCATGCTGCCCGACGGACGGTAAGGTGAATCGCCTGTGATGTGCTGCTGGTTGGCTGCTTATGCGTTGCGTCGTCTGCGTGAACGTCGCCCGGCGAATCCTGCCATGCCCAGCAGTGCAAGTGCGCCCGGTGCCGGGACTGATTCGACAGTGATGTAAACCTCGAACGACTCGGCCATGCCTGCTTCGCTGATGAGCAGCGTCGGAACAACGAGGCTGCTCGGGTCGAATCCGCCGTCATCATCACCGCCACCGTCGTCGCCGCTGTCGCCATCGCCGCCATCGTCGCCGCTGTCTCCGCCACCATCATCGCTGCCGCCACCGTCGTTGCCGTCGGGCTCGCCGTCACCATCGTCGTTGCTGGTGTCATCGGACGGATCAACTTCGCCACGGGTGTCTGGGTCGATGCCGGGCCAGCCGGTGAGTGTTGCCGTCAGCGATCCCTGGTTGCCGAGCGAGACCATGTACGGTGCTTCCGAGTTGTGCACGCCGTTTTCTGCATCGAGATTTGAAAGCCGCTCTGCGAGTTGCTCGGAAGTCTCATTGGAATGCAGTTCAACCGGGCCGTCGTAGTCGAATCCGACGGTGACTTCTTCCATCAGACCCTGGAAAGAAAGCAGATCAATGTCTGCGCCTGGCGAGTTGTTGTACTGATTCAGGCCTGTGTCGACAACCGTGACGGTCAGCACGACGTTGAACCCAGCATCTTCCAGAAGCGATGCAAGATCGATCGTAATGACATTGTAGTCGTTGTCACTCTCGAGTTGCCCGGTAACAGAAATATACTCGCCGAAGTCACCTTCATAGTTAATCTCGGCGAATCCCGCGTTGGCGAACGTCCCAAGATTCAGCGTATCCACATCTGCCTGCGTGGCCGGTGCTGCTATTGCAACTGCACCTGCGCCCCATGCCCAGAACATCGCCAGTCGCCTGCCGTTCATTTTCGTCCCCTCGGGTGTGAGCGCCGAGTGCTGATCGCACACATGCCGCATGGGCGATCAGGTCTGCGCCGATGGATCAACTGTGATGCGCATCACAGGCGACGCAAACCGTCCAGATGGTTTTTTCATCCCCGTGGTGCGCGGGCTCTGTTATCGGCTCCACGCATCTGGCTCGCGGGGCTGTGCGGCTCCGATGATCGGACCTGCCCTGGCTTCACCTGCGATCACTTCAGATGACTGCCCGCCCGGCCGACGCTACCCTTCTTCGCTTATGTTCCCGACGCCGCAACATCAACATCCGGTGGTTCTCATGCATCGCAGGCGCGCCGCCGCGCGGCATGCGGTGCTCGTCGGCCTGTCTGTCCTCGTATTGCTTGGGGCCGGAGTGTTCGGCTTCATCGCGTTCATGCGAGCCAGTGCGCCGCTGCTCGGCGAGTCCGTGCATGACTTCGGCATTGTCCCGATCACAGGCAAGGAAACCAGTTTTACACACACGTTCCAACTGACAAACAACTCAGGCGAAGCAATGTACATCGCAGGTGTGCGGCCTTCGTGCGGGTGTGCCGGTGCGACCTTCTCGCCGAACATCGTTCCACCCGGCGAGGTGTTGTCCATCGACGCAACGCTCACGCTTGGTAAGTCCGGCTATCGCGACGCAAATGTCGAGATCCTCACTGCCGGCGAGTATTCCACCAAGGTCTACATCAAAGCGACTGGAAAGCGAGAGATGCCAATCTGGTCGCAGCGAAGCGAACTGTTTGTCCGCCCGGCGTCGCGCGGTGTGCTCGACATGCCGATCCTTGCAGAAACCTACGGCCGCAGTGAGCCGCCGCCTGCCCCGACCATCACCGTCCCCGATCAGTTCGTCGTCGCAGAGGTCGGCGACTGGCGACTGCTGCGCCCTGAGAAAGGCACGACCGGCGAGGGTGCCCAGTGGTCGCTGAGCGTTCGCGTTGATTACAACGGCCTGCCCATTGCCAACGATGCACATGCCACCGTCAGCATGACCTACCAAGGCAAGCCGATGGAAATCAAAGTGCCCATCCGCATCCGCGAACAGTGATGGTTCTTCACATCGCCATTGCCGCTGCTTCCATCTGCCGTCTGCACACAACTGAGCCCACCAACCGGACGGCACGCGCAGTCCGCCCGAGCCGG
>CAZVXI010000196.1:0-5580 GCA_964631295.1 uncultured Isosphaeraceae bacterium
CAATCAATGAAGCGTTCGGCAGTTTTGACGGTTTCAAAGAGAAGTTCGCCAACGCTGCAGCCACGCGATTCGGCTCGGGCTGGGCATGGCTGGGCGTGAAGAGCGACGGATCACTGTGTGCCTGCTCGACGAAGAACCAGGACAACCCGATGATGGCTGGTGTGGTCGAATGCACCTGCATACCGATTCTCGGCCTTGATGTGTGGGAACATGCCTACTACCTCAACTACCAGAACCGCCGGCCTGACTACATCAGCGCATTCTGGAATGTTGTGAACTGGAACAAGGTGAACGAGCTGTATTCCGCAGCACGTGCGGGCGAGGCGGTGCTGGCGTAGGGCCGCATCTCGCGCAAAAACGTGCTGCGTTGCAAGCGGCATCACACAAAAGCAGCAATGCGAAGCCGAAGGATAAATATCCTTCGGTTTTTCTTTTGTTCATGCCTTGATGATGCGTGCTGCGGGCGCCTCGACGGTTGCCATGGCGTTGCGCGTGTCTATGACGACGCGCGCATGCCTGCCGACTGCTTCGTAGTCGATCGCATCATGATTCGTCACGATCACAACAGCATCGACGCCGGTGAGGGTTTGTTCATCAAGCGGCTGGGAGTGAAGGTTGATGTTATATTTTCGCATCCCCGGGAAGTGCGGCATATGCGGATCGTGGTAGGACACTGATGCGCCTGCATCGCCGAGCAGTTCGATGATCTCCGCTGCCGGGCTCTCGCGGATGTCATCAACATTTGGTTTGTATGCGATGCCGAGAATGAGAATCTTCGCGTTGCGCAGTGCTTTGCCGTCATCGTTGAGGGCTTCGGCAATGCGCGCGATCACGTAGCGCGGCATGCCGGAGTTCACTTCGCCGGCAAGTTCGATGAATCGCGTGTCCCTGCCGATTTCTCTCGCTTTCCATGTGAGGTAGAACGGATCGATCGGAATGCAGTGCCCGCCAAGCCCCGGGCCGGGGTAGAACGGCTGGAAACCGAACGGCTTGGTTGATGCGGCGGCAATGACCTCCCAGACATCGATATTCATCTCGGTGAGCAGCATCTTGAGTTCATTGACCATCGCGATGTTGACTGCGCGGTAGATGTTCTCCAGCAGCTTGGCTGACTCAGCAACTTCCGCGGATGACACCGCATGCACATCATCGACGAACGCGCTGTAGAACAACTCAGCAAGTTCGCCTGACAGTGGATCGATGCCACCAACGAGTTTGGGGATCGTGCGCGTGCTTTCGCCTGCCCGGCCTGGATCTTCGCGCTCGGGACTGTACGCGAGGAAGTAATCTCGCCCGCACGTGAGGCCGGCATGATCGAGGATGGGCTGCATCTCGCCGCGCGTCGTACCCGGATATGTCGTCGATTCGAGAATGACCAGTTGCCCGGCTCGCAGTATTGCAGCGACCATCTCGGTTGAACGCAGCACTGCGGAGAGGTCCGGCTCGCGATGCTTGCCCAGCGGCGTGGGCACGCACAGCAAAATCACATCAGCCGCGGCGAGGTCTGCACCGTTCGCAGTTGCCGAGAAGCGATCAGACTCCGCGAGCATCGTGAAAAGGTCGGACCCGATGTGGTGGATGTACGCTTCGCCGCGATTGAGCTTGTCGATCTTCGTCTGATCGACATCGAACCCGACGATCGGAAAGCCCACTTCGTGCAGGGCCTTCACAAGCGGCAGGCCGACGTACCCCAGACCAACGACGCCGATCGTCGCTGTCCGATTGGCAAGCTGATCGCGGAGCTGTGCTGCGGGACTCTGAGAATCGTTTAGCGGCGACTGTGGCGAGTTTGTCGGAGCAGTGGTCATGTTGGTTCTACGCAGATCGGCACATCATGGTGCGGATGTTGATTGCAGAACCGATTCGCTTTCCGTGACGTCAGCCGAGCAGGGATTCGGGGTCCTCCAGCAACCGCACGACAGTATTCAGGAACCGTGCGCCCTCTGCGCCATCAACCACGCGATGATCGCAACTCAGTGACAGTGGCAGCGCGACCCCCGCGTAGAACGCGCCATTGCTCACCATGACTTTCTCCTTCGCCCGGCCGACCGCGAGAACGCCAACTTCCGGGTAGTTGATGATCGGCGTGGCAAACATGCCGCCATAGCTGCCGACGTTGGAGATTGTGAACGTACCGCCGGTCAGTCGTTCGCGCGCTATTGTGCGATCACGACAGCCACGCGCGATGTCTGACACTTGCTGGGCGAGTTGAACCGGGCTGAGCGTGTCGGCCCGCGGAATCACGGGCACCATCAGGCCATGATCGGTATCGACGGCGCATCCGAGGTTGATCGTGCCCTTCTGCAGAATCTGCTGAGCTTCATCATCAACGTTCGCATTGAGGGACGGATGCACGCGCAGGCCACGAGAGACTGCCATCATGATGAACGGCAGCAGCGAGAGTTTCTCGCCAAGCACGCGCGCGTACTCTTTGCGTTTCGCATCAAGCGCGGTGATATCTGCTTCATCAACCACAGTGAAGTGCACCGCTGTTTTCACCGAGCGATCAAGCGATTCGGCGATCTTGCGACGAACGCCGCGGAACGGGATCGTCTCATCGACGCCCTCGCGTGAGACAGCAACAGGCGCGAACGAAGATTCAGACGGTGCTGTCCGCTGCTTTGCTGCAGGCGCGGGCCGAGATGTGGTGCTTCCCGGCGATCCACCGCCGCGGGCAAATGTTTCTATGTCGCTGGCTGTCACCCGACCCCCGCGCCCGCTGCCCGGCACTCGGTTGATGTCCACGCCCACTTCCCGAGCGATGCGCCGGACAGCCGGCGTTGCCAGCGCCTTGCCGCCATGCGCTGTGCCGTTGGATTCAGCGCGGCGTTCTGCGAAGCGTGTCGGAATCGACAGTTCGCCGGACACATTGCCGACCACGGTCCCGGCATCTTCCGATTTGCCTTCGTCTTCGCTCGCCGACGCCTGCTTTGCCTTTGCGTCACTCGCGGCCTGCTTTTGTGGCGAGCCGTTGCTCGCGGTATCGCCGCCGACATCGTATCGAACGAGTACACTGCCGACGTTGATGATGTCGCCGACCTCACCGCACAGTTCGCTCACGACGCCCTTCCACGGGCTTGGCACTTCGACAAGCGCCTTGTCGGTTTCCATCTCGGCGAGCGTCTGGTGTTCATCAACGGTGTCACCCGGCTTGACCTTCCATGAGATCAGTTCCGCCTCGTGAACACCTTCACCGAGGTCCGGCAGGAGAAAGTGAGACTTATTAGCAGGTTGTTTCATTCCAGCCATAGTTTTACCAGCGAGTGTTCACACCGAAAATCGCGGAGGACCACGGAGTGAAATATGAATCTCAGATAATCCGACGGACGATCCCGTCCTTCAACCGTTCCACATTGAAGTTCATCAGCAAGCCGACTCTCAGCAAGGGGAGTCGCAGGTGCGTCAGCAACGGTGACTCATCAATGCGCGTGAGACGATCAACTAATTTGACTTCCAGATTTACTTTCTTACCAACGACCATGTCCAACCGATAGCTGCAATCGACCCGTGCAAAAGTGTTTCTTCCAACACCATTTTCCGTCTTCGTGGTTCTCCGTGAACTTCGTGGTGAATCCAGGCAATGTCAATACGCGGCGGCTTCGCTGATCGCCTTGCCGATACGTTCATTGTCCGGCAGGTACTCGAGTTCAAGTTTGTAGTACGGCATGATCGTATCGAAGCCAGTTACGCGCTGCACGGGGGCTTCGAGGTGCAGGAAGCATTCTTCCATGATGCGCGTCGCGATCTCCGCGCCGAGGCCACACGTGCGCGGTGCTTCGTGCACGATCACCGCCCGGCCGGTCTTGCGGACGGATTGCGCGATTGTCTCGAAGTCGAGCGGGGCAATTGTGCGAAGATCAATCAGTTCGATCGACTGATCATCCCCAGCCTTCTCGATCGCGTTCATGCACTGCACAACCGAGGCGCCCCACGAGATCATCGTCATGTCGTCGCCTTCGGTGACGATGCGCGCCTTGCCGATCGGGATCGTGTACTCATCTTCTGGTACTTCTTCACGAAACGCCCGATAGATGCGCTTCGGCTCGAAGAACAGCACGGGATCTGGATCGCGAATGGCGGAAATGAGCAGCCCCTTCGCGTCGTAGGGCGAAGCAGGCATGACAACTTTGAGCCCCGGCGTATGCGCGTAGATCGCCTCCGGGCTGTCGCTGTGCAGTTCGGGCGCGTGGATGCCGCCACCAACAGGCACACGAATCGTCAGCGGCACGGTGAACGCGCCGCGCGTGCGTGTGCGCATCCGGGCTGCATGCGTGCAGAGTTGGTCATAGGCTGGCCCGAGAAATCCCTCGAACTGAATCTCGGGGATAGGCCGCTGGCCGCCCATCGCGAGTCCGATGGCAGTGCCCACGATGCCTGATTCCGCGAGCGGCGAATCGACAACGCGATGCCCGCCGAAGCGTTTGTGCAATCCTTCCGTAACACGGAACACACCGCCGTTCACGCCGACATCTTCACCGAGGATGATGACGCGCTCATCCTTCTCCATCTCCTGAATGAGTGCGAGGTTGATTGCCTGTACAAGTGTGAGGTTTGCCATGATGTTGCTCTGCCACGCCGCTGCACGCGGCCGACTGGGATCAGGATTCCACTCCAACACGATCGCTCGCTGTCGCGGGCGCTGCTTCGTTGAGTTCACTGGGATTCTGCCCGAGCGAACTGGTGCGCATCGTCTGCCGCTGCATACGCAGTTGATCATGCAGTTCTGCGTACATCGAATCGAAGAAGTCACTGGCAGTTGGCGCGTCGATGTTCTCTGCCTTCTCGACAACCTGCGTGATGTGCTCCCTCGCAGCGTCGAGCGACTTTTCTTCTCTGGTGTCGTCCCAGAGTTTTCGCTGCTCAAGGTACGTGCGCAGCCGGAGCATCGGGTCGCGGGCCTTCCACTGCTCGACTTCCTTCGCATCGCGATACCGCCGGGCATCATCTGCGGTCGTGTGATCGCCGAGGCGATACGTGACGGCTTCGATAAACGTCGGGCGGTTGTTCTCGCGTGCGCGCTCGGCCGCCTGTTTCACGCAATACGCAACAGCGAAGATGTCGTTGCCATCACACTGGATCACATCCATGCCGTAGGCAACACCGCGCTGCGCGACCGTTGGCGCGGAACACTGAATCTTTGCAGGCACGCTGATCGACCAGCCATTGTTCTGGCAGAAGAAAATCACCGGCAGATCGAGGTTGGCCGCGAAGTTCGCCGCTTCGTGGAAGTCGCCCTCGGAACTCGCGCCATCGCCGAAGAACGTGCATGCGATGCGCCCTGTCCTGGCATATTTCTCAGACCACGCAAGCCCGGTCGCGTGCAGCATCTGCGTGCCGATCGGAATCGAGATCGGCGTGACGAACAGGTCGCGCGGGATTTCGTTGCCTCGCTCATCACCCATCCAGTGCAGCAGGATGTACTCCATCGGCAGGCCTCGCCAGAAGAGCCCGGCATTCTCGCGATAGCACGGCACGAGCCAGTCTTCTTTCCCGAGGATGTATGCAGCACCGAGTGATGTCGCTTCCTGTCCGCGATTCTCCGGATAGGTTCCCATCCGGCCTGACCGCTGCAGCTTGAAT
>CAZVXI010000197.1:0-5575 GCA_964631295.1 uncultured Isosphaeraceae bacterium
TGATGTCAACTCCCCGACGGACCGCCCGCTGCATACCGCCCGCATCATCCCGGAGCGCGGCTCGTGGATCGAACTGGAAGTCACCAAGAAGGAAGTACTGGCGATGAAAATCGACCAGTCGGCCAAGATTGCGGCAACGACCTTCCTTCGAGCGCTCGATGAAGCGTACAGCTCCACCGACAAACTTTTGGAACTGTTCTACGACGTGCAGGACATGAAGGTCGAGAAGATTGAGCCGGACTTCTATTCGGCTGAACTCATTCTCGATTCCGAGACCGGTGAAGAACTCTGCCGGCCTGGCGCGCAGCTCGGCGATGCAGTCGAGTATATTCAGGCGTCAGGGCTAAAGTCAGCCCGCGTCATCGCCCGCCCCTCTGATCCACTGATTCTCAACACGCTTGCTGCCGAGAAACTCGACTTCCTCGCGGAAGTCACGGAGCACGAAGCGGCGCTGCTCAAGATTTACGGCCGCCTGCGTCCCGGCAACCCGCCGCAGGTCGACAAGGCCCGGTCACTGTTCGACGAGAAGTTCTTCGACGACAACCGCTATCGCCTTGGGAAGGTTGGCCGGTTCCGAATCAATCGCAAGTTCGATTCTGACGAGCAGTACGAACAGGCAAATGAAGACGATCAGGCGATCCGCGCACAGGATTTCCTCGCGATTGTCCGCTATCTGCTCGATCTCCGCGGCAAGCGCAACAACACGTACACGGACGACATCGACCACCTCGGCAACCGCCGTCTGCGCACGCTCGATGAACTTGCCGTTGAAGAAATGCGCAAGGGGTTCCTCAAACTCCGCCGCACTGTGCAGGAGCGAATGAGTGTCAAAGACCCGGACGAACTGAGCAAGGTTGCTGACCTCGTCAACTCAAAGAGCATCTCCAGCGCGATCGACTTCTTCTTTGGTCGCAGCGAGCTTTCGCAGGTCGTCGACCAGACGAACCCGCTGTCAATGCTCGTCCACGAACGTCGGCTTTCCGCACTTGGCCCGGGCGGCTTGAACCGAAAGCGCGCGGGCTTTGAAGTGCGCGATGTGCATATCAGCCACTACGGCCGGGTCTGCCCGATCGAAACACCGGAAGGTACGAACATCGGCCTCATTGTGTCGCTTGGCATTTACTCCAAGATCGATGAGTACGGATTCCTGCTGACGCCCTATCGCCGGATCAAGAACCGCAAGGTCACGGATGAAATCGTGTATTTGCGGGCCGATGAGGAGATGGGCCACAAGCTTGCAACAAGCGATGTGCTCGACGACAAAGGCTGTATCACTGAAGACCAGGTTCTGGCTCGTGACAAAGGCGACCTTGCCCAGGTCCACGCGACAGAAGTCGAGTTCGTCGACATCTCGCCCAAGCAGATCGTCGGCGTGTCGGCCGCGCTCATCCCCTTCCTCGAGCATGACGACGCCAACCGCGCGTTGATGGGTTCGAACATGCAGCGGCAGGCAGTTCCGCTGATCAAGATCGATCCCCCGCTCGTGGGCACCGGAATGGAACAGATCTCAGGTGAAAACAGCAGCATGCTCGTCAAGGCAAAGCGTGGCGGCATCATCACCTACGTCGACGCAGAGCGCATCATCATTGACGACGCCGATGAGTACGAACTCCGCAAGAACATCGGTCTGAACGAACGAACCTGCCAGAACCAGAAGCCGGTCATCAGCCTCGGCGAAGAAGTCGAGACCGGGCAGGTGATCGCAGATGGCGCATCGACCCAACTCGGACAGTTGGCCATCGGGAAGAACGCGCTCGTCGCGTTCAATACGTTCGACGGCTACAACTTCGAGGACGCCATCGTCATCAGCGAACGGCTGGTGAAGGATGATGTGTTCACCTCAATCCACATCGACTCGTTCGACGTTGAAGTGCGTGAAACCAAGCTTGGCCGCGAGGAGTTCACACGGGATATTCCCAACGTCTCGGAAAAGGCGCTTAACAACCTCGATGAGAACGGCATTATCCGCATCGGTGCGCGCGTCGGTCCAGGCGACATTCTTGTTGGCAAGGTCAGCCCGAAAAGCAAGAGCGAACTGACCCCTGAAGAAAAACTGCTGCACGCGATCTTTGGCCGCGCCGGCGAGGATGTGAAGAACGATTCGCTCGAAGTCCCCGCCGGGACGGAAGGTGTCGTCATCGGCGCGAAGAAGTTTTCACGCCGCGTGCACCTCAACGATCAACAGAAAGCGCAACTCAAAGAGGACATGGATGCCTTCGAGGCTGAGATGGACCAGAAGCGCATCGGGCTCTTCCGGCAAATGATCGGCAAGATCAACGAGATCGGCGGCACGGAAATGATCGACCCCACCACGCGTCAGCGTGTGGGTGCTTCCGACATCGCTGAGGTCATCCTCGAACAGATCGAGACGTTCGATCCGGCGTGGGTGAAGGGCAGCAAGGATGTGAAAGAGCAGTCGGCGAGGGTGCACAGTCAGTTCTGGCCGCGAATTCAAGCGGTTGAAAAGGAAAAGCAGCGAAAACTCGCCCACATGAAACGTGGCGATGAACTCAACAGCGGCGTGCTCGAATCCGTCAAGGTTTACATCGCAGCCAAGCGGCAACTGTCCGTTGGCGACAAGATGGCAGGCCGACATGGAAACAAGGGTGTCATCGCTCGCCTTGTGCCAGAAGAAGACATGCCGTTCCTGGAAGATGGCACACCTGTCGATGTGTTGCTCAACCCGCTGGGCGTGCCTTCACGCATGAATGTTGGGCAGATTCTTGAGACCCACCTTGGCTGGGCAGCGGCGGTGCTTGGTTTCCAGGCAATCACGCCGGTGTTTGACGGCGCGACCGAAGCAGAGGTGCTGGGCGCCATTGAAGAAGCCAACAACTACGTCGAAGAACGCCTGAACAAGTTCGAAGAAACGGGCGAGAACCCCGGCTCGCCAGACGAACTGCTCGCTCGACTCCCATATGGTGGCAAGGCACAACTCTACGACGGGCGCACAGGCGAACCGTTGCACCAGAAGACGACTGTCGGATACATGTACCTGCTCAAGTTGCATCACCTCGTGGATGACAAGATCCACGCTCGCGCAACAGGCCCCTACTCGCTGATCACGCAGCAGCCACTTGGCGGCAAGGCTCGCACCGGCGGCCAGCGATTCGGCGAGATGGAAGTCTGGGCGCTTGAAGGCTACGGCGCAGCGTACGTGTTGCAGGAACTGCTCACTGTCAAGAGCGATGATGTTGAAGGCCGCACCAAGATCTACGACTCGATGGTCAAGGGCACGAACACGCTCGAAGCCGGCATGCCGGTTGTGTTTGATGTGCTCTGCCATGAGATTCGTGGTCTGGGCATGAACATCTCACTCGAGAAAGAACAGTTTGAAGGCGGCAGTCTGCTGTAATAAGAAGTTCTCAGTGTTTCGCCTCCCGGCATCACACGCCGCGAGGTGATTCATCTGATTCGACGCGCACCACGAAACTCACTACCGAAACTGAGAACCTGGAATGGCTGAAACTGTTTACGATCGCGTCAACGACTATGGCTCGGTGAAGATCACCCTCGCATCCCCCAACGACATCCGTTCGTGGTCGTTCGGCGAAGTGAAGAAACCCGAGACGATCAACTACCGCACCTACAGGCCTGAGAAAGACGGCCTGTTCTGCGAGCGCATCTTCGGCCCCGAACGCGACTACGAATGCGCGTGCGGCAAGTACAAAGGCACGAAGTTCAAGGGCATCATCTGCGATCGCTGCGGCGTGAAGGTCACACACAGCCGCGTGCGTCGCAAGCGAATGGGCCATATCAATCTGGCTGCTCCTGTTGTCCACATCTGGTTCTTCAAAGCACTGCCCAGCCGGCTCGGCACGCTGCTGAACATGAAGACCGCGGACATGGAGAAGATCATCTACTTCCAGGACTATGTCGTCGTCGATCCTGGCACGACCGACATGGAGTTCCGCCAGGTCCTCACCGAGGATCAGTACCGCGAAGCCATCGAGAAGTACGGACTCACATCCTTCACTGCGCTCATGGGCGCTGATGCGGTCCGCGAGCTGCTCGAACGCATCGATCTCTTCGAGGAAGCGGCGACGATTCGTGATGAACTCAACAAGACGCGCAGCAAGCAAAAGATCAAGGACTTCTCCAAGCGACTGAAGATCATTGAGCAGATTCGCGGCAGCGAGAACGATCCAACATGGATGGTGCTGGATGTCGTCCCGGTTATCCCGCCGGAGTTGCGCCCGCTCGTCCTGCTCGAATCGGGCAACTTCGCGACAAGCGACCTCAATGACCTCTACCGTCGGATCATCAACCGAAACAACCGCCTCAAGAAGCTGATGGACTTGAATGCGCCGGATGTCATCATCCGCAACGAGAAGCGCATGCTCCAGCAGGCGGTCGACGCACTGTTTGACAATGGTCGGTGCAGGCGGCCGGTGCTTGGCTCATCAAATCGCCCGCTCAAATCGCTCACGGACATGATCAAAGGCAAGCAGGGCCGCTTCCGCGAGAACCTGCTTGGCAAGCGCGTTGATTACTCAGCCCGTTCAGTCATCGTCGTCGGCCCGGAACTCAAAATCTGGCAGTGCGGCCTGCCGAAGAAGATCGCGCTGGAACTCTATCAGCCGTTCATCATTCGGCGGCTCAAAGAGCACGGCCTTGCGGACACGATCAAGTCTGCCAAGCGCATGCTCGAACGCCGTGATCCCGAGGTGTGGGACATTCTCGAACAGGTGATCTATCAGCATCCGGTGCTGCTCAACCGCGCACCGACGCTGCACCGCATGGGTATCCAGGCATTCGAGCCCGTGCTCGTCGAAGGCAATGCGATTCAGCTGCACCCGCTCGTGTGCACAGGCTACAACGCAGACTTCGACGGCGACCAGATGGCAGTTCACCTGCCTCTGTCAGTCGAAGCGCAGGCCGAGACGCATGTACTCATGCTCTCGACACACAACATCTTCTCCCCTGCCAACGGCAAGCCGATCGTTTCGCCCAGCCAGGACATTGTGATGGGTGTGTACTTCCTCACCTACTGCGATGATCGCGATGACAAACGCGAGCCGAAAGACCTCCGCAAGTTCGGCACATTCCAGGAAGCGGTGATGGCGTGGGAACTCGGCCAGATCGGCATGCAGGAGCGCATCGTCTGTCGATTGCATCGTTTCGACGAAGTTGTCGAGAAAGAAGGGGGCAGCGCAAAGCGCCTGCGAGATCGGTCGAAGAATGAAGGCCCGCCACGCATCGTCACCACGGTCGGCCGGCTGCTCTTTGGCGAGATTCTCAGTGACGGCATGCCGTTCTACAACTGCACTCTCGGCAAGAAGGGCTGCTCCATCGTCATCGACGAAACGTATGCACGCCTTGGTCGCCCGGCGACGCTGAGCGTACTCGACGACATGAAAGAAATCGGTTTCCGCTGCTCGATGAAGTCTGGCTTGTCGATCGCGATCACCGACTTGCGCATCCCCGATCACAAGCCCGCGCTTCTTGAAGAAACGCAAACGAAGGTCGATCGTATCGAGAAGGCCTATGACGCAGGCGCAATCACCGAACGTGAACGCCACAACCAGTTGCTCGACCTCTGGGCACACTGCCGTGAACAGATCACGAAGGAACT
>CAZVXI010000198.1:0-5541 GCA_964631295.1 uncultured Isosphaeraceae bacterium
CGGCGGCGTGTGCCGACAAGCGCGCTCATGCAGAGCAGCGCAAGCGCTCCGGGTGTGGGGATGGTCGCGATCCAGCCCTCGGCGAAGCCATCCGGGTTGGTGCCCCATCCGACGATGGTCATGCCATCCTCTGAGATGCCCGTCGCTCGGCTCAGTGTCCAGCCGGTGAGATCAATGCCCTCTGCGGTCAATACATCAGCAAGCGACTGCATGCCGTTGCCAGCATCCCAGATGAACGCTTCACTGCCCGAGGCGGACGCGCCCTGTCCGACGACAACCGAGCCATCGGCTGAGACGGCGTTGGCGAAGCTGGAGAAGCTGCCGCCGCCGAGATCGCCGAGGCCGACCATGCCGTTGGTTGCATCCCAGATGAACGCTTCAAAGCCCGAGGCGGACGCGCCCTGTCCGACGACGACCGAGCCATCGGCCGAGACGGCGCGGGCGTCGCTGAAGAAACTGCCGCCGTCGAGATCGCCGAGGCCGACCATGCCGTTGCCAGCATCCCAGATGAACGCTTCATTGCCCGAGGCGGAGTTGCCGCGCCCGACGACGACCGAGCCATCGGCCGAGACGGCGTTGGCCTCGCTGAAGAAACTGCCGCCGTCGAGATCGCCGAGGCCGACCATGCCGTTGGTTGCATCCCAGATGAACGCTTCACTGCTCGAGGCGGACGCGCCCTGTCCGACGACGACCGAGCCATCGGCCGAGACGGCGAAGGCGAGGCTGTTGAAACTGCCGCCCGGCAAATCACCCAGCCCCTGGAATGAAACATCAGCCCGTGCCGGCGACGAGAACCCGGCCGCGAGAACAACAACACCAGTCGCGGCAGAGCCGCTCCAACCGAAACCACGAGAGCACATACTTCCTCCTCCTGATCCAGCGGATCAAGAAACGGACCACGAAGTCTCTGCTCTCTTTGGGTGGCACCACGCATGCCGGGGTCGCGCGCGATCTGTGGGCGGCCACATGTCGCGAGGTCCCTTCCTGTCAAGCATGACTCGGATCCTGGGCTGCGTCAGGACCTGATGCCGCAAACATGTCAGAGATGGCTTGACGTGCGATACCTGCCAGCAACCGGGCCGTGCGCTAGAATCCGCCCATCAGGGCCATGGAGGCTCGGATATCCGACTGGAGACGTCCGCGCATGACCACCGCATCCAACCCAACCGATGTCAAAGCAGCCACGGCAGCCCAGACTGCAACTGACCCGTACAAGGTCAACGCAGATGCGGTCACCATCTCCGGGTATGTGGTTGATCAACTGTATGGCCCGGGCGGGGTTGCCACGACCGACCCGAACGACGCCGCCAAACCGCACGAGCGCATCGGCGAGCCGGGCACCTTCCCCTACACGCGCGGCATCCATGAGACGATGTATCGCAGCCGTCTCTGGACAATGCGGCAGTTTGCGGGCTTCGGCTCCGCGGACGACACCAACAAACGCTTCAAATATCTCCTCGAGAATGCCAGCGGCACCAAGGCCAACACCGGGCTCTCGACTGCGTTCGACCTGCCCACGCTCATGGGCCGCGACTCGGATGATCCGCTGTCTGTCGGTGAAGTCGGCAGGTGCGGCGTCGCGATCGACACCATCGAAGACATGCACCGGCTGTATGCAGACATTCCCGTCGAGGAGGTGACGGTAAGCCAGACAATCAACGGCCCGGCTGCGGTCATCTGGGCGCTGTACCTCGCGATGGCGCATCAGCGTGGCATGGACTTTGCGAAGCTCGGCGGCACGCTGCAGAACGACATCCTCAAGGAGTTTCACTCGCAAAATGAGTTCATCTATCCGCCCGAAGCGAGCGTGAAGCTCGTTGTCGACACGATCGAGTTCGCCACGCAGCACACGCCGCGCTGGAACAGTGTGTCGATCAGCGGGTATCACATTCGCGAAGCCGGCTCGACCGCGACGCAGGAACTTGCCTTCACCTTGCGCGACGGCATGGAATATGTCGAAGCTGCGATGGCCCGCGGGCTGGATGTTGATGGCTTTGCGCCGCGGCTGTCATTCTTCTTCAACAGCCACAACGAGTTCTTCGAAGAGATATGCAAACTGCGCGCAGCAAGGCGCATCTGGTCGCACATGATGCGCGACCGCTACGGCGCGAAGAACGCACGCTCCCACCTGATGCGCACGCATGTGCAGACGGCCGGCTGTTCGCTCACCGAGCAGCAGCCGCTGAACAACATCGTGCGCGTTGCCTATCAGGCGATGGCGGGTGTGCTCGGCGGGTGCCAGTCGCTGCATACCGACTCGATGGATGAAACGCTCGGCCTGCCGACGGAGACAGCGGTCCGTGTTGCCCTGCGCACGCAGCAGATTCTCGCGCATGAGACAGGTGTGCACCGCACGGTTGATCCGCTTGGCGGGTCATGGTTTGTTGAAGCGCTCACCGATCAGATGGAGACCGACGGGCTTGGTATCATCCGCGAGATTGATGACATGGGCGGCGTTGTTGCAGGTATTCACAAAGGTTACTTCCGCAGGTCGATCGCAGAGGCGAGTTACCGCTTCGGGCAGGAAATGGAAGCGGGGGATCGCATCACCGTCGGCATGAACGCCTACAAAGATGGCAACGAGAACGAGCAGGTTGAAATCCTGCAGATTCCGCATGAAGTTGAGGAAGTGCAGAATCAGCGGCTGTCGACGTTCCGCGAGCAGCGCGATGATGCCAGGGCGCAACAGGCGCTGGAGAACATCCGCATCGCGTGCCGCGGCAAGACCGATGGTATCAAGCCGATCGACGAGAAAACATATCACGAGGCGGCCAGCGGTGTCTCGGCAGGCAACGTGATGCCTGCGCTGATCGACGCATCCATTGCAAACTGCACGCTCGGCGAGATGGTGCAGGCGATGGCCGATGTCTTCGGCCGCTACACCGGCGGGCCGGAGTGGTAACAAGTGACAGGAGCGATCAATGCCCAGATTCATCATCAAGCGTGACATTGCCGACGCCGGGAAGATGTCAGATAACGATCTTGCCGGCGCTTCGGCACATTCGTGCAGCGTGCTGCGCGAGATGGACGGCATCAGCTGGGTGCAGAGTTTCGTGACGGACAACCAGATCTACTGCATTTACGACGCAGCAAGCGAAGCGACAATTCTGGAGCATGCCGAGAAGAGCGGTTTTCCCGCGAATGTGATCACCGAAGTGAAGCGTGTGATCGACCCGACGTGGGCGAATGCCTCGGGGTAAGCGGCCGTGGTCCCGAGGGGCCATGCTCAACTCCGCGCCGCAAGAAACTCCACGACATCGATCTTGCTGATGATGCCGACGACTTTATCGCGCTCGACGACGATGGCGACATTGTCCTGATCGAACACACGCTGCACCTTGGCAAGCGAATCTTCGGGCGTGACAATGCCCTGCATGGGCTTGGCGGCTTTGGTGACGGGGTCGCCCGGTTCGCAGTCGCCGCGCACCAGCGTCTGCAGCAGATCGGTTTCGTGGATCATCATGGGCGGACCGCCGTTGGTGCCGGCAAGCGGCATCTGCGAGATGCCCAGGTCGTTCATCCGCCGCGCGACGTTGCCGAGCGATTCATCCACGGTGGCGAACTCGACCTGCCGCTGTCTGGTTTGCATGAGTTCTCGCACCGACCCCATACGAACATCGACATCGAAGTAGCCCATGTCGCGCAGCCACTCATCGTTGAAGCACTTGCTCAGATAGCGATCGCCCGAGTCGCAGAGCAGGCACACGACGAGCTTGCCCGGGCCGAGTTCTCGGGCGACCTGCAGTGCGCCGAAGACCGAGGTGCCCGTTGAACCGCCGCAGAAGATGCCTTCCTCGCGCGGCAACCTGCGCGCAGTAAGGAACGAGTCCTTGTCGGAGATGTTGCGCACTTCATCCACGACGGTGAAGTCGAGCGTGCCGACCATAAAGTCGTGCCCGATGCCTTCCACGCGGTAGATGCTTGGCTCATCGTGTGTGCCTGTCTCATGTTCCTGCTTGTAAATGCTCCCTTCCGGGTCGGGGCAGATGATCTTCAGTTCGCGACCGGCTTGCTTTGCCTTCTCCTTGAGATACTTTCCCGCGCCGGAGATTGTCCCACCCGTGCCGATGCCGCCCACGAGCGCATCAAGCTGCCCATCAGTGTCCTCCCAGATCTCCGGCCCGGTGGTGAGGTAGTGTGCCTCGGGGTTGTTCATGTTGTAGTACTGGTCGGTGTAGAACCCGCCGGGCGTTTCCTCGGCGATGCGCTTTGCGACCATCACATAGCTCTCGGGATGGTCATGGTCGAGGTCGGTCCGCGTGACAATCACGTCCGCGCCGTACGCCTTGAGCATGTCGATCTTCTCTTTGCTCATTTTGTCAGGCATCGTGAAGACGCACCGGTAGCCGCGCACCGCGCAGACCATTGCGAGGCCGAGCCCGGTATTGCCGGATGTGCTCTCGACGATCGTGCAGCCGGGCTTGATCAACCCCGCATCCTCAGCCCGGCGGATCATGTTCCATGCCATGCGATCCTTGATCGACCCGGCCGGATTCATGTGCTCCATCTTGACGAGCACGCGGGCCATCGTGTGTTCATCCACGAGGCGATTGAGCTTGACGAGCGGCGTGTTGCCGATGAGATCGATGACGGATTCGTGGTAGTTCATGGGGTGCTTGATTCTCAGTGACTTGTGAGCGAGATCGCAGGCATTGTATTGCCCCGCCGTTACAATGGCAGTGTCGTTCTTCTCACTCGCCCGGACCCAGTCCCATGAATCCGCACATTGCCCAACATCGCCCGCAGATTGGCCCCCGATGTGAGCGATACCGCGTGCGATCCCTCGATCTGTTCGGCTCAGGTGCTGAGTTGACCGGGCAGCCGCGAGATGTTGATTTGCTCGTGAAGTTCGATCCGATGGATGCCGGGGACCGCGCGGATGCCTATCTCGACCTGCTCGATGACTTGCAACGGCTGCTTGACTGTTCGGTTGATCTCGTGGTCGAGCGGGCGATCACGAACCCGCATTTCCGCGCGGCGGTGATGCAAACAAAGGTGCCGCTGTATGCTGCCGCGTGATGTGCAGACGTGTCTGTATGACATTCAGCAGGCGTCGGAACGCCTCAAGGCTCGGGTGACAGACTGCTCGAAAATCATTGCATTCCGCAATCAGGTCGACCACTGTTACGACGTTATCGATCATCAGATCGTCTGGGGCATCATCGAGCGGTATCTGCCGCGACTGACAGCCGAAGTCAACCAACTGCTCGCCTGAGTGCGATCGTATCAGACATCACAACATGCACATCGCACTCATCCAGCAACACGCGACTGAAGATCGGCAGGCAAACCGCCGCCAGGGGCTTGATGCGGCGCGCCGGGCCGCTGAGCGCGGTGCGTATCTCATCTGCTTTGCGGAACTCGCGTTCGACCCATTCTGGCCGCAGTGCCCGGCAGGTGATCGAACGGACATTGCCGATGTCGCGGAGCTTGCTGAGCCCATCCCCGGCGAGACGACCGAGCAGTTCGCCGACGTCGCGCGCGAACTGGGCCAGTACAAGGCGGCCATCGACTATGCAGAGAAGCACCTCGAAATCGCGC